>CAJMAX010000056.1 GCA_905211505.1 uncultured bacterium | reverse complement strand
TTTTATATAAATAAAAATGTTTGATTCTTATATATTGAATCAAACATTTTATTTTGAGAATTTTGAAATGAAGTTTTCAAGCCAGGAATTTTTTAATCCCATAACATCTTCATAATTTTTTTGCGGAAGTTTTGATGCCATTTCAAATGTATCTATTTCTGTATCAGAATCAAATAGGCTTTTTGACTCTTTGTGTTCTTTCTTTTTGCCTCGAGTCATATAACCTAGATTGCCTCCTGAGCCGCCATCATTGTTCATATTTGCTGTCGGTTTTATTATTGGTTGTGCCCGTCCTATATTTACATCGAAACTCATTTTCCTGTTCCTTATCTTTTCCTTATATATATAAAGTATAGTAATCATTAATTTTTGTTACAAATGTGGTAAAATTGTTACAAATATTAATATTTTATATTTGCCGAAACTGTTTCTACTAGTGTGTTTTTGACAATATTACTTAATGTTACAATTTCTTTCTATGATTGAATATATAGTCAGAATGAGCCGTTAATATATAAAGAGATTTGAGGTTAATATGTCGATTGTCATAGAATCAACATTATTATATTTGCAATCAAGGCTTGGCATATCAGATGCCAAGATGCAGATTTATGTTGATAAATCCGTACAAGAAATTCTTCAAGCAGAGGCAGCTCAGGGGAATCAAGCTGCTATACAATTGGCTGCAGATATGTTTACAAACCCGAATCAATTGATTGAATTATTTCAACTTGCTGATCCGCAAAATAAATTAGTAATAATGAATTCAATGACATCTGCTCAATTAGAAAAACTTGTCCCAATGCTGGAAACAAATGATATGGTTCAGGGGCTTCAATTTTTTTCAGAAGATGGTTTGATGAATCTGTTAAAAGATATTCCAATGGAAGAACTTGTAAAAACTGTTTTTGAAATGTTTTCTCAGCAACAGGTGATTGAGCTTATGCCGGAAAAACAGTTGGATAAATTGCTTACCGGTATTGATATGGATAAGGATATGCTGCTTCAAAACCTTAAATCTATTCCTGAGATGTATTTACAGCAGATTCTGGAAAGCGTAACAGGTGTTGCTGCAGAAGGTGATGCTGAAGAGCTGGTTCGTCAGATTAGTCAGCTTGGAGATTTGAATTATAAAACAGCGATTACAAATCTTCAGCCAACTCAAAAGCAGGAATTGACATTGTCTTTGACAAGCAGAGAACCAAAACTTTATGAAAAATTTGATGCTGACGCGTATACTCATATGATTCAAAGAGAGCGCAATAAAGATGAAATGGTAAAGTCAATGGGGGTTATAAAACCTGAATATCTTCAAAAGATGATGAATAAATTGCCTCAAGATTTATTAGCGGTTGTCGCAACTCAGATAGATACTGAAAAGTTTGCAGATGCATTAATAACTAAATTCCCTGAACTTCTGGCAAAATTTGTTGCCGGTTAAAGAATTAATCAAGCTGGGAGGCTACAATATACAAAAAACGTGTGTTTTGTTCACTTAAGTTGTCTATTTTTTTATATAATTTATTTTTTAATGTATTAATATCTGCGTAATAATCATTGTCAAATAGAGATTGTACGGTGACATT
>CAJMAX010000055.1 GCA_905211505.1 uncultured bacterium | reverse complement strand
AGTGCTGAAAGCATATAAGTACGAAGCCCACCGTAAGATGAGATCTCTCATAGCACAAGCTAGTAAGTCCCGTGGCAGATTACCACGTTGATAGGATGCAGATGTAAGAGTGGCAACATTTTCAGTCGAGCATTACTAATAGGACGAGGGCTTTTCCTAACAAGTTTAGGATGATTACAAAACCTTATAATCATTATGCAATCTTCAGCGTACGAACCTGTCTGAATTGAGGACTAAGTTCCAAGTCAGTTCAAACAGAGCAAAGTTCGTCGGTGACCAAGCGTGAGGAAAACTCCCGTTCCCATCCCGAACACGGTCGAAAAGACTCATTGCGGTGAAAATACTTGGGGGGCCACCCCCTGGGAAGATAACTAGTTGCCGACACCTAATTTAAAAAAGAGAATCAAGATGAATGTCTTGGTTCTCTTTTTTGTAAGATGGTTCAACAAGTTAGAGAGTTTTATCTATAATATGTATCAGAGTGTTCCGTCCGATAAGCACCCGTAATTGTTTCATTCGATAATAAAATTATTCAAGTTTTTTATATTTACTCGAATGTAACGAAATATAAACTTCAATTTAAATTGGCTGAAATTTAGATATAATGCCCGATATGATATGATGTGGTGGGTAATTAGCAATCTGTTTTTTCTAAATTTTTTTATCTAAATGTAGAGATACAAAAGGTAAAAGTAAAGGAGAAATTTATGACATCAGTAAATTGTTTAACTTGTCAAAAGCCAAGAATTGAAAATGGTAATACAGGTTTGGCTCATGTAGGGAATGCTGCAATTACATCTGCCGGGTTAATTGGAACAGGTGTTTTGTTAAATAAAGGAGTTAATTTAGCATAAAATGTTTGTGGTGATTCTATAGCTTTGACTAATGGTTATAAAACAATGAGAAGAGAAACAGGTAAACTGTTTAACTTTTTTGAAAAAATGGGGCAAAAGATATTTAAAGATGGTTTAAAATTAGGTAACATCGTAGAGCGTTATGTAACAGGAAAATTTCAAACCGGCGGTGTTATGTCTCATCCAGAGCAAATAAAAGCTGTATTGAAAAAATCTAAAACAGTTGGCGCAATGGCTATTACAGCAGGAGTTGCAGCTTTAGGTTTACTTTTTAACGGAATATATAATGCTGGAAAAATAAATGGAGCTAGCAAGTAGTATAGTTTCTTCTTATTTGGATAAAAAATAATCTCCAACAAACTTGTCGGAGATTATTTTTTTGTACTGTTTAGCTCCTGAATCAGTTCAGGATGACATGCCTTCTATTTTTCTTTTGATGTTGGTCGATTTTTTATAGAGTCTGAGGGAGAACACGACCGAAGAATGACAATATATTACTTTAGGTATATAATTTGCATAGTTCTGTCGAGGAAAACGTAGTATGTCTCATCTTGTTAGTTTAGTAATGTTTCCTGTGAATTAATACTCTTTAGTGTCTGTTGGGGTAGAAATAATATCTTGACGGTATTGCGCATTATCTGGCTTAAGAAAAGGAAAAAGAGCCCTGAATGAGGCTCTTGGAATTAAGAATAGCTGGAAGTATGAAAAAGATTTTTAATTTATATGTACATTAAACTCAATAAGTGTTATAATGACAATTCTACAATTAGACAATTTAAAGATTACCCAACAGGGGAATCCTTTAATTGCTATATTTTCTGGTATTATATATTTAAAAACAAGTTTTATTCTAGATTTGTAGATAATACGACTTTTGCATTGTTTTCTTGCTCGTAAGGAAGCTCTTTTGATAATTTTGATAATGTATTGTCAACTTTTGGTGATGTTATTTCCATTTTTATTTTAGTTGGAAGTGTTTCAAATTGTTTGAATCCCAGTTGTTCATATTTTTTGACAGTATTATAGGGGCCATTTGTTATTGCTTCAAGTTTAATTTTTTTACCTTTTATTTTTTTGAAATCACAAAATAATTGGTAAAATAAGATTTGTCCTGCTTGTTGTACTTTTTTACCAATTTCTACCGGCCAGGTGCATATGCAATCCAGGTCAAATATTTTTCCAGATTTAAATGTTATGATTCCGCAAGGTTTATTATTAAAAAATTCAAGGTATGTCGTGTTTTCTTTGTTTAGTGCATTATCAGATGCATATTGTATCATTTCGTTCCATCTGGCGTGTGCATCTTTTGAAAGTTGAGGCATTAGAGTTTTTGTATCTATTTTATCCGGTAATTGTTTTATAAAGTTGTAATCTGCCGGTGTTACAGCTTTGTATAATTTTATATTCCCGCAAGTTGCGATGTGCAGAGCTCCAAAGTTTATATTATTATTTTTAGATAGTTGCATTTTATTTCCTTTTTAATATTTATAAAAATGAGGAAAGATAAACTTGCATGTTTTTATTTAAATATTAAGAAATTTTTAAAATATAGCAAATTAAATGTTTTTCAGGTTATATATTTGTATGAATATATCAAATCCTATATTTTTAGAAAACTCCAGGTATTCAAATTTAAGATATGATACTCGAGTT
>CAJMAX010000054.1 GCA_905211505.1 uncultured bacterium | reverse complement strand
AATTTCCTTTTGTCTACTTTTTCTTTTTGATTGCGACGCAAAAAGAAAAAGTAGACGGAAAAAGAAAAACACGCGTGATCATATGGTTCGAGTTATCAGGGAGTATTCTCCCCGAACCCCTCTTTTGTAAAAAATAGTTATTTAAAATATCCATAACATATTTTATGTACACAGCTTATTATTTTCTAGTTTTGTTTTTTTGTAGTAAAATGTAGTATGTATACTTAGTAGTACAAAAGGAAAGGAAGATTTAAATGACAAAACTTTCACCATTACAAATTGAAAGATTAAAGTACCAGCCAAAGCTTCCTTTGAGTTTGCAAAACGGTGTTAACTCATTGGAAATGGTTGAAGGTGATGCTACTCAATCAGTAAGAGATCAAGAAGCTATTAAAGCTTTGTTCTCAAATACTTATGGTAAACCAACTGTAACTTTTGAAGCTTCTTCATTATCTAAAGAATCAGAGGCAAGAAATGTTGGTGTAATTCTTTCAGGTGGACAAGCTCCTGGAGGACACAATGTTATTGCAGGTTTGTATGATGCAATTAAAAATGCTAATTCTTCAAGCAAATTATATGGCTTTTTAGGCGGTCCTTCAGGTATTATTGATGGCAAATATGTTGAATTCACTGATGAATTTATCAATGATTACAGAAATACAGGCGGTTTCGATATCATCGGCTCAGGCAGAACTAAATTGGAAACAGAAGAACAATTCCAAAAATCTTTGGCTGTTTGTAAAAAATTAGGTATTACTGCCGTAGTTATTATTGGTGGTGATGATTCAAACACTAACGCAGCTCTACTTGCAGAATGGTTCGTTAAAAATAATGCAGGAATTCAAGTTATTGGCTGCCCTAAAACAATTGACGGTGACTTGAAAAATGAACAAATCGAAATTTCATTTGGTTTTGATACAGCAACAAAAACTTATGCTGAACTTATCGGTAACATCGAAAGAGATGCTAATTCTGCAAAAAAATACTGGCACTTTGTAAAAATTATGGGTAGAAGTGCTTCACACGTTGCATTAGAAGCAGCTTTACAAACTCAGCCAAACATTACTTTGATTTCTGAAGAAGTTGAAGCTAAAAAAATGTCACTATCTTCAATTATTGATTATATGACAGATATTATTGTAAAACGTTCAAATGCAGGTAAAAACTTTGGTATTGCTGTAATTCCTGAAGGTTTGATTGAATTTATTCCTGAAATGGGCTCAATGATTTCTAACTTGAATGATATTATGGCATCATTAGAATCAGACCCTGCTTTTGTTAATGCTACAACTATCAGGGAAAAATTTGACATCGTTGAAAACAGATTAGATTCAGCAAATGCAAAAGTTTATAACTCATTGCCTGCTCTAATTAAAGGACAACTTTTAGCAGATAGAGATCCACACGGTAACGTTCAGGTTTCTAAAATTGAAACTGAAAAACTTTTAATTGAAATGATTTCAACAAAATTAGATGAATTAAAAGCTCAAGGAGATTTTATTGGCAAATTCTCAGCCCAATCACACTTCTTCGGATACGAAGGACGTTGTGCATTCCCATCAAACTTTGATGCAGATTACTGCTACTCATTAGGTTACAATGCATTTGCATTAATCTCTAATGGATTAACAGGCTACTTATCATCAGTTAGAAACTTGACACAACCTGCAGATAAATGGGTTGCCGGCGGTGTTCCTCTTACAATGATGATGAATATGGAAAAACGTCACGGCGAAATGAAACCAGTTATTCAAAAAGCTCTTGTAAGACTTGATGGTCCTGTTTTCAAAAAATTAGAAGAAAACAGAGAAGACTGGGCAATGAACGACAGATATTTATTCCCGGGTGCAATTCAATACTTTGGCCCAAGTTCAGTATGTGACATTACAACAGTTACATTACAACTTGAAAGAAGCAAAGAATTGGCTTCTGTATAGCTTCAGTACAAAGCTGTTTTAAAAATAAACGGTAGAAATGATTTTTCTACCGTTTATTTATTTTGTGGTTTCCAAAACATATTTTGCAGCATTCGTTAAGGGCTCAACAATTCCATCATGGAAAATAACCGGATAAATATCTTTCATATCTTTACTTTTAACTATGCATTCAGTATCAAGGTTTAGTGAAGTTATACCAACTGAACATTTAATTTCTTCGTTTGGCAAAGACAAACCATTTACATCAATAAAGCCTGTACAATGACCAAGTGTGTTATGGGTAAATTTTTCACCAATACCTAGTGTGCACCCTTTTGAAAAAGATGCAGACCTAACTCCAATAAAAGCTCCGGTTGCTAATTGATAAACTGTAAATTGTCCTCCACCTAAATTTAAATTGACTCCGACAGCTTTTCCGTTTTGCTTGTATCCATATTTATTTGTTAAGGTTCCGTTGATATAATAACCTACAATACCTGCGAGATTACTATTAAATATTGCACAAATAGACATTTTATTATCAGAGGTATGCTCCATAAAATCATCAACTAAACAAGGCTCGTTTACATCAGCAAAATCCCAGTCGTAATTAGCTTTGTTTAATCTAACAGCTTGACTAATTGTAGACATAGTTTTTTTATACTGATTTCTATATTTATGTCCTACAACATTTGCGGCTATTGTAGGGATAGTCATAG
>CAJMAX010000053.1 GCA_905211505.1 uncultured bacterium | reverse complement strand
AATTTCCTTTTGTCTACTTTTTCTTTTTGATTGCGACGCAAAAAGAAAAAGTAGAACCGAAAAAGAAAAACACGCCTGATTGAATGGTTCAAGTTATCAGGGGCAATACCCCCGAACCCCCTTTTTAGTAAAAACAATGATTTGATATATTTATAACATATTTTATGTAAATGTAGTGCTTAAAATCTAAAATTTATGCTATTATAAAAGTATGAATTTTGAAGAAAAAACACTGGATTCTAAAGTCGTCTATGAGGGAAAAGTCGTTACGGTTATTCGTGATGATGTCGAAGTTGCTGACGGGCATAAATCGTTTCGAGAAGTAGTTTTACACTCTGGTGGAGTCGTAATCGCAGCTTTGAAAGATAATAATACCATTCTGCTGATCAAACAATACAGATATCCGCTGAAAAAAGTCAATCTTGAACTTCCTGCAGGTAAACTTGAAATCGGAGAAAACCCTGACGAAGCCTGTAAACGAGAACTGGAAGAAGAAACCGGATATCAGGCAAAACAATGGCAATCCTTGGGATTTATAAATACCACACCTGGTATTTGTACAGAAAAATTGTATTTATATCTGGCAAAGGATTTGATATTTGTCGGTGAACATCCTGATGAGGGAGAAATTCTCAAATGCGAAGAATATAATTTATCTGAGGTTTTTAAAATGATAAATTCCGGTGAAATTAATGATGCCAAAACAATATGTACACTATTTCGTGCTTTTATGAATGCTTGAAGCTGAAAAATCTATTATGAAACCGGTAATGCAGGGGTAAATATTTATGATAAAAATGATTGCAACAGATATTGACGGAACACTTATTGAATGGGGAAAAGATTTTACACCCGGAGTAAAACAGTGTATCAATCAACTAAAAGCACAGGGCATTCCGGTTATTTTAGTTACAGGCAGAATGCACAGCGCTACAATTCCTGTTGCTCAAAAACTCGGTTTAAATACACCTATTATATCTTATCAGGGAGGTCTGATTAAAGACTGCCATGGAAAAACTTTATACCAGAAAAACTTAGATTCTAAGTATGCGAAAGAAATTATAAACTGGGCAAGAAAAAACAATATCCACATAAACTTATACCTTGACGATAAACTGTATGTTGAACAAGATAATGAAATAATAAAATTTTATACTGACGGGAAATTTATTGATTACACAGTTTGTTCATTTGATGAACTGAAAATCGAAAATGTTAATAAAATTCTTGCAATTGACTTGAGAAACGCTGACAAAGTTACAGATTGGGTAGATGAATTAAAAGAAAAATATCCGGAATTATATATTGTAAAATCAACTCCATATTTTTGTGAAATTGGAAACGGAGAAGCAAAAAAATCACTGGGAATTAAATATTTATGTAATATGTGGGGTATTGATATAAGTGAAGTAATGACAATAGGTGATCAGAATAATGATATAGATTTAGTACAATGCGGCGGAATAGGTGTTGCTATGGGAAACGGCACACCTGAATTAAAAGAGTGTGCTGATTTTATCACCGATACCGTGCAAAATGACGGTTTTGTTAAAGCTGTAGAAAAATTTGCTATTGCTGTTCCGGAATTGTAAACTTGGTCCCGCATCTTGAACAGAAAATTTGTAAACCATCTTCGTCAGGATCAACATCTGTTAAACCTAATACTCTGGTAATCCCTTTTTCGTCTTTTGTAACTTTATATTTTAGTTGACATTCAGGACAAATTGCATAAGTAATATCACCGAGGTTTGTAATTTCGGCATTAGGAGATTCTTTTACTGATTTCTTTACAGGTGCAATATTCTGTGAACTTCCACCAACAAGATATCCGTCAACAAATTCTGCCAGAATATTTCCAATACCTCCCATTGGAACATAATTTTTAATAGGCTCTATCACAACCGCGTTACCATAAGCTATTACTTCTGCAGTTCCACCAGTTCCATACATAACAGGTGTAATTTCAAAACGGAAATTAATAACAGCATTTGCACCTATTCTTTTTGCAGATGATAACATTCTATCCCACGCTCTTTGCCGTACTTCATCTGATAACTGCGCATACGATGTTAATTCTCCACCGGTAATATCCTTACAGCCCATCAATGTATCTGAAAAAATATCTTTTGCTCTCATTGATATACCCCAGACAACACCTTTGTAGTCCATTACCTGATAACCTTCGAAGGTTTCTTTTTCGGTAACAAGAATTCTGTCGCCTACTTCCGGCCTTGTACCGGCTAATAAATCTTCTCGATTAATCATAATTCAAAATCCTTTCTTTCATTAACCTCTCCGTTATTATTTGTGAATATTCTTCATCTATTTTTAAAAGTGCATGCTTTTGCAAAAGATATCCACTGCAAGTTTTGTTCTCTGCAAGTTCACTACATCCTTTACAAATTCTGCTTCCAGGACGTTTTTTGTTGTATGTGTTACGCATTATAATAAACGCAACTATACTCACCACCCCCAGAAAAATATTGATTTTGAAACTCACTGCAAATAAAGCAGCCAGAAATACTCCGTCATAAAACCTGATAAAATCTTTTGTTAATCTGCTGAAATTTTTATATACAGGAGGATAAGACACTGCAAACGTAAATATTCCTCCTGCTACTCCAAGAAAAAAATATTTATTAAACTCTATGGATTTAGAGGATGATAATATAAGTATGAAAGCCAAAAGAAATCCGCTGTATAAAAGCATACAGCTTTTACAAACATACAACCCGAAAATTTTTAATGTGTGTTCTTTGTACTTTTCACAAAGAGGTTTATGCAGAA
>CAJMAX010000052.1 GCA_905211505.1 uncultured bacterium | reverse complement strand
ATGCCATCTGAACCGCTATACCTGGAAAAATGCATGGTCGCAATGATGAAATCAGTTGTATCCGGAGGTGCCGGGGCTTTAAGAGTTGCAGGTGCAAGAGATGTAAGAAATGCAAAACGTCTTTTTAATGTGCCGGTAATAGGGTTAACAAAACCAAATGTTATCCCGAAGAACTGGAAAGAAATAGTTTATATCACACCTACAATAAAAGAGGTAATTGAACTTGTAGAAGCGGGTGCTGATGTTATAGCGACTGACGGCACACTACGAAAACGCCCAAATGGTGAAAAACTGCAGGATCTAATAAAATATATCCATATAAATAAAAGACTTGCAATGGCAGATATTTCAACATTAGAAGAAGGAATTAAAGCACAGGAAGCAGGGGCAGATATTTTATCAACAACCCTTGCAGGATACACATTAGAATCAGCATCTTCACCATCCAACGAACCGGACTTTGAACTACTTAAACAACTTGTAGAAAAGACAAATTTACCTGTTGTACTGGAAGGCAGAATCTGGGAACCCGCGCAGGTTAACCGAGCATTTGAACTGGGCGCCCATTGCGTTGTAATCGGATCTGCTATAACACGCCCTCAACTAATAACTAAAAAATTTGTATTCAGAAATAAATCACAGGAATAAAAATGAAGATACAACAAATTACAATATTATCACCACTTGATAAAACTGAAAATTTATTAACAGTAATAAAAAACGCAAAGAACACAAAACCACAAATCAATTATGACAGAAAAGTTGAAGTTTTAGGCAGAGAATACACAGTTAGAGAACTTCGTTCAATGTATAAACAAGGGTTACAAATGCTAAGCCACGATAAATTTGAAAAATAAATTAAAAGGGGATAAAATGAAAAAAGCTCTGGCAATTGACGTCGGTGGCACAAAAATATACAGTGCTATCGTGAATGAATTAGGTGAAATAATAAGTGATATAGAAAAAACACCTACTCCAAAAACTTTTGAAGCTATAAAAAACACATTCAAATCAATTATACAAAAAAGTGAAGCAGATGTTGATGTCATAGCTTTTTCAACCTGCGGAGCCGTAAATAATTCAAACTCCGGAATACTGGGCTCAACCGGAAACATCGCAGAAGGTTATCCTTCAATGCCATTTTCTGAACTTTCAGACAAACCTGTGTTTGTAGAAAATGATGCCAATTGTGCAGCATGGGCAGAACATGAAATTGGAGCCTCAAAAGGTTGCTCAACCTCTGTGATGATAACTCTGGGAACAGGTGTTGGCGGCGGAATCATTGTTAGTAATAAACTACTAAAAGGTCAAAACGGTGCCGCTGGAGAAATGCATTTTAAAATGTACTCGGATAAAAGACGAAAATGCTCTTGCGGTTCGTGGGATTGCTTTGAAATTTATGCTTCAGGAACCGGCTTGAAACTTACAGCAGAAGAAATCCTGAAAACGAAAGACGTGACAACATACGACGTTATATCAGGAGCAAAAGAACATAATCAGCAAATGATATCAATTCTTCAAAGATGGGAAGAAGATATAACTAATGGTCTTATTGGACTGGCTAACCTTTTTGACCCTGAATGCATTGTTCTTTCAGGTTCAATGGCAGAATTTGTCAATACAGAAAAAATTGAACAACAGGTAAATTCTGAAATAGTAACAACACCGACAAAAGTTTATAAAGCAACTGCTGGAAATTTTTCGGGAATGATTGGAGCAGCCCTTTTAGCTTTCCAAAAAGGAGATTTAAATGGGTAAATCTAAAACCAGAATATTTAGAAAGGGTATAAATAACCAATTTACCAGAATGACAAGAGAAGATGCAATAACAACAGCAGCAAAGCATTTAAATACAGGCTGTAGTGATGATGCACACAACCTTATCACAATGTTCGGACTTTCTGCAGAAGAAATACTTGAAGCCGGTGCAAGTTATGAATCTGTTGTTGCAATGAAAAACTTTTTTGAAAAATAATGAATAACTTAAAAACTTTTACTACTAAAATTTTTTTCTGGCTCAAATGTGCAAGATTGTATTCTCTACCAATCACACTTTTAAGCTGGCTTGTTATATTTATCTATTCAATAAAAGACGGCGGAAATACAATTCTCGGTATAATAGCACTTCTTGGAATAAGCCTTGTTCACCTTGCTACAAATTTAATAGATGACTATATTGATTACAAAGTTTTAAGTAAAGACAAAAATTTTGTAAAAGCAGGCAGAGACCACAAATGTGCTTACTTGAGGACTAATCAAGCTACTGTTGACGATTTACGAAATGTTATTATAACATTCCTGACAATTGCAGCGATTGTAGGAGCAGTATTATTTTTTACATCAGGACCAATGGTTATTATTTTTGCCCTGATAGCACTATTAATTGCTATTGCTTACCCGAAATTTTCAATGAACGGACTGGGAGAAGTTCTGGTAATAATAGCCTATGGTCCATTGATGTTTGAGGGAGTTTATTACGTTATGACAAAAAAATTGTCAACGGATGTAATAATATTATCAATTGCTTGCGTTATGTTTGTCAACACTATTCTTTATGCACATATGCTAATGGATTTTGACGGAGATAAAAAAGCAAATAAAACAACATTGTGCTTAAAAATGAAAACAAAACAAAATGCCCTGAATCTGCTTCCTGTATTTTATATAATAAGCTATATTACAGTTGGTTATATTGCTTATAAAAGCCTAAATCCTCTGTACTTTGCAACATATATAACAATCCCGATGGTAGTAGAATTATATAATTCATTAAAAATTTATAATGAAAGCCGGGAAACCATGCCTGCAAATCCATTCTGGAATCATCCGCTGGACAATTGGAATGAAATAAAAAACACGTATAACGCCTCATTTTATCTAAGATTTTATATGGCTAGAAATATAACAAATTTTTTCATGCTTTTAACTTGTATTGCAATAATACTCGGGTAGAAATTCAAAACATTAAGAATTATTAAGGAACAAAAGCCCCCAAAAAGCGTATAAATAAAGGGTTTAAAAAATTAGTATATATTTTTTAATTATAAATGACAATTAAAAAATAATAATCGAAAACTATATTAGTAAGGAGGATTATATGGAT
>CAJMAX010000051.1 GCA_905211505.1 uncultured bacterium | reverse complement strand
TATCCCAGAGGATTTGCGGATTAGGCTTAAAACGCCCAAGCTCTGTTATTGTGATATCTGTGTAATCAACCAGCAAAACGCAGGTATCACAGACGTTTTTCTTGTTACTTGTGCTCATTGATAAAGTCTCCTTCCATTTGAGCATTGATTAAAACTTCCAACTCAGGATTTTCCTGAGCGGCCTCTGACAACAGCTTGACAATTTGAAGCAGAGAAGTACCCGCCTCGATAACTTCCTCTTCGGTAAGCGCGGGACAGACATTATGGATTTCTTCGCGATATATTTTTAACAAGTCTTTTATCATACTACCTCTGCTTCACATCGCTGCGACTGCTGCGAATGAGCTCAAGGTATAAAATAAGGAAATAGCTTTCAATTTGACCTATTTACGAAATCAAAAAAACTCGCAATAAAAAAAGCCCCTGCAAAAACAGGGGCTTAAACATCAATTTCATAAAAGAAATTATTTATTTTAAAACTCGTAATATCATTTTCCGTAATTTCCTTGCGGAGCTGGAACGAATCGTGGTTTTCCTTGAATTTTTATTTCTCGCAAATAACCGCAGATTGTTGTGCGAGCAAATCCTGGTGTGTCTTCTTCTACGCCAAAATATTCTAAGATTGCTCGCCAAGCATCGGGATACGTTTTAATCTCTAAAGGAAGAGTTTTAGCATACTGTTTAACTCGTTTTTTTCTTTCTGATGCTTTACAAGCAACAACACTATCTTTGACAATGCTTTCAAGGTCTATAAGTTTTACCCTAACATTAAAATAGCCAAATGGTCGTTCTTCTGGAGTACCTTCATATATGATATTACGAACACCATCAGCTCTAATATCTATAAATTCTGTAATCTTAATTGGAACTTCCTTATAAGGTACACTTACACCAATTTCCCAAAAATATGGCATATCCGAAGGAGAAACTATAGGATATTCAAAATATGTAACATCTTCCGATAATTTCTTGTCACCACAATATTGAGCATCTTCCGCAACCCAAAATTTTATAGTTGTAAAGTCAGCTTCCCGAAGGTTAAATTCAAACTGAAAATTACCTTTTACACCGTAAACAGGTAGTTGTTGAGATATAACTAACTGCTTCAATTTATCAAAAGCTTCACTTAAATCCTTCTTATCTTTATCTGTATAATTGCATATTCTATCGACTATTTCTGCCTTTGAATTTGCCGGCTTTAAACTTAAGCCTAAAAATTCTGTTGCTTCTCGTAGACTACAAGTTTTTTCATTCATTGTAATTATCCTTACATTTGCATTTATATGTTTTGGTTATTGCTTCAAAAACTAATTGTCAAGAGCACTTTTAAAAGAAAAAAACAACCCCGAACACAAAATATCCGGGGCTGCTTTGTTTGGATGATTTAACGCTTAAAATTTATACTTGGCGTTAATCAAGCCTGTATGGTCTTGGTAAAACACCTCAGATTAGAGGTGGTTACAACATTAATATACTAATTCACTATTTCCGCACAAGGCATCAGACATATAAACTGCCCCCAAGATACTTCTATTGGTATAATTTTGATTATCTGAGGGACTATTTTCATTTTTGCTGTAATATTCAGTTGGCACCAACTTACCGCCCCGTTGCTCAAAATTGATTCTAAAAATATCCGACACTTTAATTATTAGGACATTACCTTTAACCGAAAATGAATAATTTTCTTGTTTACTAAATCTGTTATCTGCCATTGATAATAGTGACATACCGATAATGACATCCTCAATTTTGCAATTATTTTTAACCAAACTCTCAACCGACATCCCAACCATAGATGGCGCAGACTTTTTAAACCTGCCATACAATTTCGACTTATTAAAAGTTTTCATAAACTCTGCTTTCTGTTTTGTGTAAATTTGCTCGATTTTAAGTTTATGTCGAATATTTCCTGCCATCCATGCCTTAATCTCTCCGTGCATCCAATAGCTCTTTAACTTCGTTGTTTTTTCCCTATCTTGAATAAAATCATTTTTTAAACAAAAATCGGCAACTTCGTTCAATATTCCATAACTATCAAAAGTTTCGCCGTCCCTCTCGCTCAAGTCTTTCATTTTCTTATCACGATAAAAAACTGAGGGCATTTCAAGATAACTACTGATTACTAAATTAGCCTGTGGGATATTGATCGAGGACAAACCATTTCTTGTTTTAAGCTTATCATTTATATTCAGAATTTCCGTTTCCAACTTTATAAGTTTATCCCAGTCATAATTCTCCACATATTTGCTTTCAAAGCTTTTACATCTTCCCACTCCCAATAAATTTTTTGTAGGAATGCTAAATTTGCTAAAGTAGTCTCCCTGCTTTTGATCATTAATTATTGCACAACCACCAAGCATCAATATTATAATTAAAATTTTTTTCATGGCTCGCTCCCAAAATTATTCATAATCTTCAACACCATTATCGGTCATTCGATAATACATGACGCCATTTTTTGCTTTGCCATCAACATCCCAAAATAAAGCTTCGATACCTGCGCAACTCGTTGCTTCTAAATCTAAATCGTCTCCGATTTCTACTCTTTGTTTATCTCCATTATTGGCATCTTCAATAAACTCTCTTAAAACAAACTGAACACTTCTGGTTCCATTGGGAAAGCAAAACCTTCTGTAGACAGTAGTTTTATAAATATCTCTTATTGAATAAACATCGGTTATTATCTCCGCATAAATTGGCTTATCATTTCTTACACCATCCATCTTTGTACATTGTGTTTTAATACTAGATACAACCTCTTTACCGTCACATGCGGAAATATAATTAGATTCTGGAATTTCAAATCCGTATTGATTTTTATAAGAGCCATATACAGCAATTACTATTACCATTATCCCACTAAAATAAAGAAATTTATGCCAAAGATATTTTAGTTTTTCCATTTAGTTTCTCCCTTTTTCTAATTTTAACAAAATAAAAGTCGCCACAGTTTCGGGCGACCGGGAGTTAGTAACTGCACTATAACAGCATGATGCTTTTGGCAAAATGCTTGGACATAACATCATCTCCCGGTCATAAAAACCGGAAGAAGTGTTTTTGATTTCGGTCTGCCTTCTAAAATCTCAGACCGTATAGTGAAGAGGTTACTACGCCCCAGTCCGACAATCGAACCAGCTTTATATTAGGTTAAACTGGGAAAAAAAGTCAAAGAGTTTTTTTATATTCAAATTTATAAACTCATTAATTCAAATTTATAAACTCATTATATAATCTAAGTTTTATAATGAGTCCTTATTTTTCAAGCGTTG
>CAJMAX010000050.1 GCA_905211505.1 uncultured bacterium | reverse complement strand
TTGGTTATCCATTCTTGAATCCAAGATTTTGTTTTTGATTCTGATGTATCTTGGCTAGTGGATAGGTCTGATGCGTAAGCAATCCATTCTTGAAGCCAAGATTTAAGAGGTGAATATGATTTTTTAATTTCATTGTTTTTCATTTTGTTCTCCGATATAATATATTAATAATGTTATTTATCTGAATTTGATATATTTTGGGTATCAAAATATCTCTTCCTGATGATTAAAATATACCTGAAAATCCCGAATCTGCCAAAATAAATTTTTGCTGTTGAGCTAAAAAATAATATTGACAAATCCGAGATTTTATTTTGTTTTTTAGCTAGCTAGTTCATCATAGAAATCTAGCATTTCTGACTGATCATAGTGTTTGTTGATCATCCGCACAGATGTTTGGGCATATTTTGCAATCTGCGTTGAATCTATTCTCTTTTTTACTAGATCTGTAATTTTCTTATGTCTAAAACTATATTGCACCTTCTTATTGCAACACATTTCAGGGTCATAAAAGCTGCAACTTCTAAGAAGATTCTTCCACGCTGTTTTGCAATTTGCAATGGAAACGATTTCTGCCGCAGGTCTTCCTTCTTTATTTGATTTGTAAACGTAGAGACAGCTAAATAAATGAATATTACGGCTAAACTTAATACCATTTTGATCGCAAAATTGTTGGTGCTTATTTTTTATTTCTTTTAACCAATTGGCGAAATTTTTTGATATTGGAAAATTTAAACGCTTCTTGACTTTGTTTTGCAGTGCATCAATCGCATAGTAAGGCTTTTCTTCATCAAGGAACATATTTTTCCAAGTTAACTTTCGTGCTGTGCCGCAGCGAATCCCAGTTACTTGCAAAAAATGTATATAATCTAGCAAAACACGCCGTTGTTCCTTTTGAATGCTATGTTTGGCATTCTCATAGCGGGTTTTAGCATTTCTTATTAATTCTTCTGCTTCCTCTTGGGAAAACTCATCTCGACGGTTACTAACCACTTCAAATTGTTGGAATCTCAAATCCTTTTTGGGGCATAAATATCCATTTGCCATCGCAAAATTGATAAAACTTCGTAAAGCACAGTTTTCTCGGTTTAGAGTAATGTCTTTGACATCTTTATTTTGATATTTTCTGGCTCTTCGCCAAGGATAATATCTGGTTATATCAACTTGTTTTAATTTGGATAGCTTTATTTTCTTTTCTTCCAGATATGGAAGCCAATGCCGTTGGACAGTATCTTGATTATACTGGGTTGGTTTCGTGTCTACATATTCTTTAAATATTTTGGATAAATCTTTATCTTCAACACTAATACCTAATTCTATATCTCGAAGCACATTAAAGTATCTCGTGTTTGCATATTTTTGAGCTAGCTTTTCATCACTTGTTTTTAAGCTTTCTCGAATCCTTTTTCCTGTTTCAGGGTGGATAAAATCAATATAATAATTATCGTTTCTTTTATAGAGATTGTAATCAGACATAAGTAACCTTTCTGTTTTTAGTTGTTAACATAATTTTTCTCCATAAAATAAAACTGAGATAAATATACTGCAATTTTGCGAATCTGTCAAAATGATTCGATATAAAAAATTAATATTGTTTTACAATAGGTTATCACATATAAATTTGTCGCAAAATTCTCATCCAGCGGTCATTCTTTGGCACAAATGAACTATTTAGGTTCAAAATTGTGCCAAATTTGTGACTTTAAAAGATAAAAACATTACGCTTTTGCTTTGCTAATACATTGTTTTTGCTTATTTATACTGACAGGTATACAAAAAAGAAAAGGCTTGCCAGATTAATGGAAAGCCTTAAACTTATTTTGAAGTATCTTATTGATATTTCTTATAAAATTGGTGGGAGTGACAAGACTCGAACTTGTGACCTCTACGATGTCAACGTAGCGCTCTAACCACCTGAGCTACACACCCGATAACAAAAAGATAACTATATTATTTTTTTTATAAATGCAAGTAGTTTTTTTTGCTTATGTGGACTTTGTCTTTACTTTGTTCATGCAATATGCTAACTTTTATCCGTATTTTTATTATTTTAATAAAGCATTTGTTATGAAAAAAGAAGAAAAAACAGAAGTTCTGAGCAGCCGGTACTTGTTTAATGACCCGTGGCTGACCGTGCGTGAGGAAAAAATAAAACTTCCGAACGGCAAAATTGTTCCGCACTATTTTGTTTTGGAATATCCTGACTGGGTTAATACGATAGCCCGAACAAAGGATGGAAAGTTTGTCATGATTCGCCAATATCGCCATGCAATCGGCAAAGCGAATTACGAATTGTGCGGCGGTTGTGTGGAAAACGGAGAAGAGCCGGTGCTTGCCGCACAGCGCGAGTTGTTGGAAGAGACCGGATTCGGCGGCGGAAAATGGCGGCAAAATCTGCGGCTGTCTTCCAACCCGAGCACAAACAATAATTGGGTTTATAATTTTATTGCCGAAGACGTCGAGCCTGTCGGCGAGCCGGCTCTGGACGAGGGGGAGGATTTGAGCTGTCACCTGTTATCCCTTGAAGAGGTTAAAAATTTGCTGAAAAACAATGAAATTATCCAGTCAGTGCATGCTTGCGCTCTGTGGAAATATCTCAGTGAAAACCGCCTTCTGTAAAATAAAAAAAATCCAGAAAGTTTTTAAAGCTTTCAGGATTTTTCTGTGTGCTATTTGCCATAAGCATGAATATGATTATAAATATTCTGTAATGTTTCTGCCGCATTGCGTTGAACACCTTTTGCTTTTCGGGAAGCTATAGATTCGTTAAAATGTTTGGCTCGCCGGGCTGTCGGATGCAAGAAAACATTTGTATCTGTTATCGCTGGATAGGGTGTTTTTCCAAAATCCAGATTTTCTTTGTAAATGGCTTCTTTGTCGGCGCGAAGCAAGGCGGCAAATTTATTATTGGGGTTATACGGATTTATGTTTTGTTCAATATTTCCGATATGCGCAATATATTCGCAAATAGCATTATGTAATTTTTGTGCTTCCCTGAAATTATCGGCTGTTAATATCTCAGAGAATCCTTCCGTTTGTGAAAGAGTCTTAACGTGAAATTCGGCTTCTCGGTTGACGGCTCGCTGTAAATGCCCCGGTAATAAGGAGAATTCGCTGTTCTTTTGGTTGCCGTTAAAATAAAAACGGCTGTTAACGATAAATTTTGCTTTATCAGGATTTATGGTAAAAACAGTTTTTGAAGTGGTATCAGTCATATTTTCCCTCTCAAAGAGTTAAAATAAAAAAATATGTCTATAAAATATCATGTATAGACATAATTGTCAAAAAATATTTTATATATAAAAAAATATTGGAT
>CAJMAX010000049.1 GCA_905211505.1 uncultured bacterium | reverse complement strand
GACGATACGACCTCCTGTCTGAGCAGATATACTGAAAATCAGATCTCCTGCAGATAGAGTGTAGATATTTCCGTCGCGTTTTATTTCTTGTCCGTAACAATAGTTTGTTGCAAATATTACAAGTAATAAAATAAAAGTTAGAACTGTGTTATTCTTGTTCTTCATCTTCATTTCTGTTAGGTATTGAAGAAATAAATACCGAAACTCAGAATGTCCAGAAAAAGGATAACACACCAGTTATTGAATGTGAAACAGAAAAGCCTGTAGATAAATATGAAAAAGGAGATTCAGATAAAAGTAAAGCTAAAATTGATAAAGGTATGAGCAAGAAGGCTCTGGAAGAAAACCTTAACAATATTCCAAGTAAAAACTTTGATATCAAGAAAATGCTTAAAAACGGGCTGATTGAAAAGGTTGCAGGGATAACCAAAGAAGATTTTAATAAACTTTCTGACAAAGAAAAAAATCTCATTATTTCTGCCGTAAAATATTCTGTTGTAAAATTTGATGCCTTGAAAAGCCAGGGAAAAATTAATGCAAATGCCAGCGAAGAAGAGTTAATAACGGCATTTGCTAATGTTTTATTTGAAGCACTGGAAAGTGGCGATTTTGAAAACTCTAAAGACTTTGAAAACGCTATAGGAGATATTGTAAAAGATTTAGGTGAGAATTTTGACAAGCGCCCAAATAAAGAACAAAAAAGACTTCTAAAAGAACGCCGTTTAATTGCAGAACAAAATCTTAAGAGCGAACTTGAGGCAATAAAAGAGTTGCCGGAAGAAGAAAGAGCTGCGGCTGAAAAACGTATTAGAAGACGCTATCGTCATATATTCCGTGGCCGTTTTTTAGATATTACAGCTCAAATGAATTCTGAATGCGGCGTAAATGCTATAATTTTATTAGATTCTAAAGACATGGCTTTTGGAGCTAAAACTGTTTTGAGAACCAGATGTAATCAGGAAGAAAAGACCAGAACTGCTGATTATGCAAATTATGAATTTACAAGAGGGTTAATCAAAGATTATAACGAAATTGGAAATCCTGTAGAAGCAGAAGTGCTTAAATGTTATACACAGACATTTATGGAACAAAAATCAGCAGATGCTGCTAGTGAATACCAGAAAAATTACAAAGAAGACAGAAATAAATACGAAACAGTACTCAAGAAACAACAGAACGGGCAACCGTTAACAGATGAAGAAAAAGAGCTTTTAGCCGTAATGAAAAGCGAATACTACACAGCAACAGCTCAAGGTATTGGTCAGGGTGCTCTACATAACGTTAATATGACATCCGAGCAAAAGGCCGAATTTCTTTCTAAATGGGAAGAAGATGCTAAGCAATACAGTGACTATAATCAGGTTGTCCAGAATGTAAAAAAAGAAATCGACAAAAATCCGGAATATAAAGAGGTAAAAACAAAGCTTGCAGAAATTAAACAGGAAAAGAGTGCAATTATCCCGCACAAAGTAAAACATATAGAAAAATCTAATCCTGAAAAAAAAGCAGCTGAACTAACAGTCGTAAAAACATATTCAGAGCAAAAAGCAAAAGCTGTCGTATCTAATCCTCAGATAAAGGTAAAAAAACGTTCAAACCCGATTATAATTGCCAGAGATATTCAAGATTGCGGTATCCAGGAGGCTATAAAGACATACGGAAGTAATGCAATACAGGTAATATTAGATAACTCAAGCTTTAAACACCTGCGTTCAAAACTTACCACTATAATAAGATCTTATGATTTAAAAAGTCTTATTGATATTACTACAAACTGTTCCGACAGTTCATTTATCTACATATGCAGTATAGTAAACAAAGACTTTATCCCTAAATTAAAAGAAAATAGGGAACACACAAAAGGTTTATGCTATGCTGCTGACAAGCAGGTAAAAAATATTGAAGGTGAATATGCAAATATTTAAAAAACTGTTATACAATATACTGGCAATTCAGGAAAAATTACTCAGAGCTCAGCTTTCAAAAACAATTGGCGTAAAAAATAACTCAAAAAAGAAACGCCACTACTTTGGAGGGTGTACTATCGACTTAAGTACTCTTGCTGAAAATGAAAAACAAAAACTTGAAGAAGAGATGACCTTAATCTTGAAAAAATATAATTATGAGCCGTATGAAATATTAAAATACATTGAAAAACAGGGTACTAAAGTATTTTATCTTGATAATGCCTCAAAATTTCTCACCCCTTTAGGTGAAAATGAGGGATTTATCTACCCTGCACAAGGAAGCAAAGCACTTTACCTATCACTTGCTATAAATAAAAAGATTGCATTTAAAACAGATGAAATGTTTGTTTTATCAAAAGGCGCCATTAATAAATACTATTTCTTGTATCATTTTTATAACTGGTATGCTTTCAAAAATAATATAATGGGCTTAGATAGAGAAGCCCAGGAACTTCTTAATAAATACCTGTTTGAAACGACAGATACTAAAAATCTTCAGCTTGCAGATATCTACAAACTCAAAGATGCTATACGTCAGGATAAAGCAGCCATAGAATTTGTTATAAAACTATGCCGGAATTACGAAGGAACAAAACAGGCACTCAAAAAAATGCATGAAGCAGGAAGTGCCAGATTATAAATATTCCTTAATCCATGAAGTAATGATTTTAGCAAGGGAATTATCACTCTTCAGCATAAGCATACCTGTTGAATTTGCTTCTGATGTATATGTTGCAAAAGTTGACTGAGCAAATTTCTTAAGATATTTTTCTGCCTCAGCACCTGAAACATCGTTTGTACCGGATATTGAAAAAATATCCATATTCAGATTGGCAAGCTTCACAGGAACATATAAACCTCTTGTTTTAATCACCGGAGAAAGCAGTACAATAGTTTTAGGCTTATTGGGAATCTTATCTGCAGCAAGAATTGCAGTACTTGCACCAATATCAGCACCTACAATAGCCCAGTTATTAAAAAATGTTTTTTTGCTATTTTCAGCCTTTACAAACTCGACAACCTTAATAACATCATCAGGATATTTTGCATAAGCTGAATTTGTCATACTTTTCCACGACGTTCTTACAAGTCTTGAGTTATAAACACTTTTTCCGTGCCCTCTTAAATCAATTTTTAATACTGCATATCCGCTGTTAGTTAATTCCTTAGGCAGAGTTTCCCACCACTGAGAAGAATATCCCAATGAGTGCAGTAGAACTACTGTAGAATAATCTTTTTTACCCTTTACCTTGGGATACTCTAAAGTTGCTTTTATACCAAACCCGTCTACAGACTGCACTGAAATATCCTTTTTAACTGTTGAAGCAGAAAAAACCGGGTTTATTATTAGTAAAAACAATGTTAAAATAAGAATAATTCTTTTCATACACCTTTATTATAGCACATGAAATTCATTGTTACAAATTGTTACAAAAAGGCA
>CAJMAX010000048.1 GCA_905211505.1 uncultured bacterium | reverse complement strand
CTGCGTTGATACCTTGTTTTACAAAGTTATCTGAAACTTTTACAGCTACTGTTGTTTCTCCTGCTAGGATAATTATACTATCTCCTAATTTTTGAGATAAAAATTCTAAGCCGATTTTTATTCCAACAGGTTTTAGTGCTGTCACTTTAGAGATAAATAATTTACCACCTTCTATATCTTGTGCTTTTGATACGAAAGATGCAAATTTATTTCTAGCATTTTCTTCTTCAAGTTTTTCAATTTGTTTTTGAAGTTCTCTGTTTTCATCAGACAATTTTTCAACACGTTCAACTACTTCATCAAAGTGTGATTTGAATTTTGTTGATAATTTGTCTAATTCTGTAGATTTTGCATTTAAGTAATTTATTGCAGGTTTAGAAACAACGACTTCAATACGTCTTGTACCTGCGGCGATTGCACTTTCTGAAACAATTTTTACAAGTCTTAGATCTTTTAATTGTCTGGCGTGTGTACCTGCACAAAATTCTTTAGAAATACATTCGTTGTCATTTTCTATTGAAACAACTCTAACTTCATCACCGTATTTTTCTCCAAATAAGGCTGTCGCTCCAGTTAATTCGGCTTCTTTAATACCCATAACTTTAGTATTTATTTTATAATTTCCACCAATCCAGTTGTTCATAAGTTCTTCAGTTTTTCTAATTTCATCAGCAGTCATTGCTCTAGAGAATGTGAAGTCAAATCTCATACGGTTTTCTTCAACTTGAGAACCTGCTTGTTTTACTTCATCTCCTAGAACTTTAATTAATGCAGCTTGTAATAAGTGAGCTGATGTGTGATGAACTCTTATTTCTTCACGTCTAGCTAAATCGATTGTAGCTTTAACAGTATCACCTATAGTAACTTCGCCATTTAAAATTTCGCATCTATGAACATACAAGTCGTTAACTTTAAATGTTGTTAAGACTTCAGCTTTTAAGTTTGAGCTTTCGATAATTCCGCTATCTCCAACTTGTCCGCCACATTCTGCGTAAAATGGAGTTTTGTCTAATACTATATCAACAAATCCTTCTCCCTCAATTTGAGCTAGAATTTTTGCATCAGAACATTCATTTTCGCTATATCCGATGAAGTTAGTTGAACCAACTTCTTTTTCGATTTTTGCGTATTTCATATCTCCAGTTACACTAATTTTTGCAGTTGCAGCTTTTGCTCTTTCTTTTTGTTCAAGCATTGCTGCTTTAAATCCCGCTTCATCAACTTTAAGACTGTTTTCTTCAGCGATTTCTTTTGTTAATTCAAAAGGGAAACCAAATGTATCATATAACTTGAAAGCACTTTCTCCATCGATATCTTTTTTGTTATCGATGAATTCATCAAGCATTTTGTAGCCACGGTCAAGAGTTTTAGCAAATCTTTCTTCTTCTTTTTTAATGGTATCAATAACTTTTTGTTTATTTTTTACTAATTCTGGATATGCTTCACCGTAGTGTTCAACGATAACGTCTACTAATTTATATAAGAAAGGAAGTTCCATACCTAAGATTTTTCCGTGGCGTAGAGCTCTACGTAAAATCATACGTAATACGTAACTTCTACCTTCATTTCCAGGGATTACACCATCAGAAATTAAGAAGGAAACGCATCTTGCGTGGTCGGTAATGATTCGCAAAGAGATATCAGTTTTTTCTGATTTTTTATAAGGAACCCCGCTCATTTCTGAAACTTTATCCATAATAGGTTTTAATAAATCAGTTTCGAATGTTGAAGCTACACCTTGGCAAACCATAGTAATACGTTCTAATCCCATACCGGTATCAACATTTTTCTTACCCAATGGAGATTGGTTGCCTTCTTCATCCTGGTATAATTCAGTGAATACTAAGTTCCAGATTTCAACCCATCTGTCGCACTCACAAGTATCAATACCACAATTTGGATCATCACATTTATATTGTTCCCCTAAGTCATAATGGATTTCAGAACAAGGACCGCAAGATCCAGATGCTCCTGGAGGCCCCCAGAAATTATCTTTTTTACCTTTTCTTTTAATTCTTTCTGCTGGAACGCCAACACTTCTCCAAATATCGAAAGCTTCATCATCGGTTTCAAAAATAGTAATCCAAAGTCTATCTTTATCAAGTTTTAAAACTTCGGTAACAAATTCCCAAGCCCAAGGAATAATTTCTTTTTTGTAGTAATCGCCAAAAGAGAAATTCCCTAACATTTCAAAAAATGTATGGTGGCGAGGAGTTCTACCAACGTTTTCGATATCTGAATCTTTACCGCCGGCTCTTGCACACTTTTGGCAAGAAGTTGCTCTGGCAGGATCATATGGGCAATCTTGAATACCTAAAAATATAGGTAAGAATTGAAGCATACCTGCTGTAGTTAATAATACAGTTGGATTATCAGGTACAAGGCTTGAACTCTCAACAATTGTATGTTGACGTTTTGTTTTAAAATAATCTAAGTATAATTTTCTAATTTCATTTCCGGTTAGCATAATTAAGTATCCTTTATTTTTTTCTAATGTATATGATGATTATAACTTAAACAAAAAAATGAATGAATAAAAAATAAGGAATGTGAAATTTATTAAAAAGAAGCAAAGAAAATAAAATAAAAGACTTGCAAGAAAATTTTTTCGTGGTAATATAAAAAACGTAAGCCCTGGTAGCTCAGCTGGATAGAGCAACCGCCTTCTAAGCGGTAGGTCATGCGTTCGAATCGCATCCAGGGTAAATAAATTTAAGGGACGGATTAATCCGTTCTTTTTTTATGCTTTCTGTTTATAAATAAAATAATTTCTTTACGAAAAGCCTTTTTAAGCAAGATTATTTATAATAGGCGAGGTTAGTAAAGATTATATGTTTTTATAATTTAAACAGTGTTCAATATTTTCTGCCGGCAAGTGCATCATTCCAGTTATGAATGGTGAATCTTCTCTTTTCCCTCCACTTGCAAGCCATTTTTCCATTGTTTTATTTGCCTCCGGATTATTGAATCTAAAACCTAATTTGTAATAGAATCCAGCAGGAGAAGTTTTGCCATCTATACAACAGGCTTCCAATGCTACTCGACCGTTTGTTCTTGGAGCCTGTAAGCTTTTTTGAACTATAGATTGAATCGATTTTGTTCCTGAACCTTTTCCGGTACTCCATAATTTATCAATATAATAATGAGGCTGTATAATTTGAGTTTCAACCCATTTTGCAGGATATGTTATTGTTTGTCCTTTTTTAGGGCCAAATCTTGCAACTGAGGAGTAAGATTCTTCAAAATGTTTTGTCTTAGTAACATAATTATCAGGAAGAATCCCATATGTTATAGTTCCTCCATCTGAAAAATGTGTATTACTTAATGCAAATTTTACGGGTTCAGCTTTTTCTCTAACTTTAAATAAACCATCCTTAATTTTCTTAATTTCATATTTTTCTGGTGTAAATGTTTTTGGATTAAATAATACTTCGTAGTTATTTTCCTGTAATCCTTTTATGGGAGTTTTTAACTCAAATTCAATAAGAGCACCATTTTTCCCAAGAGCAAATGTTTCAGCATATTTTTTATTATTTTCCGGAGCTACTGATGTGAAGCCGAGATTATTAAAAATTAATTTTTGAGCTGTTTTTTCATCAGGACAAGCTGTCACTCCTCTATAAAATTTCCCAGCTTTTGGAGTAGAGTTTTGAATTCCTTGTTTCAGACAATCAATAATTTTATTACTTTTTTCTGATATAGGACATCCTTGCCGTAAATACGTATTTACATAAGGTGACTTTGCGTATTCTCTGTATGCATTTGTTATTTCTTCTGAACTGTAATTAAATGTATCAAATAATTCCTTATCAAATTTTAAATTTTTTGTTAAGTTTGATTTGTTTATAGGTTTTACCTCAAGAAGAGTAGATTTATTTGCTATTCGCAAATATCGATATACTTCCGGTACAACATTTCTAA
>CAJMAX010000047.1 GCA_905211505.1 uncultured bacterium | reverse complement strand
GTTAATATATAATTTTCTTTAATTTCTCGCTAATATTGCGTTACATTTCGTTACACAAAAAGTATCCTTAAAACTTAAAACATTAAATAATAATTAAGTTAACTTTAATTATTTATTTTTGCGCTAAAATATTGTTATAAATACATTTAATGAAAGGGAAAAACAATGTGGGATTATTCAGAAAAAGTTATGGATCATTATAGAAATCCGAGAAATGTTGGCTCTATAGAAAATGCTGATGCAATCGGAGTTGCAGGTTCATTAACTTGTGGAGACCAATTAAAAATATATTTAAAGATAAAAGATAATATAGTAACAGATGCAAAATTTCAAACATTTGGATGCGGTTCAGCTGTTGCAAGTTCAAGTATTCTTACTGAAATGATTATTGGAAAAACTGTTGATGAGGTAAGAAAAATTACAAATAAAGATATTGCTGATGAACTTGGCGGACTTCCGCCTGAAAAAATGCACTGCTCAGTGATGGGTTACGAAGCATTAGAAGATGCATTAAAAAATTACACAGCTGACGGATATGTTGACCTGGATGAAATTCTCGATGAACATTACGGAACAAATAAAAAAGAAAAAATAATTTGTACTTGCTTCCAAATAACAGAAAATATTATTTGGGATGCAATCAAACAAAACAATCTAAAGACTGTGGAAGAAGTTACAAATTATACAAAAGCAGGAGGCGCCTGTGGCAAATGCAAAGCTGTAATTCAAGACATGATTGATACATATTACAACAAACAACAGGCTGAAATTGACAAATTAACTCCAACTCAATGGATTCTAAAAGTTAACAATGTAATAGAAACACAAATTTCACCTGAGCTCCAAAAAGATGGCGGAGATATTGAACTGGTTGATATAAAAAACAAAACTATCTATGTAAAATTAAGAGGCAGATGCTCTGGCTGCAAAAATTCTACAATGACATTAAAAAGTTTTGTAGAAACAACATTAAAAAATTCATTAGGAACAGATATTTCTGTAATCGAGGTAAATTAAATGAATAATAACATTGTATATCTAGATAATAACGCAACAACAAAAGTTGATGAACGAGTACTTGAGGCAATGATGCCCTACTTTAAGGAAGAATACGCAAATCCTTCAAGCATGTACAATTTCAGTAAAAAGTCATCACAGGCAATAAAAGAAGCACGCGCCCAAATAAGAGATTTTGTTAACGCTAAAGATGAAAAAGAAATAATATTCACATCTTGCGGTTCTGAAAGTGCAAATACCGCAATACGCGGAGTTTTAAACTACAACAAGAATAAAAAACATATTATAACAACAAAAGTAGAACACCCTGCAGTTTTAAATACATACAAAACTATGGAAAAACAAGGCTATAAAGTTGATTACATAGGAGTAAATTCAAACGGAGAATTAAATCTGGAAGAACTCGAAACCGCAATTGACGAAGATACAGCTTTAGTATCTGTTATGTGGGCAAACAACGAAACAGGAGTTATTTATCCAATAAAACAAATATCCGATATGATAAAATCTAAAAATAAAGATACAAAACTTTTTGTTGATGCTGTTCAAGCTGCCGGGAAAATACCAATAGACGTACAAGAAAACGGAATTGATTTACTTGGAATTTCGGGACATAAATTCCATGCACCTAAAGGGATAGGAGCGCTTTATGTCAACTCTAAAACAATGATTACACCATTAATCATTGGTGGACACCAGGAAAGAGGAAAACGAGCAGGGACAGAAAACACTCCATATATTGTCGGTTTAGGTAAAGCGGCTCAACTGGCTCAAGATGGATTAAAATACGAATTAACAGAAGTTAAACGTCTCAGAGACAAACTGGAGTCAAATATTGTCAATAAAATATATAATGCAAGATTAAATACAGGAGTAGCCAATAGAGTACCGAATACTACAAATATTGGTTTTGAATATATTGAAGGTGAACTGATACTTCTTCACCTATCTGATTTAGGAATCTGCGCATCATCCGGTTCTGCTTGTACATCTGGTTCTTTAGAACCAAGCCATGTGCTAAGAGCGATGAATGTTCCATTTACAGCTATACATGGAAGCATTCGCTGGAGCCTAAGCAGATTTACTACAGAAAAAGAAATTGACTATGTAATAGAAAAATTACCGGGTATTATTGAAAAAGTTACCTCAATTTCACCATATCAAAAAGAGCTTCAAGCTTTAAAAGATTTACGAATGAGTAAATAGACTTTAAATATAATACTTTAAGGTTACGAATATTTAGCCGAATTTAAAAAATTAAAAACTCCTTATTTGTTGAATTGGTTTGTACATTGAATAAACTTATTCTAACACTAAGGAGATTTTAATTATGAAAAATTTTATTATTTTCATAGCAATGCTTCTTACCTGTCAGAATGTATTTGCAAGCCAAAATTCCACAATTATAGACAAAATTGAGAATTCGCTTTACGGTTTTACCTATTCAAAAGAATCTGAAGCCAGCAGATTAGAAAGAATAGAAAATAGCGTATACGGAACAACATCAACCGGACAAACCCATACTCGTATTGCAAAATTAAAAAAAGATTTATCTGCTGATCTTATAGGTCAAGAAATTACCCCTAAAGAAGACACTTTTGCCTCTGAAGAAGACTCATGGGTAACCGCAAAAGAACCATCTGAAAGCAGCAAAATAGATTATCCTGTAATTAATGAACTCGAAAAACAAGTATTCAAAAAAGAATTTAAAGACCAAAATATCAAAACCCGATTATCAAAACTTGAAGAAAAAACTTTAGGTAAAACCTTTGAAAAAGATGATTTATCATCCAGAGTCGACAGATTAAAAGCAGAAGTGCGACCTCAAAGTTTTATGGATAATAAAATGGCAAAGCAGGATAATATATTCTACGAAGATCCTTTAGATAAAATGGACCAAAATTACCATTTAGATTCTTATGGCCCACCTGAATTTGATTATGATTCTTATAATAACAGGAACAACAATTTTGAATTTCCTCAGGAAGATGATTATTTTTCATCAACAGGTTCAAATATATTTAAACCTGGCAAAAACATGAGCCTATCCAGTATTGAAAAAACATTATACAAAACGAAATTCGAAAACGAAACCACAAATTCACGTCTTGCCCGAATTGAATCAAGTGTTTTCGGCACTAGCTTTGCAAACGATAGTGAATCAGAAAGAATTGCAAGAATATCCAGTGCAATAAATGCCCAAAAGTCAGCCAAAAGGTATGACAGTAACAGATTCGGACAAAACATGGCTACTGCCGTACAAATAGGAACACTTATTCTTATGGTACTTGCCTGTATATTATAAATCCTACTTTGCGGTTTTAAGAACATACCTTGCAGCTGCAGATGCCGGCTCTACAATTCCATCATGAAACCTTATAGGATAAATATCTGTCAAGTGTTTTGCATCATTTTTTACAATACAGTCATTTTTGGATAGTGACTCTGAACCTGAAGAACATGAAACTTCTTTATTTGGTAAAGAAGCACCATTTACATCTATAAAACCCAGACAATATCGTAAATATTCATCCGTAGTAATTATATCATCTATTCTTTTACCAACCGGTAATGTACAAGGAACAGAGCCTAGACCTTTCCAAATACCAACAATAATCCCGTCATTCAATACGTAGCCTCTGTAATTTCTATCAACTCTGGAATTATCTGAAAGCATAAAGGGTCCGCGAATTATAGAATAATTCCCGGACTTTGAATTTTTATTTATTTTTATATCTGTAACAGTCTCGTAATAAGTTGCTCCTGTTAACGTGCCATTGAGCATAGCACATATCGACATAACAGTATCTGGATGCTCTGAGCCTGCGTTATTTCCACAGGTAGTTGAAATTCCAGAATAATCATAGCCATATTGAGATTGTGACATTCTTGCGGCCTGAGATAATGTTGAAACCGTCTTTTTAAGGGCAGAACGATATTGAGAACTTCGTGTATTGGCAATCAAAGTCGGAATTGTCATTGCTGCAATAACCCCTATAATTCCTAAAGTTATTAAAACCTCGGCCAGCGTAAAACCGGTATTAACATGTTTATTCGATAACATATACACAATCCTCCAATTAAGAACTCTATCTATATATTAACATATTTTACTTAAATTATTTCAATATAAATAA
>CAJMAX010000046.1 GCA_905211505.1 uncultured bacterium | reverse complement strand
TATTTTACATTTTCTATTAAAATACATAATTAAATTCCTATCAATAAATAAATATTTATATACATATTATAGCATAGAATTTGTTTTTGCGATAGTATATAAAAAAAGGAGAATATTAATACTATGAGGGGAAAAGCATTCAAATTTGGAGATAACATATCAACCGACCACATTGCACCGGGCAGACTGTACCATCTACGTTCAGATTTAAACGAATTTGCAAAGCATGTACTTGAAGATGCAGATGAGACTTTTGCATCCAGAATGAAAAAAGGTGATTTTGTTGTAGCCGGAAACAACTTTGGACTTGGTTCATCAAGAGAACATGCGCCATTAATTATGAAAATAGCAGGAGTTGGAGCAGTTTTAGCAAAATCATTTGCCAGAATTTTTTACAGAAACGCTATAAATATTGGACTTTTAGCAATCGAATGCGATACCGACTCAATTGATGACGGTGATGAACTTGAATTGGATATTGAAAAAGGTATAATAACAAACCACACTAACGGTACTATTATACAAATAGAACCATTGCCACCTGTTATGATAAAACTATTAGAAGATGGCGGATTAGTTGAGCATATTAAGAAGAATGGGGACTTTAAACTTACTGATTAAGTTGTAAAGTTTGAATGTAGAAAACTTAATATATTGAGTTTTTTACGCGATTATTATACTCTAAATATACATTACACATAAGGGGAGAAAACATGAATATACAAGAACGCATGGACAGCATAAATGGCGTAATAAAAAATATTGCGGAATTTATTCAAAACCATCAAGATATAAAAACTGATTTTAATGAATATCTGAATACTATAGGTGCAAATTCAAAATCAGGAATACCATTACAAACTGCCTGCTTCAGCTATATTCTTGAAAGAAACCTCGGAGAAGATTTAAAAAGTATTCCACAGCTATATCTGGAAAATACTAAAGGGTTGGATAAAGAAACTAAAGATATTGTAGAAGCTATAGACAATTCTATATCTTCCGTTTTTGAAATTAAAAAAGTTACCAAAAACGGCTTTGATATGCTTAATATTGTAAATGAACGCAGATACACAATTACATCCTTAATGAAGATGACAGCTTTTCGAGGACTGGGTTCCGGAGATTATATAATTGCAAGAATCGTAAATATTAATGGCGATTATTATCTGCTTGAAATTTCAGGTGTACTACCGGCAAAAAGAAAAGATGACGCATACCGTTTTGCAGTAGCAAAAATCATTCAGAATCCTGAACTTGTTTATCTTGATAATCCGGAGAAACAAAAAGAAATAGAACAAGATGTTGCTGATATTTACAAAAAATTTCTAGATTTCTTTGGTACTACAGAAATCATTACAACAAACAAAAATGCTGATGACCTAATTGGTATTTTCAATGATTACGCCGAAGAAGGTAAAAAAGCTGAATACAAAGAATTGATACAAGAACCGGAAGAATATAGATATTTTAATGTTCAAGAATTCAATAATTCTTATGACAACTTTCTGGAAAACTCTCTTGGAGGTTTTTCTTCACATAAAGAAACATATGATGTCGGGATAATATATGATGAAGAACTAGGACTTTATGCTATTCCTTTCTATGGAACCTTCAACAAAATATTTGAAGTTAAAGATTACACTAAAGTCCTAAATTATGATGCCTGCATTAAATATTTTCTTGAAAATGATAAATATTCTGCAAACTTAATAAAAATGGTTGCAGATAAACACAACAACTTTATGGAAATAGTTAATGCTGTACTTGCCAAAAACTATACACTTGACGAAATGCTGAAGAAATATAAACGCAGATATATAGATAACAAAATTATATCATCCACAACTGTTTTATACCGTTCAAATGCGTTTTCAAGTACTCTTGGCATTATTGAAGACAATGAAAACAAGCCTGAAATAGACCAATCTAAAAAAATAGGCAGAAATGATCCATGCCCGTGTGGTAGCGGCAAAAAATACAAAAAATGCTGCGGAGCAAATCTATAAATAGTGCAGATAGGTTACAAACTCAAAAAAGATGATTAAACAAATAAGATTAAAAGATTACATTTTAATAGATGAATTATGTGCCAACTTCGATAACAAACTGAATATTATAACAGGTGAAACCGGCGCAGGGAAAAGTATACTTTTAAACGCTATTGATTTGGTCTTCTCTTCAAGAGTCTCAAAAGATGTAATAAAAGCAGGCTGCGACAAAGCTACTATTGAAATTACACTGGAGAATACAAAACATAATCTTGCGGATATTTTTCAAGAAAACAGCATTGACGATTTTGGAACTGAAATTGTGATTACAAAAGAAATTACACAAAGCTCTGTCAGAACAAGAATCAATGGCACACTTGTAAATCAGAAATTACTTGAAAATTTGAGAACAAAATTTGTAGATATACACTCTCAACACCAAACTTATACATTTCTACAGCCACAATACCATATAAATCTTCTGGACTCATACGCAAAAGAAGTTTATGGCGAAACTGTGAAGACCTATAAAAATACATTCAAACACTATGAAGAACTTTTAAAGAAATTAGAAGAAGCAAAAAGCTCTGCAAATGCAACAGAATCTCAAATTGACTTTCTCAAATTTCAGATAAACGAAATTGAAGAAGCAAATATCCAAAGCGAAAAAGAAGAAGAAGAATTAACGCAAGAACTTGAAGTTCTTGAGCATGCCGAAAAATTAAAAGAACTCACAGGTGCTTCATACTGGGCTCTAAACGGAGATGACGGATCCATACTGGAAGCCCTGACAAGAATAAAAACAGATATAACTAAAGCTTCAAGCTATGATAACAATCTGGAAGATGTAAGCCAGCAATTTATTGATACCATTGAAAATCTGCGAGACATATCATCCACATTGCGAGATTATAGCCAGAACCTCGATAATGATACTCAAAGATTGAATGAAATCCAGGAAAGATTATTTCTCCTTGATAAGCTAAAAAGAAAATACGGAGGTTCTATTGAAGCTGTCTTAAAAAGCTACAATGAATTTTCTAATGAGCTAGAAACAATTGAATTTTCTACACAAAATATAGAAAATTTAGAAGCTGAAATCAAAACTATAAAAATAGATTTACAAACTCTGGCTTCGCAAATAAGTGAACACAGACAAAATTATGCACAGGTACTATCTGTATTAATACAGGATAAACTTGCAGTTTTAGAACTGCCAAAAGCAAGATTTGAAATTCAAATAACTCCCAAAGACCTTTCTAATAACGGTGCTGATAATGTTGAATTTATGATATCTACAAATGTCTCAGAATCAATGAAACCTTTGGCTAAAGTTGCCTCAGGGGGCGAAATCTCACGGGTCATGCTCGCAATAAAATCTATATTTGCGCAAAATGACGACATAGATACAGTTATTTTTGACGAAATAGATACAGGGATTTCCGGTAAAGCTTCTCAAAGTGTTGCCGATGAAATAGTTGAATTAAGCAAATCACATCAGATAATTTTAATTACCCATCAAGCTATAATCGCATCCAAATCAAATAAACATTTCTATGTTAGAAAATCTCAAAATGACGAAACAAAAGTAGAAGTATTCGTCCTGACTGGAGACAATAAAATAAAAGCCCTTGCCGAACTTGCCGGTGGCGAAATAAATGAACAATCTATCGAATTTGCAAAATCACTACTCACATAACTGCAATAAATAAAACCGGTTAAAAATTTTAACCGGCAGCAGAATGATGAATTAATTTTCTATATAATCTCTTAGATGAATTGATTTTGAATTATTTCTCATTTTTAGGATTGCCCCCTCTTCTATCTGCCTGATTCTTTCTTTAGAATATCCTAGCAACTCCCCTAATTCAGCAAGGGTCTTTGTTTTTTCTGAGTTTATACCAAATCGATGTGAAATAACTTTCTTTTCCCTTTCTGTCAAAACTTCAAACAACTCTGGAACACCTTGTTTTAAAAACTCGTCTTTTGCTTGCTCTTCCGGAGAATTACATGACTTATCCTCAATATAATCTCCTAAACATAAATCTTCTGTCACAGAAGTTTCTAAACTAACAGGCTCCAGTATAATAGATTGCTTTATCCTACGAACTTTATTAACTGTAGTATCAAGATTGTTTGCAATCTCCAAATCCGTAGGTTCTCTGCCAAGTTCAGAAGATAATAAAGCAAATGAAGATTTATATTTTCGTATTTTGTCCGCCATATGAACAGGTATTCTTATTGCTCTTGAATGATTTGCAATAGCGCGGATAATAGCCTGCTTAATCCACCAGGTTGCATATGTGGAAAACTTAAAATTCTTTGAATAGTCAAATTTTTCAGCAGCCTTAATCAAACCGATAGAGCCCTCCTGCACAAGATCCATGAATAGCACCCCTTGCCCGACATATCTTTTTGCAATACTAACGACAAGTCTTAAATTCGCCTGAATAAGTTTTCTTTTTGCAGCTACATTGTTTTCCTCTTTTATCAATCGTCCTAACCTTTTTTCTTCTTCAGACTTCAATAGTTTAACTCTTCCTATTTCTTTTAAATAGACCTGCAATATATCGTCTTCATGCGCTATTGCACTGAAAGTTTTAATCTCGTTATCTATATCAGTATCACAAATATTTAATTTGTCTAAAGTCTCTAAATTCAAGCTCACATTAACCTCCAACTACATTTAATAAATCCTACTACAAAACATTGACGAAAAAATAATAAAAAAGTTTCAACAAAAGTATTGACATTAAAATTTGTTCTTGATAATATAAATCTTGCAGAGAGATTTAAATCTAATTGCAAAATTAACCAGCCAAGCTAGTTGAAAATTAAATAGTATTAGGGCGTTTAGCTCAGTTGGTAGAGCGTCTCCCTTACAAGGAGAGGGTCGAGAGTTCGAGTCTCCCAACGCCCACCATTTATAAAAAGAGCCTTTTTAGGCTCTTTTTTAGTGGATTTTTTAAATTAAACAATCGCTTCAGGCTTGTTCAAAATTTGAAGCCAAAATTTTTAAAAACACAAAACGCTTATGTACCAAGTTTTTCAGAAGTGCGAGCCTCTTAACGGGGTTTTCACAATTAAAAGATTTTTGGATTGTGCATTATATTCACAAGAGTTTTAACACAAAAACACATGTTCTATATTCAAAATAATGAATCAAGTACTACATGACAAATACATCACAGAATGTTAAACTGGCCCCGGCGCGAGTCGAACGCGCGCAAGACGCGG
>CAJMAX010000045.1 GCA_905211505.1 uncultured bacterium | reverse complement strand
TGTATAAAAAAAGATTCCCAAGAAAGGGAATCTGAAATTTATAATTATTTATGTAAACAAAAGGAAAACCATTGAGAAATCTTATATTTTATTATGCAAAAATACTTTTTAATGATTCATTTTCATTTTTTTCTTCTTTTTGAGATTTTGCCATTAACAGTTCACCATGATAAAAAGGATTTGAACCATCTTTGTCTTTTGAAGCAGCTGCAGCAAAAATACTCATAAAGTGAGATGGTGCAGTTGTTTCAGCAGCTTTAGGAGTTTGAGATACAACTTCATTAACTGCCGGCATATATTTTCCATCAACTTTTCTTGAAATAGCTGAAGCTGCTTGAGAATTCAAATATTTAATAGATGTAACAGCGGCTTCGCTAAATTGATATTGGAAAGAATTATTCATCGCAATTTGTTTTTGAACACCTGTCTCAACTCTTCCCTGATATAAATCAATACCTAATTCTACAGGTTTTGCAATTGTTTTAACCTGATGAGTAGTAAGAGAATTTGTATATTGAGATGTCTTTTGAGCAGCACGGCGTAAAATCTCCTGAGAAACATCTTTTAATACAGATGTATCAATGCCGTTTTTGTATAATGAAGTATAATTCACATTTAGACTCATTAGACTTATCCCTTTGTTTCCTTACATATATATCTTCGGCATATATTTTTTAATCTTTAATACAAATGTAGCAGTTGTAACATATTGTTACATTTAATCCAAAATATTACCTCACATTAACCCAAATTTTATTGTAATTGTTTTTTCTTGTATAATAAGAATATGGATAAGAAGATGAAAAATATACTTGCAATAAATTTTGGCGGAATTGGAGATGAAATATTTTTCCTCCCAACTTTAATATCGCTAAAAAAAGAATATCCTGATTCTAAAATAACACTTGCGCTTGAACCACGAAGCAAAAGCGTAAAAGATTTAACAAATATAATTGATGAATTATTTTTAATTGATGTTAAAGGTAAAAATAAATATACAGAATTATTAAAACTTATCCTGAAAGCAAGACAGGGAAATTTTGATATTATTATATCATCCGGCGGCAACAAACTTATAAGCTTACTTTTATTTTTAACAGGAATAAAAGTAAGATGCGGATATAATACCGGCAAAATCAGCCAGATATTGCTAACACATGCAATGCAGCTGAATAAAAACCAATATGCCTGCAAAATGTATCACGATTTAATTAGAAATCTTACAGAATATAATACTGAACTTCCGGAAATAAATATTGAACGTAGAGAAAAAATTTCTAATTCCGTATTAATTCACCCTGGAGTTAGTAAACTAAGCATTCAGAAAAATTGCATAAAAACAGTTCCAGCAGAAACCTGGGCTAAGGTAATAGATTTATTAGTTGCAGAAGGTAAAAAAGTAAGACTAGTTGGCGGCCCTGACGATAAAGAATGTATCGAAACCATACTAAATAACGTTAGAACTCAAAACTTCGAAAATCTATACGGAACAACTAAAAATTTAAAAGAACTTGCTGAACTGATTTCTTCTGCGGACAAATTTTTATGCTCGGATTCAGCACCTTTGCATGTAGCAGTTGCTCTTCACACAAAAACATATGTAATATTTGGGCCAACAGATGATAAAGCATTGATTCCGCAAAGTGAACTTGTTATTCCGATAAAGGCAAATGACAAATGCGAATTAAAACCGTGTTTGTGGGCAAGACGGCAAACAACCTGCGAAAAACTGAGCTGTTTAAAAATTACAGCAGCACAAATAGCTTCTGCAGTTTGCAATAATTAAAATTTTAAAAAATGTAAACAATTTAACAACCTCTGCAATTTTACACTAAAAAAATACTTTATATATATGTAGGTATAAGTGTGAAAGGTCATATTGTTTTATGTACAGTGGTGTAGCTACAGGAATATTTGCAGTCAGAAATGCCGATAAAACAATGAACGAAAATATTGGCAGACTTCCGGTTACTGTCGGCCAAAGTGCTGCCCTTGTAAAAGCTGCAGCACAACACGACAATGCTATATCAAAACATGCAAAAACAATACTAAATAATATTGAAAATATTGCAAAATCAGACAAAGTATTTAACGGAATTTCAAAAACCGTAAAATTCGCTGCAGACCATGTGAACCCGCTTATTGTAGCATCAAGCGGATATACAGTATTAACAGCTGAAGATAAAAAATCTGCAATTATTTCAGAAACAGGATGCCTTGCAGGTATGTTCATTGGTGAAGGATGGATGAAAAAAAATCTTGATGGCATTCTAAAGAAACTTCCAATAAATAAAAAATGGTTACCTGTCGTTAAGGGTCTGCTATTTGTTGGAGGCTCAATAGGTTCATCTACAATAGGTAAAAACATAGGTGATAAAGTTGCAGAATACTGGGATAAACCTATAGCAACTAATACGCAAAATAATAATAATATTGTTCCAAAATCAATCACTTACAAAGCATAATAGCCTTTTCTATGTTATAATCTTGTGCAAAAGAGAGGAACAGGATTATGACAACAATTAAAATAACCAAAATGCAAGGCTGCGGTAACGACTTTGTAGTTTTAGATTATTCAGAATATGAAAAATCAGGACTTTCAATGGAAGATTTAGCCCGTAAACTTTGCGACAGACACTTTGGAATAGGTGCAGACGGAATGATTATTCCGGATACAAAACCTAATCAAGAAACTGACATTGCTTGGTTTTTCTACAATTCAGATGGAACCACCGCGCAAATGTGTGGAAACGGTATGAGATGCTTTGCAAAATACGTATATGATAAAAAACTTGTAAATAAAAAACAATTCAGTGTGAAAACACTTGCCGGAATCATAAAACCTGAAATTCAAGAAGATGGAACAGTAAAAGTAAATATGGGCACCCCTATTCTTGAAGAATCAAAAATACCGTTTAAAGGTGAGAGGACAGTACAGTTAAAAGATAAAAATTTCAACATAATACCTGTATCAATGGGTAACCCTCACTGCATAATTTTTACAGAGGAAGATACATTACACCTTGCCCAAAATTATGGGCCGGCTATGGAAATTCACCCTTATTTCCCTGAAAAAACAAACACTGAATTTGTAAAAATAATTTCAAAAAACGAAATTGAAATGCGCGTATATGAAAGAGGATGCGGAATAACTTTAGCCTGCGGAACAGGAGCTTGTGCCAGTGTAGTTGCTTGCATTTTAAATAACTTAACAGAAGATACAGTAAAGGTCAATCTTCTTGGCGGGGCCGTAACAGTTGTTTGGAGCGGGACTAGGGAAAATCCGGATAAAGATATCTTTCTTATAGGACCGGCTGAATACAGTTTTACAGCCGAGTACATGTTGTAATAATTTCTATTTTCATGATAATATTTAATCATACATCATAGGAAAATACTAAAAGGAGAAAAATAAATGAAAACTTATGAATTAATGACTATCTTCAAACCAAATTTAGATGCAGAAGAAGTTGATAAATTAATCGACAAAATCGGTTCTGTTATTGCTGAATTCGGTGGTAAAGTTGAATCTACAGACAAAGTTGGCAGAAAAAAATTAGCTTATGAAATTCAAAACTTCAGAGATGGCTATTTCTCAACTTGCATATTATCATTACCGGCAGACAAAGTTGCTGAATTCAAAAGACAACTAAGACTAAATGATAATATTTTAAGAACAATGTTCATGGAAACAGCAGCTAAAGCTTCTGTTTAGTTTAAAGGAAAAAAAAATGACATTAGCAAAAGCAGTAGTAACAGGTATCGTATATAAAACACCAAAAACAGGGTTTACATCAAACAATGTTGCGGTTTCTTCATTTGTACTAAATATCGGTCAGCAGGAAGAAACTCTGGTTAGAGTAATTTCAAAAAGACAAAATCTTGAAGAAGTAGTATCATCACTGTCTAAAAACCAAAAGGTACTGGTCGAAGGCAGATTACAAAATGGTATAAGCAAGATGGATGACGGTACAGAGAAAAAAGTATTCGAAATCGAAGCTGCTACTATTGAATTAATGGGGGGAACCTCAGCATCTAATACAGAAACTGATGAAGATGGAGATATTCTAACATTCGGAGATATGGAAGCTTCAACCGATTCAAATGCTGATGTATTAATGGATGATGAAGAAGTCCCATTCTAAACTAATACATAATTAAGTAGTAAAATAATAAGGCTAGAAAGGCAAATAAAAACAAATGGCAAGACAAGACGAAAAGAAAAAACGTAAAAATTGCAGCTTATGTGCAGATAAAGTTACATCTATCGACTACAAAGATGCTGCAAAATTAAAAAGATACTTAACTGAAGCTGGAAAAATTATTCCTAGAAGAATCACAGGCAACTGTGCAGCTCACCAAAGAATGATTGCTAAAGCTATCAAACAAGCTAGAGAAGCTTCAATCATCAATTACGTTTTTGACTAATAAAGTACAAATAAACAAAGTGGCAGACAAAATAAAATTTTTGTCTGCCACTTTGTTATATATCATTCCCAATTGCCTGGAAAATTAGTTGAGCATATAAGACGCAATTTTCTGTTCCTGATTAAATGTTTTAGAAGATGGTATTATATTTCATTACTTAGTAGTATTTAAAACATATCTACCACCAGCTGTTGAAGTTTCAACCACACCATCATGGAATCGAATCGGATAAATATCTGTTAAATGCTGTGCATCATTTTTTACAACACAATTATTTTTAGTCAAAGAATCCGAACCAGAGGAACAACTTACCTCTTTATTTGGTAATGTAACACCATTGACATCAATAAATCCAACACAATAAGCTGTACCCGACGTAGGTATAGCATCTTCAGAAGAGATAACTTCACCAATATTACGAGTACAACCTGTACCTGATCTTCCTGTAGTTTTATGAATAGCCACAATAGCCCCATCAGATAACATATAAGCAAAATAATCATTAGGATTATTCCTTCCTCTATTAAGAAAATACCCTGCAGTAAAAGTATATTTACCATCCTTATTATTTTTACGCATAGGAATTTCACCTAAAGAATTATAAAAGGTCGCTCCGGTTAAAGTACCATTTAATATTGCACAAATACTCATAACACTTTCCGGACGTTCTGTAGCGGCATTAACACCACACACCTGAGTAATTCCTGCATAATCAAAACCATATAATGAATCAGAAAGTCTTGCTGCCTGCGATAAGGTAGATATCGTTTTTTTTAATGTTGAACGATACTTTTGAGAATTTGTATTTGCAATTAATGTTGGTATTGTCATGGCTGCGACCACGCCTATTATGCCGAGAGTTATTAGGACTTCGGCAAGGGTAAATGCGGCTTTGTTATGCGTCATTCCAAATTTGGTTCGGAATCTATTATACTGAGATGCTGAAACAAGTTCAGCATGACAATTTATAAATTCAGGATGACATTCTGGTTGCTCAGTGTAACATGGTAAGGGCGCATTAGAACGACAATTTAAAACAAATAAACTCAAAGACCTTAGAATACTGTCGGAGTGAAGCTTTAAAAGGTCACCCCCCCCCCGATTTTCTTATTATTGTTGAATTCTAGCA
>CAJMAX010000044.1 GCA_905211505.1 uncultured bacterium | reverse complement strand
AAATAAATAAGTGTTAATAAAACAATTGTATAGTTGGGTAATATTTTTATAATTTTGCAAATTTTTTGAGTTTCTTAACCGAAAAAAGCCCTATTTATAATATTCATATTATAAATAGGGTAACAAAAAGTGTTATTTTGTATAATTTAGTTATGTTTTACCGCCTCGTGCGGCAGAAACAGCTGTTACTTTTTTCATTTTCTTTTTAGATTCAATTATACTGTCATTGTTAAATCGTTCAAGCTTTATTGTTGTTTTGTCATCTGTTACTGTTGCACTTTTTATATCGGCTACTGTAGTGGCTGATGCTGCTAAAAGTGCAGAATTGTCTGATGTATTTTCTATATTTACCGGCTGGTGTTGGGGTTCTTCTTGAATTGGGATATTATCATTTGCATCATTTTTTGTGTTAATTACTCTTTCAGAATCGGAATTTTCAAGAGTTCTTTGGAGTAATTTTATATCTCCATAGATATCTTCTTTATCGTCTATGGTTTTTGTTGATGAATTCAGAGCAATGATTTTATCTTCCAGAATTTGTGAAATTTTTGTATCTTCATTTAGCATATCATCAACTTTATTTGTTTGAGAGTTAATGATTTGCTCTGCATCATTAGTTTTATTGCTTACGGTTTCTTTGTTTCTTGTGTTAGATGTTGCTCTTGTTTGAATTTCGTTTTGCTCTGGAGTGTTTTTGTCTGCTGTTGTTTCTGGTCTGTTTTGAGCAGTTGATGTTTGTATGTTCTGAATATTTTCATTTTTGTTTGCAAAATTTGTTGTAGGCATATTTGTTTCAGTATTTTGATTTGAATTATTTTGATTATCTACAGGTTGAATTTCTGTTGATGTTAATTCAGGAATATTTGCAGCTTGTATTGCTTTTTGGTTTTTTGTGGCTGTTTTTTGGGCTTCGCTTAATGCCAGGTTTGTATTTTGAATTTCATCTGAAGCGTCATTAACAGCTGCAATACCTATGCCTCCGGCAATACTTGCTGCAGCTCCTGTTGTAACTTGAGCTGAACCTTCAATTATCTGTTTGGTTGCTTGTATGGACATTGTTTGTCCGATGCTGTATGTGAACGGATTAAGCATTAATGCTATACCGTTTTGAAGTAATGGAATTCCTACAGACAGATTATATGTTCCAAATCCTGTAGTTATTGCTCCTGTAATTGTTGCGTTATTAGATATTTGTTTTGCATCTTGGTTTTGGACATTAAATTGCTGGTTTTGTTTTTGTAAATTTATTTTTGATTTTTGTCCTTTATTAGTTGAAGTGTTGCTTGTTATAATTTCTTTATTCAAATCAGATGTAATTTTTTGATTTTCAGTGGAAATGTTGTTAATTTGACCAATTATTGGTTCAATTTCATTGTTTGCGTCTGGCTGTGTATTTTGAATTTCCGCTGAGAATGATGGTGTTATTGTTGTTTCTTTTTCATTTTTATTTTTATTATCCTGCAAGTTTTGGTCAGAAGTGTTTTGCAGTGATTGTATTTGTTCAGCTTTCGGTTGAGGATTTTCTTGAATGCTGTCATTATTTTCTGCAGCTATAGAATCTATTTCTGCTAAATATATTTCTGTTTCTTGTTGATTTGTTTGATATTTACTTTGTATTTTTGTTTGTTCTTTTTGTAGTTTTGTAATATTTTTTTGCGCGGTATTGAATTCTTGCTGCATTGATTTGGTAGACGTCGATATACCTGCTTCTCTTTCTTGTAAATTAGAAGTCGTAATTGAGGAAATGCTTGCAGCTTTAATGGCGCCTTGAGGTGAGCCTGTTATAGAAAGAGCTGAAAGAGTATTTTTGTTTGTTTGTGTTGTTTTTTGTGTTTTGTCGTTGCCTGCTATTTGTTGTTTTTCTTCATCAGTTGGTATCTCTTGATTATTTAAATTTTCGTTTTGTATAGTATTGTTGCTGTCGTTTATTTCTTGGTTGTTTTCTGTAGTTTGCGCAGGTAGATTTTTAGAAGCCTTTTGTTGAATATTTTGTTCTGAAGATTGCTTTTCCTTTGTAGGATCAGATTTTGTTGATTGAGTCAAAGTTTGGTTCTCTTCTGTTTTATCAGTATTATTTTCTTGTGCAGATTGGTTATTTTTAGGCATAAGATTTTGTACTGTTCGGGTGTATTCTTTTGCAAAACTTTCAAGTTCAATATTTTTGCCGTTGTTAAGTTCTGATAATATTCCGTTAGTGTTTGTTTCCAGGGCTGTTCCTGTATCCAGTGCTACTTTTTGAATAGCTGTTGTATTTACCCCGTATAAAATATCATTGAGTAAACCTGAATTTTGGCAAACTATTCCTTTTGTAGAGTGTGTTGCCATGTTATCATTGTAATTCCTGCCAAGTTTTGAGAGTGCTTCGGCAGCTTTTAACGTATTTTGAGAAAGTTGAATATTTTCAGTTGCCTCTGAATTTAGCTTGTCCATGCTCGATAGTAATTCATCCAGTTCGTCAGTGTCTGTTTGAAGTTGTTGCATTGTATTATTGTTAGAGTTATTCAGTATTTTTCTTAACTCATTGTATCGGGATTCTTCTGCTTGAGATAACGTTTTGTTTTTATTTTTTGTTTCAAGTTGTTTTAACTCATCTGACAATTTTGTAACTTCTTGAATTGAATTTTTGTAGGAATTTTCTCTTTCTTTTTTTATTTCTTGGGCTTTGTCTACTGTTTTTTGGAATTCTTCTATCTTTAGCAGGTTGTCTTTTTGAGCGTTGTCAGCTTTATTGACATATTCTTTTGCTGTTTTTTGAATGTTGTTAATAGAATTATCTCCGGTAATTTCTTCAGTTGAAGAATTATCGTCAAGGTTTGTTTCGTCAGAGATTATTTGATAAGCTACGACATCTGATTCTTGTTGAGCATGTGCCCATAGCAAAACTTCTTCAGGAATTTTATATCCTGAATTTTCCATTTGTATAATTTCTTCGTATGAATAACCAGCCCATTGGGGGTCTTGAATAGGGCATAGTGCAGCTTTTTTATGAGAAACTTCAGAGTATGCTCCTCTCATTTCTCTGTTATCAATACTTTTGGCCATTGAAAGGTAATATTCATCAGAATATTTGGTTCCGTTTTTAGCTTTTAATTTTTTTGCATACTCAACTACACGTTCACTGTGTACTTTTGCTAAATCTGCATCTATACTTACCCCGGAAGTGTCGATATCTCCTGAAATATTAAAATTTTCATTTCTTTTGTGAATTTTACTAATTCTCAATGTAGTGCCCTTCATCCATATGGTTATACTTGTATAATTATCGGAATTTTGACAGCTATCTTTAGTAATATGAAAAAAAAACAGAAATCTTTAACAAATTGTTACATATAACAAGTTTATTAAAGATTTCTGTTTTTGAGTTCTTTTGATAATAAATATTATTTAAAAGATTAAATATGTTTTTCGATATTTGATACTATTGTGGATTTTGGCATTAATCCTGTCATTCTTTCTACAGCTTCGCCGGATTTGAATATCATAAGAGTAGGAAGTCCGCTGATAGAATATTCTTTAGCAATATTTAAACTTTCTTCAACATTAACTTTTACAAATCTTACTTTGCTATCATAATTTTTAGCAAGTTCTTCAATAACTGGAGCAAGTTTTCTGCAAGGTCCGCACCAGGTTGCCCAGAAATCTACAACAACAGGAATTTCAGATTGTAAAACTTCATGCTCAAACATGCCGTCTTTTACTTCAAAAATATTATCCATAATTTTGTCCCCATAATTTAACTAACACTTCACATTTTATCATGGAAAAAATTTTTGTGCTATCATCTATATAGTACTAATTAGGACAAAGAAATGGCGAGAAAAAAAGTAATTGAGATAGTTTTAGACACTGAAACAACAGGATTGGATTACACTAGGGAAAAAATGGTTGAGTTTGCTGCACTCAGGCTTGAAAACGGCAAAATAAAAGACGAGTTTCAAACATTGATAAACCCGCAGCAGCATATTAGAAAATCAAGTATTGCGATACATGGGATAACTGCGGAGATGGTTGTAGATGCGCCAACAGAAGCTGAAGTTATGCCTAAAATTTTAGAGTTTATAGGTGATTATCCGATAGTTGCTCATAATGCAATATTCGATTATACATTTATCAACGAGGCTTCAAAACGTGTCACCGGTAGTGAAATTAAAAATGAGAGAATTGATACCCAGCAAATGTTTAAAGAAGTTTATCCGGAGCTGGATGCGCATGGTTTGAATGCTTTGACTGAAAAATTTAAAGTAGAATTAAAAGATCATCATAGGGCAATGGGTGATACAATGGGACTCGCGTTGGCTTATCCAAAGTTAAAAAAATTATATTTGCAGAAGTATGATTGGGAAAACAAACAGCTTGAAAATGTGGAATACCTTTTTGAAAGATTTTTGCGTATTCAGCAGACTGTTACTACTCTTCAATCTGAATTACAGGATTTAAAATCTATATTTAAGCTATATTTTGATTTGGGAGGTAGTTCAATTACCTCTCAGGAAGGTGATTTGCTGCTTTATAATTCGAAACAATCATTTGGTTATGATTTCGAACAGATAAAACCTGTTTTGGAAGAGATTGGTGCTCTTGAGAGGGCTACAAAATTAAATACCGGATTTGTTGATAGATTAGTTAACGGTCATAGTCTCGATGAGGAAAAACGGGAAATTATTAAAAATGCCAGACATGAATTAACTGAAACAAGAAATATTCAAGTAATTAAGAATAAATAGGAGAAAAAGACTTATGTTAAAAGGATTAAGTGCATTTTATAAAGAACCTCCTGTAAAAGAACCTATACAAGATTCTGAAAAAGTAGATTCAATGTATAAACATTGGAGGTTAAGAATATTTTATGCTTGCTTTATAGGGTATACAGTATTCTATCTTTGTAAAAAAAATATTGCAGTTGCGTTGCCGGGTATTATGGCAGAATTTCATTATTCAGCAACAGAATTAGGTTTGTTGGGCAGTTCTCTATACTTGACTTATGGTATAGGTAAATTTGTTAACGGTGTTTTAGCAGATGGTGCTGATGTTAGAAAATTCTTCCCTACAGCCCTGTTAATGACTGCAATTGCAAATATCTTGTTTGCGTTAGCGCCAAATGCGGTGAGCATATTAGGATTGAGTACGAAAATGTCAGCAATGGTATTATTGTGGACTCTGGCATTTTTATGGGGTGTTAGCGGATGGTTTCAATCTGCAGGTTTTCCTGCTGTTGCCAAGAGTTTGACTTACTGGTATTCAAATTCAGAACGTGGTACAAAATGGTCTTTATGGTCATGTTCACATCAGACCGGTACATTTTTAAGCTTCATTCTTGCCGGTCACATCGCTGCTCATTTTGGCTGGAGAGCGGCATTTTTAGTTCCTGGAGCCTTGGCTATAGTTACTGCAATATGGTTGTTTGACAGGCTTCGTGACAGACCTCAGTCTTTAGGCCTTCCTGATGTTGAAGTTTATAGAAATGAACCTGTTAAAGAAACATCTGGTAATGATAAAAAAGAAGAAGACGAGATGTCTTATGTTCAGATCTTTAAAAAGTATGTTTTATGTAATAAAACAATTTGGCTTTTGGCCATCGCTTATATATTTGTGTATATTATTAGGTTTGGCGCAGAAGACTGGATGATAATGTATTTGAAGAATGCAAAAAATATTGAACTGAAAGATGCAACAAATATGATAGCGTCATTACCTCTTGTGGGTATTTGTGGTACAGTTTGTGCGGGGTTAATTTCTGATAAATTGTTTAAAGGAAAAAGAGCTCCTGTTAATTTAATTTATTTAGTTGGTGTTATTCTTGCTATTATTGCGTTGAAATTTAATACAATAGCTGCTTTGAATTATGTAATTATTGGTTTGCTTGGAGCATTTACGTATGGTCCGCAAATGATGATAGGCGGTCTTTGTGCAGTTGAATCAAGTTCTAAAAAAGTAGCTTCTGCGGCATCAGGTTTTACTGGAACATTTGGTTATGTAGGCGCATTTTTATCTGCAACCGGAACAGGATTCCTTGTAGATAAATTGGGTTCTAACGGTAATCAGAATTGGGATGGAGCTATATATTTCTGGTTAGCATCAGGAATTATATGTTTAATAAT
>CAJMAX010000043.1 GCA_905211505.1 uncultured bacterium | reverse complement strand
TCTATATCTGAATTGACTATTTTTTTTATTAGAAAATCGTGCATAACATAATAAGTTTAGCACGATTTTTATATTTTCTCAATTAAAAATGATTGATATTATTTCATTTCATAATATTTATGTTTTAAATCATTAATAGCAAGAGAACCGTTTTCTGCAGCTTTACTTACCCCTGTAACCAGTACAAAGAATGCCATAACTCCGCCAAATGCGCCTGCAGCTTTTTTAGTAATTGGACTATTTATAATTGGTTCAATTATTTTATTATTCTTTAATTTACCGGCAAATCGCATAAAGTCTTCTGTGAAAATGCTTGCATCCTTTTTAAATTTTGCAAAAAATCCTGTTGCTTCTTTCATACCTTTACCGGCAATTCTGCTGGATTCTTGAACACTTTCCATCATTGTTTGAAGAGTTTTTTCACCTGCTTGAATAATTTTTTCTCCGGATTGACCTCTTAAGCCTCTTTTGCTTGCATATTTTGTTGCAGTCGCGACAAAGCCGGTACTCCCAACTACAGTCGCAGCTTTTTCTGTATTTTCTTTTTTCTGCGGATCGTTCGTCAGGGGAGTCAGGTGGTTAGTTTTGAAGTTATTTATTGCACTTATTTGTGTCATTATCTTGTCCTCAACTAAAATCAGTTTTTATGCCTGTTCAAATTCATCTAAGATTTGGTCATCGTTTGGCGTTCTGGCAGCGCTATATGCTCCAGCAAGTCCTGAGCCGACTCCAAGAGTTCGGGCTGTTGCTTTTGCAACTTTATCATATGTTAAATCTTTTAATGGGCTTATAATTTTTTGTCCAAGATTTTTTACAAAAGTAAGTGCAGTCTTTAATCCTTTGCCGACAGTTTTAGCAGCATTTAGAACAAACTGACCTGCTTTAGTTTTGTTTAAGTTTTCTAAAAGTTTATTTACAAATTTGGATTGTTTAATGTTAGTCGTTTTATTAGATAGTGATTCCATAAGTTTTTGAGCGGATGTTTTTAAACCTTTACCTACCGGTGAAAGCATTTCTGCAGCCCATTTTGCAAACTTAGAATTTGCAGCTTTTATAAATGAAGATTTTAGGATATTTCCGCCTTTAGTCGCAGCCCAGGTTACAGCCCAGCCTTCAAGAATTCCTTCTGAAGCTATTTTAAAAACTTTAGCTCCTTTTTTCATTCCTGCAGGAACATTTTCATCGTTCAAAATCTCTTCAAATCCTTCTTTTTGTCTTTGATAGTACGATTTTTTCTGGTTGTAAGTTTCTTCATTAAGGTATTCTTCATTTCCTCTAAATTGGACTGTTCTGGATGCTTGCTGTGTGAATCTTGGTTGAATTGTTAACATATTTTTTCTCCACTACCTAAATCTAAAATAAATTTCATTAGTATAATACCGATGAAAAATATTTTTTGCTAACACACTTAATTACCATTAACAAAATGTTACAATGAAACATATATATTATTTCACATTAATTTATGTTTGTAAAGTGTTTTTGAAACCTTGAAATGAATTTCTTTTAATAAATTCTCTATCAATTTTATTTAGGCAGTCAAGTTTTGCTCCAAGCCATCTGGGTGCTATTAAATTCTTTTTTAATCCATTTCCAGCTAATCTGTGGATTGTTGTTTTTGGAGGTAATATTTCTAAAAAATCGCAAACTAAATTTACATATTCCTCTTCCGTCATAAAGTCAATTTCTTTATTTTCATATAGTCTTGCCAGTTTTGTGTTTTGTAAAGCGCAGAGCATGTGAATTTTTACACCGTCAACTTTCAAATCTGCAAGTTTTTGCGCAGTTTGTAATATTTCATCTCTGGTTTCCCATAGGCCAAAAATTACATGAACACAAACATTTATTCCTTTTTCTTTTGTCTTTTCATATGCTTGTAAGAAACAATCAAAATCGTGACCACGGTTTATTTTTTGCAATGTTTTGTCATGTATAGATTGCAATCCATATTCAATCCAAGTGTAATAATCTTTACTTATATCCGAGATAAGATTTAGTTTTTCTTCTTCTACGCAGTCCGGTCTTGTTCCTATTGACAGGCCCACAATATCTGGATGTGTGAGTGCTGATTTATAAATTTTTTCAAGTTCATCAACAGGTTTGTAAGTATTAGTGTATGCTTGAAAGTAGGACATAAATTTTTCAGCTTTAAACCTGTCATGAAGGGTTTTAGCTCCGATTTTTACCTGTTCTTCTATTGATAACAGGTTTGAATGAGCCTGTGAAAAACTCCCTCCATCATCACAAAAAATACAACCGCCTGTGGATATTGTTCCATCCCTATTCGGGCAAGAAAAACCTGCATCAAGAGTAATTTTATATACTTTTGCTCCAAATTTATTCTTTAAATATGCACTGAATTGGTTGTATCTTTTGTCTGTATTATTAAAGTACATCTTATTTTTGTTCATTTTCGTCGTTGTCATAAATTGGATAAACATAGTGTTCACCGCAATTTGGACAAACTACTTCCTGTTGTTTTCCATCTTCTAATTTTGCAACTTCAAACAAGCATTTACATCCTGATTGAACGCATCTTACTGCCCAGGTTGGTCTGATAAGTCTTGCCATAAATTTACCCTCTTTTTATAAACTGTTGACAATATGATTCTATCATTGATAAGTTTATCTTGCAAGGTATTACATTTAATGTTATTAAATTTGTTTGTTATGGCAAATTTTTATTTTTTCTGTTTTATATTGTTTGTGAAGTCAGTGAAGAAAATTTGGAATGGATACAAATTATAATATATCATTTGGTGCAAAATTTATAAGACCGGCAGTTGTTAATAAACTTAGTTCAGATAATCAGTATTTACCTCATAATATTTCATTTGTAAAAATTAATCCAAAAAGTAATGATGATTTACGAGTGTTAAAAGATTTATGCTCTAGTTGGGCGCCTCAAACATTTGTTGATGATATTTGTTGGGATGTATTCACTATTCTTAGACAAAATCCAAAAGATGGTTTTGTTTATGCAGCTACTGAACAGTTAAATAAATTTTCTAAGCTTGAACCTAAAAAAGTATTAGGCTTAGTAGAACTCACTCCGGATGGTGATAAACAGGTATTTATTGAGTATCTTCAGGTTAATCCAAAATATATTACAGATAGAAAGAATTCTCCAATAAAAGGGATAGGTACATCAATATTGAATTGTTTAAAATCTTTATACAAAGATAAAAAAATCTCATTAATGTCTGTTGAATCCAAAGCTGTTGAACAGTTTTATATAAATAATGGTTTTAAAGCTAATCCGGCTGTAAAACAAAATTTTGAATGGAATGTTTAAATTTTAATTTATTTATAAACTTCATCGTCCCAGTATTCAAGTTCAAGTTTCCCTACTATAATGGTATCTCCATTTTGAACTCCAAGATGTTTAAGTTCATCCATAATGCCCATACTTATCATTATATTTTGGAATCTTATAACCTGTTCAGTACTTCTTGAATCAGTGACCTGTGATATTCTTATTATTCTGCCACCGGTTACCATATAGGTATTTTTGTTCAATTTGTGAACTTCCCAATATCCATCGTCATTGTTTGTAGCTTCTAAATCTTCTTCAATAATAACTTCAGACTCTGGTTTTTCTATTGTATCAACCTTGTGTTCTAATTCATTTTTTAGTTCTTCCAGTTTGTCTCCGGTTACAGCAGAGATACAAAATACTTCTACTCCTAGATTATTAAATTCTTGTTTTAATTCTTCAAGTCTATCAGGCTCTATGGAATCAATTTTATTTATAGCTACTACTTGATATAATTTTGATAGTTTTTCTGAATATTTTGCTAATTCTTCATTTATAATCTGGTAATTTTTTATAGGATTTTCTTCGGTTCCATCTACAATGTGCAAAAGAAATCTGCATCTTTCAACGTGTCTTAAGAAATCGTGTCCGAGTCCGATACCTTCTGATGCTCCTTCTATTAATCCCGGAATATCTGCTATTACATAGCCATCTCCGTTATGTTTTCTTACAACTCCAAGATTGGGGACTATAGTAGTAAATGGATAGTCCGCAATTTTTGGTTTTGCTGCGGAAACCCTGCTTATAAATGTAGATTTACCTGCATTAGGAAGTCCAAGAAGTCCTACATCTGCCAGTAGTTTTAATTCCAGCTGTAATTCTCTTTCAATTCCTGGTTCTCCAGGTTCACAATATTGAGGAGCTCTATTTTGTGGGGTACAAAAATGTATATTCCCGCGTCCGCCGCGTCCACCCTGAGCCACCAGAACTTTTTGTTCGTGTTCAGTTAAATCCGCAATAATATTTCCTGTTTTTAGGTCTTTAACAATAGTTCCGGTTGGAACTTTTATATATAAATCTTTTGCACTTTTACCATGCATACTTTTTTTAAAGCCATTTTCTCCATTATCAGCTTTAAATATTGAGCGGTATGTGAAATCAAGAAGAGTTGATAAACCTTCGTCAGCTATCAGGTATACGCTTCCGCCTTTTCCTCCGTCACCGCCGGCAGGACCACCTCTGTCTACAAATTTTTCACGGCGCCACGCTACGACTCCGTTGCCGCCTTTACCCGAACTGATTTTTATTTTAGCTTTATCAATAAATTGCATAGTATAAATCCTTTTAGTCTGATAATACTATGAACAGGATTTCATTTAAAGTGGTTTTTGTTGAAGTTTTACAAATTTATTTTATTTAGTCCCTCACCCCACCCCCTCTCCCATAGATGGGCGAGGGACTATTTTTATTATCTAGTGTTGTTATTTTAGAATATTGCATATGATATGTGTATACCCTCTCCCGTATTCGGGAGAGGGTAAGGGTGAGGGTTATACTACTAAAAGTTTTTGCAAAGTGAGATATACTCCTTCAAAATTGTTATCTATCTCATTGTTCCAAAATCGTATAACTTTATACCCTTCACTTTCTAAATACAAGGTTCTGCTAGTATCTGTTTTTATTTTATCTGGAGTATTGTGCTGACCTCCATCAATTTCTATAATTATTTTTTTATCAATGCATACGAAGTCAACAATATATTTTCCTACTGGATGCTGCCTTTTGAATTTTAATCCATGAAAATTTCGGTTTCTAAGTAATTTCCACAGTTTGCTCTCTTGCGGTGTTTGGTTTTTTCTAAGTAATCTTGCTCTGGAAGTGCTTTTCATAAGTTTTATTATAGCATAATTCGTCCCTCACCCCATCCCCTCTCCCATAGATGGGAGAGGGGCAATTTTAATATCTGGTGTATTTTACTTACATATCTTCCGGAATAAATAGAATGTTTCTGCTTAAAATTTCTCTGGTATGTTCATAGCAGCAGCTTTCTTTCGTAAGTCTTTGATATTCTCTTACAATATTCAGAACATCATCTACGGATAGTCTAACAATTCTTCTTTCATTTTCAATAATTTGAGCCATAAAAATAAATCCTTTCTTTTTCTTTTTTAGTATCGGATTTTATTTTTATGGCTTTAAAAGTTCATTTGTTTAGTTTATAAGAGTTTCTCAAAATACTAAAAAATCGGATAGTAATATCCGATTTTTTATCTATAACCAAGGTTGTCTTGAACCTACGTGTGTTTTTCCATTGTTTGCTGGATGATTTGCAACTGATGTTTGAGTTGTATTTGTTGTTTGTGCTGAAGCTTTGGTTACACTTGCGTATATGCTTGGGCATGCTTTTTTAAACTCGTCAGCTGATATTTTGTTTCCTTTGTTGTCAAAGTAAATATTTCCGGAGTTTGATATTTGTACTGAATAACCATTCTTACCTTTTATTGTGCGACCTCCAGCTCCTTGCATTGTAGAGTTTTGGGTAACTGTTTCTCCGGTAGCTTTAGATTTGTAGGTGCCTGTTCCTGCTGTTTTGTTGTAGGTTATATTTCCTGTATATTTTTGTTTTATATAGTTTATACTTGGAATATCAAGTTTATCAAAGTTTGCATTCGCTTTTACAGTGCCGTCAGAATTAAATACACTAGGGTTTGCTTTTATTAGTTCTTTGCATAGTGCGGCTCTATCAGTATCACTTAGCACATCCATTTTATGGTTTAATAATTTGTTTAATACTGCATTTGCAGATGTGCAACTTTTTAAATTAAGGCTTTTGCCTTCGCTACTGTTCGTATCAGCTCTGTACCATCCTTCAGGAACATTAACTTTTTTACCTGTGCGTCCTGCACCTTGAGGTTCATTTGCATGAGATGCGCTAGCTGGAGTTGAACTTCCCGGTGTTGAAGTTCCCGGTGTTGAACTTCCCGGTGTTGAAGTTTCCGGTGTTGAACTTCCCGGTGTTGAAGTTCCCGGTGTTGAACCTGCTCCTTGTTTTTCTTTTAATAATTTTTGACACATCTCATCAAAGTTACCACTGTGGTGTACCGTTTGGTCTTTATTTACCGCATCGTATTTGCCATTTCCGTCAGATGTAATGTTCCAATCTGGGTACATTTTTTGCAAATCAGCTAGTCTATCGCCATTTTGTTTTTGTGGTGTCACTTGGGACATTTGGGTATTCAACATTCCGAACGGGCTCATACCTCCCATTGGCATACCCATAGGCATTCCCATACCCATGCTCATTCCTCCGCCCATGCCGCCTCCAAACAGCCCGCCGAAGAGACCTCCTAAAAAGCCCCAGAATCCGCTAGGTCCATTTTTAATGGTGACATTGGTATTTTCTGTAAATGAAACAGCATGTCCGCCGCACATTGGTCGTGCCGGTGGTCTTTTTACATGTGTTGCTCTGTATTGTCCGGAATTTGCATACCTTAGATTAAAGGCTTTGCCCATACCATAAATGCCCATATGTTCGTCCTCTTATTTTAATCTCTTGTAT
>CAJMAX010000042.1 GCA_905211505.1 uncultured bacterium | reverse complement strand
AAAACAAACTATCAATAATGATGGGAGTTCGGAGGATGAACATGGCAGAACTTGCAAGGTTATCAGGTTTAAGCCATGTTGCAGTTTTTAGAATTTACCACAACAAAACAAAAACAATAGAACTAGAAACCATTAATAAATTATGTTATGCACTAAATTGTAAAATTCAGGATATTTTTGAATATATTCCTGATTAATAACTTTGTTCTTATTAGAGAAATCTTTTTTAGCTAAACATATTATTCTGAATTGTAAATTAAAATTTTAATATAATTAAGAACTAACCGCGAAATATTACACTAGAGAATTCCATTTCCACAGAATCACCAAAATAATCTAATGTAAAGAGGTGGATATGAGAAAACAATTAATTTTAATAGTCACAGTAATTTTATTAGGGTGCAATTATACAAATGCTCAACCAAATTATGCCCCCGATGAACAGATAAATATAAGTGTTTATGAAAAAATAAGTCCCGCAATTGTTGCAATAGATGCTCAAGTTCCAGATGGAGTTTCAGCCGGAACAGGATGTGTAGTAACAAAAGACGGATTGATTTTAACAGGTTCGCATGTCGTTGAAAAATCAACATCAATTGATGTAACCACACACAACGGACAAACATATAAAGCAAAATTTATCGCTCAAATGGGTAAAAATAAAGATTTGGCACTAATAAAAATTGAACCTAGAAAACCTTTACAAACTGTATCATTCGGAGACTCTGAAGAAGTTAAAGTAGGACAAAAAGTCCTGACTATCGGTAATCCTTTTGGATTCTCAAACACTCTAACACAAGGTATAATATCAAGAATTGACTACGTAAAAAACAGATTCCAAACAGATGCTGCAATAAATCCCGGATGTTCCGGTGGCCCGTTATTAAATTCTACAGGGGAAGTCATCGGCATAAGCCAGTCAATTTACAACCCCGACCACAACATATCAAATATAGGAATAGGTTTTGCAATTCCATCAAATGAAGCAATAAAATTTATTGCAACAGTAGACAAAAGCAAATTTGGGCATACTAAAAAATAACAATACATTTTCCTGGCGTATAAAAATTTTTTATGATATATTGAAATAAAAAAAGGCTAGGAAATTTTGATTAAATTTTTAGGTTTGTGCGTTCAAAACTTAATAGAATGCTTTAAATACATATTTGGCGGAAATGTAAGATTCAGAACAATCATCTCGCAATCTGCCGCAATAAGTTACGACTCACTACCTATCTCTCTTATTATAGCCTTTATATCTGCAGCTGTTATTGCGATTCAGGTTTCAAAAGAGTTTTTGCTAACAGGAGCAGAATCCTATATTGGAGGAACAATTGCAGTTGTTATGATCAGAGAAATTGCTCCAGGTTTTGTAGCTTTAGCAATTGGAGCCAGGGCCGGCACAGCAATATCCGCAGAAATCGCCAACATGCAAGTTACCTCTCAGGTTGATGCGATAAAAACACTAAAAATAAATCCCGTTGGTTACTACTTTACACCAAGAATAATAGCTTCCGCCATAACAGTTCCTATGGTTGTATTAATCGCAGAATTTGTCGGAATTTTAGGCGGAATGTTTGTATCTCTGGAAACAATAAATCTTAATCCGGCTAGATATATGACATCTGTTTGGGCGTGGATGTCAACAAAAGATATTTATATAAGTTTGTTGAAAGCTTGCATCTTTGGAGCTTTAATTGCACTGGTTTGTGCGACTAAAGGATATGAAACCCGCGGAGGGGCAAAAGAAGTCGGAACATCCACAACTCAAGCTGCAATCTTATCAACAATATATATGCTAGTAGCAGATTTCCTCATAAATCTGGTATTTTACATTGCATAAGATTATTTTTCTTTTTTAGTTAAATGCCCGTTACCCCAAGGATAGTCTTTACTCATTGTCCAACCATCTTTTTGTAGCAAAGCTGCACAATAGCTACCATTGTAATATTGCCAATATGGCGATCTTACACAAGCTCTATCATATGTAGGTTCTATAAGAGTCTCTCTAGAAAGAGTATAACCGGCTGGAACAACTGTTGAGGTTTTATCATCTATCCAGAAAGAAAAACCATCTATTCCCATAATATTAGGTGGAGCAAAACCATTTATATCAACAGTAATCATTTTATGTCTATCATTAGAATTTGAATATACAAAAATCATACCATTTTGCAGTTTGTATGCAGGTAGCGCGGCAATCCAGCCCCAATCAATATAACCATTTGTCTCAGGATTTCCTTGAGACGAAAGTGTACGCATTCTATAATAATCATGGTCTAGCCACTCTTGTCTTAAAATTTTTTGGACGCCTGTCATGTATGGAGTTAAATATCTTTCTGCCACTGTCGATCCAACACTAACATCCCAACCTGCAGGTTCGTCATTTTCTTGTATGGAAAGTTTGACAGCTTGTGAAAAAATTGAATATGCTGCTTTAACTTTACTGACAGTTTCTCGTTTTTTAAAATTTGTTAATAATGATGGAATTGTCATAGCTGATACAATACCGATAACGCCAAGGGTTATGAGAACTTCTGCAAGGGTGAAAGCTTTTATTCTTTTTTCCATAATACATCTCCTTTTAATTACAAATATAAATATACCATACTGTATTCATATTTCAAATACATTATATATTCTATTTTTAAATATATATTTACTTAAAAATCTTAAATATAATATTTGAAAAGAGGTTATTGCAAGTTGGTAAAATTCAAGCCCGAAAAAAATGAAAAAACTGTTATAAGTATAAGAATAGATACAACTACTTTAAAAAACATTGATGATTTAGCCAAAACAACAGGCATAAGCAGAAATGAATGTATTACTCAATGTATTGATTTTGCGCTTAAAAATATTGATCAGGATAATTAAAAACCACTCACTTGTTACAAAATTTTATTCAAACTAGAACACAGACCTTTTTGTTATATAATAGATACAGTTATTAGAAAGGACTGTTTTATGAAACAAACTATTGTATCAGGTATGAGACCTACCGGAAAGCTGCATTTAGGACATTATCTCGGAGTAATCCAAAACTGGGTAGAACTTCAAGATAAATATGACTGTTATTTTTTCGCTGCAGACTGGCATGCCCTGACTACAAAATATGATAAAACAGATGAACTGAGACAGAACACTCTGGATGTTGTCATGGATTGGCTTGCATGCGGAATTGATCCCAACAAATCAACAATCTATGTACAATCTCTTGTTCCTGAAATTGCTGAACTAAATATTTACCTTGGAATGATTACTCCGCAAAACTGGGTTGAAAGAGATCCAACCTTAAAAGATATGGCAAAAATTTTAAAAACTAAAGAAGGTCAAAATTCTCAAATAAACTTCGGCCTAATGGGATACCCAGTGCTAATGAGTTCAGATATTATGATGTTTAATGCAGATTGCGTTCCCGTCGGAATCGATCAAGTTGCGCATATTGAAATCACCAGAGATATCGCAAGACGCTTTAACAACTTATACGGAGAATTCTTCCACGAAGCAAAACCGCTACTAAATAACTGCTCACTTATTTGCGGACTTGACGGAAATAAAATGGGTAAATCATTCAACAATGATATTAAAATTTCAGATGATGCCGAAACTACATCAAAAAAAGTTATGACTGCAATCACTGACCGCTCAAGGCTTCGCAAAGATGATTTAGGACACCCTGAAGAATGTGAGGTTGCATTTAAATATTGGAAAATTTTCGGTTCTGAAGAAGAAATTGCTACAATAAGATGCGAATGCGAAAAAGGCTTAAGAGGATGCGCTCAATGCAAACGCCAACTTGGAGAAAAAATCAACGCTAAACTTGCAGCTATCAGAGAAAAAAGGAAATATTACGAAGAACACCCTCAGGAAGTTGAACAAATTATAAAAGAGGGTTCTGCAAAAGCTAGAATTAAAGCAGCTGAAATTTTACAACAAGTCCGAGAACTTGTAAAAATGTATTAATTTAGACAAAATAAAAAAATCTTGTATAATATTAAAATTGAAAGAGGTATATATATGAATACAGTAACAGTAGTAGGCAGAGTTGGACGAGATGCTTCTGAAAACTTCAATTCTTACGACTCCGGCAAAACCAAAGCAACCTTTTCTGTTGCCGTAAACAGATGGGATTCTAAAACAAAATCAGAAGTAACCGACTGGTTTAACATTGAAGTTTGGGGAAATCAAGCTGAATTTGCAGCAGAATATGTAAAAAAAGGAAGACTGGTTGCTGTTGATGGTAGAATTGCCAACAGACGCTGGGTTGATAAAGTGACCAATAACGAAAGAGAATCTTTTTACGTTGTTGCAAATACAATAAGACTTTTAGGTTCTAGAAAAGACGCGGAAACAGAAGCTGTATTATGATAGGAAACTCTGATATTGTCGGAATTATTGCAGACGATTTGACAGGTGCAAATGACACTGCACTACAATTCAAATTGAATGGTGCCGACACAAATATATTGTTAAATAAAAACATTGAGTCCAGACAAACAAGTGAATCTCAAGCTTGGGCGATCTCGACAGAATCAAGAAATGTTTCTCCTCAAGAAGCATTTGAAAAAGTCAAAGAAGCAACTCAACTGCTTGTAGACGAAATAAACCCTGACTTTTTCTACAAAAAAATAGATTCTACAGTCAGAGGAAATATTGCAGTAGAAGTACTGTCTATGCTGGAGATTCTAAAATGGGACGCAGCTATAGTTATGCCTGCTTTTCCTCAAGAGGGAAGAATAACTGTAGGCGGTTACCATTTATTAAAAGGTATACCAATTGAACGAACTGAAATAGCAAGAGATCCGCATTCTCCCATTATGGAATCACATCTGCCGACTCTTCTAAAGTCTCAACTTGGAGAAAACTTAGAAAGCCTGGTTGGCTGCATAGAACTAAAAACAATCTTAGATGGAGCCGGCCCAATTCTTATTGCTTTAAATACTCTAATAGAAGAAGGCAAAAAAATTATAATAGCTGATTGCGTATCAACAACAAATTTAGAACAAATTATTCTTGCAATGCAAAAATCAAATTACAAAATTCTCCCGGTTGGAACCGCAGCAGCGGCAAATGTACTTAGTAACGAATGGTTCCCCCAAAAAGAATTAGAAGAAGTTTTACCAGTAAAGTTACCAAAATTACCCAAATTCATTGTATCTGGCAGCGCTACTCAAATTACGGCTAATCAGATTGATAAACTTGAGCAAAGTGAAGAATTTGAAGAAAATACTTTGATTATTGAACTTGATACAAAAACAATACTAGCTGGAGTTCAAGAAGATCTCGTAGAAAGAATTGTAACAAATCTGGGTTCTTCTAACATTGTTCTGATTCACACATCAAAATTACTTATAAATTTTGATGGTTTTTCTGATGACACAATAGATACTGATTTGACAAAGTCAGGACTTGCGAACGAGATTACAAATTTTCTTGCAGATTTAACCAAATGTGTTCTTGAAAAGAAAAAAGCAATACTTATAACTCTTGGAGGCGAAACATCTTATAAATGCTGCAATGCAATATATGCAAACCAATTACAGCTTATAGATGAAGTTTTACCTGCAATTGCATTAAGTAAAAGTGTTAACTCAGATCAGTGGATTGTGACAAAATCAGGAAATCTTGGCGGAGTAAATACATTACTCGAAATTCTGGATTACTTTAATAAACATGAATAAAATAGCAATTACAACAGGCGATCCAAATGGAATTGGCGCAGAAATAACTATTAAAGCTCTAAAACAACTTGATATATCGGAAGATAAAGTTGTTCTAATTTCTAATAAAAAAATCTTGGATTTTTATGGAACTCTGGATAAAAATTATGAAATTATAGAAATTCCATATAACGAAAATGTAGAACCCGGGCAAGCTACCAAATTCGCAGGAGAATTTTCATTTCAGTCACTAAAAAAAGTGTGTAAGCTTAAACCTAAAGCAATAGTGACAGCACCTGTTGCAAAAAATGCACTCCACCTTGCCGGACATATTTACAATGGACAAACTGAAATACTGCAAAAATACTTATCACATGATAACCAGCTTGCAGAAATGCTTTTTGTTGCAAAGAATTTTAGAGTATTACTTTTGACAAGACACTGTGCGTTAAAAGACATAAACATAACAAAAGATATTGTTATAACAAAAGTCCAAAATTTAGTAAAAACCTTTGAAAAACACTTTGGCATACATAATCCCAAGTTTGCATTATGCGGATTCAACCCCCACTCTGGAGAAGACGGGATTTTAGGAACTGAAGAAATTGATATTCTTATTCCCGCAGTTCAAGAATTACAAAAACTGGGTATAAATATCACAATGCCGCTACCAGCCGATACATTGTTTGTCAAAGCAGCCAAACACTACTATAAAAATGAAAAAGATGAATTTGACTGCTATATTGCAAATTATCACGATCAAGGTTTAATCCCAATAAAGACAGTAGCAGGAGATAAAACTGTTAATACAACCATAGGGCTGGATATTATAAGAACTTCACCGGGACATGGCACCGCATTTGATATTGCAGGGAAAAACATTGCATCACCTGAGGGAATGATTGCAGCCATAAAACAAGTACTATAAACTTGTTTTTATAGTATCCGTTTAACATTACTACTCTTCTAATTTAGGTAAATGCCCGTTACCCCAAGGATAGTCTTTACTCATTGTCCAGCCATCCTTTTGCAATAAAGCCGCGCAATACAATCCGGCATAATAAGATGCAGGATTTGGTGCACAAGCCTCACCAGCACCACGATTATCAACAATTTGTTTTCGAGAATAAGTAGCACCCTCCGTTCTTAGTGCTGATGTATAATCATCAATCCAAAATACAAACCCGTCAATTCCCAAAACATTAGGTGGAGCAAAACCATTTATATCAACAACAATCAATTTATGCTTATAATTAGTATTTGCATAGTTAAAAATCATACCATTATTAAGAATGTATTTTCTACGTCCCCAAGTATAAATACATGTACAACGAACACCTCCGCAAGGTTTATTTGCTAGCGTACGCAAGCCACTGTATTTTTTGTTAGCATCAGTAAATTCGGTAACTCCTGTCATATATGGTATTAAATATCTTTCGGCCACTGTCGATTCATTACTAACATCCCAACCTGCAGGTTCGTCATTTTCTTGAATTGAAAGTTTTACAGCTTGTGAAAAAATTGAATATGCAGCTTTAACTTTACTAACAGTTTCTCGTTTTTTAAAATTTGTCAAAAGTGATGGGATTGTCATAGCTGATACAATACCAATTATGCCAAGAGTTATGAGAACTTCGGCAAGGGTGAAAGCTGCTTTTGGGCGAATATGGTCATTCTGAGCCTGCACGAGCAGAGGGCGGGAACGTAGTGGAGTCCCGTTTAATGCGAGTGCAGAGATGTTGTCATTCTG
>CAJMAX010000041.1 GCA_905211505.1 uncultured bacterium | reverse complement strand
ACCTTTATTGTTCGCTTTGCGGAGGTCGAATCATTAATTGAGGCTCGACTAAATAGTATAAAGAATAATAAATATTTTATATATTTTATGTATTTGGTCATGTAATCTATCCCTCAATTATTAAAAAAAAATAAATTTAACTTGTGAATTTACTTTGATACTTTATAATATATGTATATAATTAATGTTGTGAAGGGAAATATTATGACTGATAAAAATTCAAATCCGTTCAAAAATGAAGACGTGATTAAAGATGAAAATATAAATGTTGAAAATGATGAAACAAATACAACTGAAAATGTTGTAAATGAAGAATCTAAAGAAGATGCTTCAGAAGAAAAAAACGGTAAGCTTCAAGAAGAATATGATAAACTTAATCAACAGTACGTCCGCTTAGCTGCTGATTTTGATAATTACAGAAAACGTCAAGAACAAGAACGCGAAAATTTAATAAAATTTGGAACTGAATCTGCGTTGAAAAAATTAATAGAAGTTCTTGATAATTTTGAACGCGGTGAAAAAGCATTAGAAAATGTTCAGGACTGTGAAACAGTTAAAGAAAGTTTTACACTTGTACATAAGCAGGTTATTGAATCTCTTGCTAAACTTGGTCTGGAAGAAATTAAAGCTACAGGTGAAGAATTTGACCCGAATTTCCATGAAGCCGTAATGCGCACACCAACCAGTGAACATCCTGAACATACGGTTATCAACGAACTGCAAAAAGGATACAAAATGGGTGATAAGGTTTTGAGACCTACCCTTGTTAATGTTGCAACTGCAGAGTAATAATTATTGTGCTTATTTTCATTAGGGGAGGTTCTATTGGAAAGTTTAAGCAGCAAACCAGAAAGTTAAGGAAGTATAAATAAGACAATGACAGATTATTATGAAATATTAGGAGTGTCAAAAGATGCTTCAAAAGATGAGATAAAGTCGGCTTTTAGAAAAAAAGCCAGATTGCTTCACCCTGACGTGAATAAAGCTCCTGATGCTGAAGAAAAATTTAAAGAATTAGGCAAAGCTTACGAAACATTATCTGATGATAATAAAAGAGCAACATACGATAGATATGGCGAAGATGGATTAAAAAATGCAGGCTTTGATACAAATGGCCCGTTTGCCGGAGGTTTTGGAGATATTAATGATATTTTTGAAAGCTTTTTTGGAGGGTTTGGCGGTTTTGGTTTTGGCGGCGGTATCGATCCGAATGCTCCACAGCGCGGTGATGATTTAAGATATGATGTTAAAATAAAATTTGAAGATGCTGCATTTGGTATAAATAAAGAAATAAGATTTGACCATCAAGAAACTTGTCCTGATTGTCATGGATCAGGTGCAGAAGCCGGCTCTCAAAAGAAAACATGTCCGCAATGTGGTGGTACAGGCCAGGTGAAAACAGTAGCAAGAACACCTCTTGGTAATTTTACACAAGTTACAACTTGTCCGCATTGTAAAGGTTCCGGTCAAGTGATAGATAAACCTTGTAAAACTTGTCATGGACATGGACAAATTACTAAAGAAAAGAAGATTGAAATAAAAATTCCTGCAGGTGTTGACAATATGTCAAAAATCAGAGTTTCAGGAGAAGGAGACTGCGGAATTAATGGCGGACCAAACGGGGATTTGTTTGTTGTTGTGCATGTAGAACCGTCAAATTATTTCAAACGAGACGGCATAAATGTATTTACAGAACTTGATATTACACCGGCACAAGCGGTGATGGGTGATATTGTAACTATAAAGACACTGGATGGAGATAAAGAAGTTCAAATTCCTGCAGGAACGCAGTATGGTGATTATGTAAAAATCAAAGGGGCAGGAATTCCAATTATCACACGTCCATCTCAAAGAGGCGACCATGTAGTTGTTTTGAAAATAAAAGTTCCTACACGTTTGAGTGATGAAGAAAAAGTTCTTTATCAGAAATTATATGAAATACAAACAGGTAAAAAACCTCAACAATCAATTATATCAAAAGTTAAGGGAGTTTTTAAATAATATGCGTAAATTATTGCTGACTTTAATAATGTGTTTAACTCTATCAGGAACTGCTAATGCCGCACAAGTCCCGCAGGATGTTCAGGATTTTGTGAACAAAACATTTCCAAACACCAACTTTAGATTTGACGGAGTAATTGTTCTGCCGGATAACACAATGTACCTTCCTGTTTTTCCTGCAAAAGTTGAAAAGGTAGATACTGTTAGCATAAAAACTACTTATCCTCTTAACGAAACATTAAAGCAAAAACCGGATATGGTAATTTTGAATAACAATTATTCTTTGCTAAAGGTGATAAATACTAATGGTAAAAAAACAGTTATTAATATGTTGAATCCGCCTGATGAAATTCAATCAGGACTTTTACCTCAAGATATATTGTTACCTAAAGGCTTAGTTATACCAGAAACCTTAAAAGGGATTATTGGCGACGTTGATGTTATGGTAACTCAGGATACAGGTTTAAAAATTAATAATACAAGAAACAAAGGTAAAAAACCGACAACTCCTGTTGCTCAATTAAACGGCAAAACTTTTTACATCTCTACCGGCGCAAATAAAAATATTCAGGTAATCCATTCAAATTCAAAAGTTCCTGAGTACTCGCTTGCTCAGGATTATGTCATCAATGATTTGAAAAGTTATAATGGAGAATTCCTGCTTGTTACATATTTTGATTCTAAAACAATGAATGTTATTTCATTGATGGATGAAAAAGTTATAAAAGAAGTGCATTTTGAAATTTGTCCGGAACAAATTATTATTGATAAAAATAAAAAACTTGCATATATTTCATCTGGTTCAAATTCAAGTATTTACTTGTTTAGCCTGGAAACAATGACTTTAAAGAAACAATTAAAAATTAACGGAAAATGTGAAAAGCTTACATTATCAGAGGATGGTACAAAATTATTTTACGTAGACAGAAATACAAATGATGTTTGGGCTATAGAAATGGATAACAATTTTCTACTAAAAAATATAGGAAGTTTCCCAAATATCTCTAAAATTGCATACGTCAATGGTAAAATTTATTTGATAAGCAGAACGCAAAATAGACTTGCAATTGTTGATTATGAGACACTTGGACTTATGTCAGAAATTGAAGTTTGCGAAAAACCTGTAGATATGTATGCTCACAATAATGAGTTGTTTATTTTGGGGGCTCAGGATAATTTACTGGAAGTTTTGAATACCCTGGAAGATGTTATTACAGATAAATTATTTTTAAATACAAACGCATTTGCAACAAATATTACACCGATTGATAATTCTGAAATGATTATGATTACAAATGCCCGTGCAGGTTTGTATTCAGTTGTTGATACTGTAACAAAAGATATAATAAAAACAAGCCCTCTGGATGTTCCTGTCAGAGCGATTGTTGTAACAGATAAGGTTAAAACTATAAAATGATAATAGATACATTTGATAATACAACACAAGAAATTTTAAAAGAGCTGGAGAAAACTCAAAAAGATTTTTGGAATATTTCAAGAACAACTGCAGAATTTTTGTATAATTTTGTAGTAGACTCAAAGGCTCAAAGCGTAATTGAAGTAGGTACTTCAAATGGTTATTCAGGAATATGGCTGGGTAAAGCTTTAAAAAGAACTGGCGGGCAACTAACGACCATAGAGTTTTATGACAAGAGACTTGACATCGCAAAGGATAATTTTGAAAAATGCGGTGTAGCTGATATTATTGAAACTAAAAAAGGTGATGCGGCAACAATTTTAGAATATTTACCCAAAGATTTCAAAATAGATTTTGCGTTTATAGATGCAAACAAAGCTCAATATATCAAATTTTTTCATTTGATAGAACCACATTTAAATATTGGAGGGTATATTGCGTGTGATAATGTAATTTCGCATGCTGCCAAGGTTCAAACTTTTCTTGATGATATCAATGCAAATCCAAATTACGAAAATGTAGTATTACCTTTACCTGCAGGTTTGTCACTGGCAAAGAAACTAAGATAAGACTTAACTAAATCCTATTGCTCAATATCAATAATTGCGTATGCGTTCATATCAAGAGAACCATATATAACTTTAATTTGCCTGTCTCCTTGAGGCAACCATTTTACAAATGAGATTGTATTTTCGCCAAAATCGTCCTGCGTTTCTACGGCAGGAAATCGTGCCATTTCATAGTGTGCCTGATAGAATTTCAAAACAGGCTGTCCATTAATTTTTTCACCTTTTACCTGATAGTGTCCTATAGGCAAAACATTTCCCTGCGCAATTAATCCTACCGGAACACATAATACGGATAATGAAGAATCAGCACCATGCTCTTCTTTTATCATTTCTGTTTCATTACTCTGGCTAAACTCTTCACCCCTTGGGACTTTTAATTTATTTGCCCAATTCTTCCATTTATTGACTTTTTTATCAACCTGTTCTAGAGCTTTTTCAAAATCTTTATCTGAAACGGGTTTGGCTTCTCTACCTTCTTCTCGGGTATTCCAATTGTCCCATAAATCTCCTGTAGCAGGTACGTCAACATCATCAGCCATTGCCAAAGGTACTGGTAATAATGACACAATCAAAAATAAACTCATTATTAAAAACTTTTTCATATTTTTATAATAATGAATTTTAATAAAAAGTAAACCCGACATATATATGAAAAATAAAATTTCCTCCTTAATCATCTGCGGATGGAGTATTAAATATGCTCAAACTCAAACCAACTGTCATACTGAGGCTTTAGCCGAAGTATCGTTGGACGATAAATCATAGATTTTTCAGTCGCACACTCCCTCAGAATGACGACATTTCTGCACTAGTATTAAACCGGACTCCATTATGTTCTTGTCCTCTGCTCGCTCAGGCTCAGAATGACAAACGAATATGTCACCCTGAACTTGTTTCATGGTCTCAGTATAATAGATTCCGATTTGGTTCGGAATGATGGTGCTCGTCACACAGAGTATTTTACCGCCTGTTTTGGGAGAGGATTTAAGTGATGGGGAAGATGGTTTAAATTATAAAATTTAGTCTTCTGTATTTGCAGGCTGTGGTTCTTCACGCTTAATTAATAATTTTGTGATTCTTGCGCCATCGACTTCTTTTACAGTAAAGGTAAATTCTCCGTACTGAACCATATCATCAATTTTTGCGATTCTTCCAAGTTCTTTAACAACAAGACCTGCAATTGTATCAACATCTTCAACTTCTAATTTTGCTTCATCTATATCAAAATAATTAGCTAATTCATCAAGTCTCATCATACCATTTGCAAGATAATGATTAGGTTTTACTTCTTTAATATCAATTTCTGATTCTTCATCAAATTCATCCTGAACATCACCAAAAATTTCTTCAAAAACATCTTCCAATGTGATAATTCCGGAAGTTCCACCAAATTCATCAATAACAACAGCCATCTGTCCTTTGTTTTTCTTAAATTCTCTTACCAGATTATCCATTGTAATTGTTTCAGGAATCAGCATTATTTTTCTTTGAAGTTTTGCAATAGGACGAACTTCATCTTTTAAAGAAAGAGAATACAAATCTTTTACATGGATTAAACCTGTAATATGGTCAATATCACCATCGTAAACGGGGTATCTGGTATACTGATTTTCAGTAGCAATTTTGTTCAACTCATCCCAGGTCATATCTATTGGTACACAAACCATGTCAGTACGTGGAATCATAACTTCCCTGGCTGTTAAATCTGAAAAATTAAACATATTATGAAGCATGTCTTTTTCAGTTTCATTTAAGACCCCTTCATCATAGCTTGTATCAACAAGCAAGTCCAAATCTTCGATTGTATGTACAACCCTGGCATTACTCAAAGGAATCCTAAAAAGGGCTAAAATTGCATTGCAGGCTTTATTCAAACACCAAACAAACGGTTTTGAAATAGTCATAAAAATATCCATAGGTTTGGCAACATAAAGTGAAATTTTTTCAGGATATTGCAAAGCGATGCATTTTGGAACCTGTTCACCTATAACTACGTGTAAAAATGTAATAACAAGAAATGCAACAACCGCTGTAATAGTATTTGCCCAGTATGTATTTGCTGCTGGAATATGGCTAAAAGCTATTCCCATCATTTTTTCAATAGTAGGAGACCCAAACCAACCTATACCGATACTTGCAATTGTAACACCAACCTGCACTGCAGCAATAAAGAAATTCATATCTTCTAAAGCTTTTAATGCTAATTTAGCATCAACATTACCATCTTTAGTAAGTTGTTCTATTTTTGTCTTTCTAGCCCTGACAATTGCAAATTCCGCCGATACAAAAAAACCATTAACCAACAACAATAAAAAAACTATTATCCAATTAAAAACAATTGTACCCAAACTCGACTCGTCCATTACTCTTTCTTTTCCTTATATTTACAGTTATTATTATAATATCATAGATAAAAAAAAGCAACTGATGAGCTTATTTCGCTACTTTTGAATAAAAATATATATTTTATTTTGTGTTCAAAAATACATATTTAGCCGCATTAGTAGCAGGTTCAACTGTTGTGTCATGAAAAACTATTGGATAAACATCTTTTACATCCTTATTTTTAACAATACAATCTGCATCAACTTCTTTTGAGGTATTACCAACAGAACATTTTATTTCTTCGTTAGGTAAAGATACCCCATTTACATCTATAAATCCTGTACAACCATACATTGAATCGAAATTCAATTTTTTACCAACAGGTAAACTACAGCTTCCATTAAAAGCACTCGATCTAAATCCAATCATTGAGCCATCCGCCAAAACATAAACAGTGTACTGATAACTACCTTTAGACACACCAATAGTATCTCCTCGAAAATTATAATTTAATCTGTATAAATCTTTTTCTCTATAATACCCCGTAACAGTAGATAAATTACTATTAAATATCGCACAAACTGACATTTTGCTATCAGAAGTATGAGTTCGAAAATCAGCCCCGTCACAAGGTGTACTTACATCAGCAAAATCCCAGTCGTAATTAGCTTTATTTAGTCTGACAGCTTGACTAATTGTAGACATTGTTTTTTTATATTGATTTCTATATTTATGTCCTACAACATTTGCGGCTATTGTAGGGATAGTCATAGCTGCAACAATGCCAATAATACCAAGGGTTATGAGAATTTCAGCAAGGGTAAATGCTGCTTTTTGATGCGTCTCAAACTCGTTTCGGAATTTCTTCGTTGGGCGTTTTGATTGAGACATTGAAATAAATTCAGGGTGACATATTCGTTCGTCATTCTGAGCGTATGCGAAGAATCTCTGTTTTAGCGCACTTGTCATTCCGAACTTGTTTCGGAATCTATTATGCTGAGATGCTGATGTGGGGTTTAAACAACTGGTGGCAAATCTACGTGCGTAGTATTCCTCACCCCTGCCCTCTCCCTTAAATGGGCGAGGGGGTAAAATATTAGTCATTCCGAACTTGTTTCGGAATCCATTTTGTTTTTTTGAATTTTCCATTGAACTCCTCTTATTATTATATTCGTATTTGAATAT
>CAJMAX010000040.1 GCA_905211505.1 uncultured bacterium | reverse complement strand
GGAGGCTCAAAATTTGAGCCTCCCTGTTCTCTATTTTACAAATTTTATAAAACTTTTTCCGACATGAAATCCACATTATTCATAGGATTCCAGCAATCTTTTAAATTATTTTTAATCAAGTTCTGATAAAAATTTTCTTTAAAATCCAACAACTCCAATTGTTTTTGAAGCTCAATCATCTGCTGTTTTGCTCTTTCTTTTGTAGCTAAAATAATTTGATAACGTTCAGAAATAGTGGAATCGCCAATTATACACAAATCAATGTATCGCTTTATAGCTTTATTTTCAGTTCCGACAGAACGAAGACATTTTACAATCTTTACCCAATCTAAATCACTATCTGAAAATAGCCTTGTATTATTTTCATTTCTTTTAATAAAAGGAAAGAATCCACTTTTAGCCCAGAATCTTAAAGTATGTTCTGAAACATCCATTTTTTCCGCAACCTCTTTTATAGTGTACATGATTCACCTCCATTGAAAAATATTTTTATCAATAATATATCACAGACTTTGCAATAGAAAATGCTCAAATTTTGAACGGCAAAGTCAGAAATAAATATTCCAACTTTGCCAATTTTCAAAAATATAATAAAACATTTACAAAACTTTTAAAATATCCTCAACTATAAGTTCTTTTGTCAGGTGATATCTTTCATAAAGTTCTTCTAACGGAACTCTATCTGTAAACTCTTTTTTACTTCCAAAATTCAGGACTCTCATATCTGAATTTCCGTAGAAACGTGCAATTTTTTCTCCAAATCCGCCGTTTAACAATCCATCTTCAAGAGTTACTACAATTTTATGATTTTGTTTTAAATCTTCCAATAACTCCTCATCAATACCAGTAATAAATTTTGGATTAATCAAAGTTGCCTCAATACCTAATTTATTTTTAAGTTCATCTTTTACATCTTTTGCAAGATTAAAGAAATTACCTAACCCAAGCAGTGCAACTTTTTCACCTTTTGCATCGACTTTGAATTTATTTAACTGTGAATAATCTGTATTATCTGGAACACCTGATGATACAAAATTACCAAAAGGAACTCTAATAGCAACAGGAAATTCTTTTTGTTCCACAGACCAATCAAGCATTTTTAAATATTCTTCTTTTGTTGTCGGAGCAAGGTACACAAGGTTTGGAATATTTGATAAAAACGGAATATCAAAAGAACCCAAATGAGTTGAATCAGCTGCTGAAATTCCTCCCCAGTAAACAAGCATAGTTATTGGAGAATTATTTAAACATAAATCTTGAGAAATTTGATCATAAGTCCTTTGAACAAAAGAACTCATAATAGCTAAAACAGGTTTAGCACCACAAGTTGCAATTGCAGAAGAATACGCAACTGCGTGTTCTTCTGCAATTCCGACATCAGTATACTGCTTACCCATTTTTTCTCTAAAATCTTTACTGAACCCATGAACCCCTGGAGTTGCAGGATTTATAACAATAAAGGACGGGTCTTTTTTAGCTTTTTCAAGCATATAATTCGTAGTTATAGAATTATAGTCTTCAACCTGAGGTACAGGATTATTAAAAGTATCTACAGTACCTGGCATAATCCAGTGAAAAGCCTCTTTATTTTGCTCAGCAATAGCAAGACCATGTCCTTTGATTGTACATATATGAACAACAACAGGATGATTCGTATCTTTAACTTTTTCAAAAACTTCAATTAATTTTTGAATATTATTACCATCTTCAAGATACAAGTATTCAAATCCCAGAGATTTAAAGAAATTGCATTCTGCTTCTCCATTTGTTTCTCTTAAAGTTTTCAAGTTCTGATAAAGTCCGCCCTGATTTTCAGCAATTGACATATCATTGTCATTCACAACAATAATCATATTAGAATCAAGAACAGCTGCGTTATTAAAACCCTCATAAGCTTCACCGCCGCTGAGTGAACCGTCTCCGATTAAAGCTATAACATTTCCTTTTTCACCTTTCAAATCTCTTGCTTTAGCAACACCTGCAGCTAAACTTACAGAAGTCGAAGTATGACCGACTTTAAAAATATCATGCTCACTTTCTTCAGGTGCCGTATAACCTGTATATTTTAAATATTTATCAGAATCCGTAAAACCTTCTTTTCTACCTGTTAAAATTTTATGAGGATAACATTGATGAGAAACATCATAAATAATTTTATCCACAGGAGAATTAAAAACATAATGCATAGCAATTGTTGTTTCAACAATACCAAGATTAGGCCCCATGTGTCCGCCGATTGTATTAACTTTTTTTATAATTAATTGCCTCATCTCTTCAGCCAGAATATTGAGTTCATCTATTGAAAGATGTTTTAAATCATTTGGATTATTCACTTTATCTAAAATCATAATGCCCCTTTCTTTATCGTAACTAATAGCTAATATAATTATATATTACACCTTGAGAGCGACTATCAGTCAAGAGAAAATTTAAAATATTTGTATAAATTAAACTTTCAGGCAATGTAAATAGCCAGTTAAATTTGTAAAATAATTAAAAATAAGGAGAAACTATTATGTTAACATTTTTTCTGCGATGGATAGCATTTGCACTTATTATTATGTTTGTCGGATGGTTAATCCCGGGAATTTCAGTAGAAAATTTTATTTCCGCAATGATAGTAACTGTTGTTATTTCGCTTATTAATGCGTTTATCAAACCTATCATTATTCTATTAACTCTACCTATAAATATATTTACTCTTGGTATATTTACACTCGTAATTAACGCTCTGCTTTTTATGTTTGCAGCATACCTTGTACCAGGAATTGAAGTAGATGGATTTTTAAGCGCTTTATTAGGTTCTGTGCTACTTTCTATTTTCTCGGTAGGTCTATCAAATATATCAAAAGATTAATTCCTACAGACAATTCTTTCACTTTCTTTTCCATTCTGCCATTTCAAAGAACCGGGCGGTAACCATATGGTTACCGCCCGGTTTGTATATTTATAAGTAACTAAAAATAGTGCAATAATTTACATCTCAAAATCTTTAGTACTCATTTTCTTATATTCTTCCGGCGTAACAGTATCAGGTGCTTGAGCTTTTGTTTGCATACCTCGTTCACTAAGTTTTGATAAATCTTTTTGAAGAGATGAAGATGCCAAAACAATATCTCTATCCTTTTGAGTTGAAATAACGCGTACAGTCATTTCTGTAGGAGAACCATCCTTGCTCACGGTCTTTTGAACCTTATAACTAGCCCAGTCTTCCGGTAAATCTTCAATAAACATATAATCTTTGTTTTCGCCAAGACGTTTATCAACTTCATTTTCCAGAATATTAGTAACATATTCTTTCTGCGATTTGAAACGGCAAGGATAAACTATTTTTGAACCAATAACTTCCTCCGGATCACGTTTTTCATGTTTTTTAAACAGTTCCGCAGCAGCAGCAAGATGTCCAAGTTCGTAGTCCACAAACTGTTCCCAAACAGGTTTTAACATCTCATCAACTTCGTCTTCCATACAGTTATAGTATGTACAAACTTCAGTAAATTCATGAAGCAATAATTTTTCATACATCGATTCTGTAGGGTCAATTAAAGATTCATACATTGTAACATGTTCTTCTTCAACATCTTTAATTTCAGCATAAGTTTCTCTAAGACATTCATTACCATATTCCATGCCATGCTCGGCATAGTAGTTGTGAGTTTGCTGTTCGCCAGAAACAAGAGTTAATATATTAACTTTTGTCTGCGGATCTGCAGTTGCCTTATCATAAGGTTTTCTTAAACGAATTGTATTATCGTTATGGTGGAATTGAGTCGGACGGCTAAGCATAACATCAGTTTGAGCCTGAACAATTTCATTAGGGCTGATACCATGTTCCATATAAGCCCACTGGCTGTATCTATACAAATGATCAAAATCTTCGAGCAATCCAAAATCAAATGTTTCTTTTACATAATCATCAGGTTCATTTTGAGCCATCCACGCAGTTAAGTCTACTGCAACCTGTTCATAACCCAATGTAGTCTCAAGTACAGATTGATCAGCCGGTGCCATCCAATTAACTGTTGTTTGCTGCATGTCCTCAATACGCTTGGTCAAAGCTAAAAATTTCTTTGTTTCTTCATCGCCGGTAATACGTGAAAAATTATGTTTAAAATTCCATGCTTCAACTTCTATACCATTCATAAGGATTTGTCTTGTTCTGGTATAACAATCTACCTCATATTTATTAAAATGTCTGTGTGCTATATCATGCCAGCTTCTAAGCTGTTTTTCAATAGTCACTCCTTTTTCTTTTAACGGATTAAAACTCATTTTATAAAACTCCTTTCTTTTAGGTTCGCTCAATTTTAATACAGATTAAAAAAGTTTTTATCAGTTACCTGACCAGATAAATTAGGATTATTCATTGTCAAAAATTAATATTTCGGCTAATATTTAAGCAATAAATTATAGGAATTAAAAAATGTTTTTCTACGCAGATTTACACATACATTCAAAATATTCAAGAGCAACAAGCAAAAACTGTGACCTTGAAAATCTTGCAATATGGGCAAAGAAAAAAGGTTTGGATGTAATCTCAACAGGTGATTTTACACACCCTGCATGGTTTGAAGAAATTAAAGAAAAACTTATTCCCGCAGGTGATGGAGTATTTCGACTTAAACCTGAAATAGAAAAACAAATCTACAAAAATTCAGACACTGAACCTGTAAAATTTATTTTATCAGTTGAAATTTCAACAATCTATAAAAAAGGAGATAAGACAAGAAAAGTTCACCACGTTGTTTTTGTACCTAATATGGAAGCTGCTCAAAACTTTAGACAAAAACTCGGCGCCATCGGGAATATAAATTCTGACGGACGCCCGATACTCGGTCTGGATTCAAGAAACCTGCTTGAAACAACTTTAGAATCAGGCGAAAATTCATTTATTATACCAGCTCATATTTGGACTCCGTGGTTTTCTGTATTAGGTTCAAAATCAGGATTTGACTCAATAGAAGAATGTTACGAAGATTTATCAGAACATATTTTTGCTGTAGAAACAGGCTTATCATCTGACCCTGAGATGAATTGGAGGGTTTCTAAACTTGATAAATACAGACTTGTATCAAATTCCGATGCACACTCACCTTCAAAACTTGCAAGAGAAGCCACCGTATTTGACACAAATCCGGATTATTTCAGCATAATGAATGCACTAAAAACAGGAAACGGTTACGTTGGAACTGTAGAATTCTTTCCGGAGGAAGGAAAATACCACGAAGATGGTCACAGAAAATGCAACGTTTGCTTAACTCCGGAAGAATCCAACAAACTGAACGGTCTTTGCCCTGCCTGCGGGAAACCTATGACAATAGGAGTTCTCAACAGAGTTTGCGAACTTGCAGATAGAACAGTTGACAGCACATTCAAACCTGACACTGCAGGTCAGGTATATTCTCTTGTTCCGCTGCCAGAAATAATTTCAGAAATTCTCGGCGTTGGTCCTTCAAGCAAATCAGTTACAAATGAGTACGAAAGACTTATAAACAAATTCGGTTCAGAATTATCCATATTAAGACAAGTTCCAATTGATGATATTTCAAAAGATTTTCCACTATTAGGAGAGGGTATTTCCCGCCTGCGAGACGGAAAAGTTATAAAACAGGCCGGTTATGACGGAGAATACGGAATTATCCGATTATTTGAAAAAGAAGAACTTGTAAAAAAAAACTTTATAAATCTAAAGCTTGATATTGAAATTCCTGAACCACTTGAAAATAAAGTTGAACATAAATCTTTTGAGCCAAAAATTATACCAACTACCCAAACTTTAAAGCAAGAGATTCAAAATAACACTCAAAAAACAAAAGATTTGGATAAATTTCAACAAGCTGCAGTAGATAATTCAAATAATCAACTTTTGATTACTGCAGGCCCCGGGTCAGGTAAAACAACCGTACTAACCCGACGTTTAGCAAAAATAATTTCAGAAAACATTCACTTTCCGCAGAATTGTCTTGCAATTACATTCACAAGAAAAGCTGCTCAGGAAATGAAAATAAGACTGCAAACAATTTTAAAAGAAAAAGCTAAAAATATAAATATCCATACATTCCACTCTCTATGTTTTTCAATCCTGAAAGAACAATATGAAGCAGCAGGATTAAACAAAGATTTTCAAGTAATGAGCGAACAGGAAAAAGAACTCTGCACAGATAAATCAATCCTTGAAAACACTCTTGATTTTGACCAGTTAATTACTCTTACCGTAAAACTTTTGGAAGAGAATCCGGAGATTCAACAGCTATACCGCGAAAGATTCAAATACACATCAGTTGATGAATATCAGGATATTGACGAAAATCAGTACAAATTAATCCGACTGCTTGTGCCCGAAAACGGTAATATTTGTGTTATCGGCGATCCGAATCAGGCAATTTACGGATTCAGAGGCGGAGATTCAAAATTTTTCCAAAACTTCACTCAGGATTATAAAAACGCACAGCCAATAAGCCTGAAAAATAACTACCGTTCAACTGGAAATATTGTTGACGCTTCAAATCAAATGATAGAATCATTTAATATTGTTTCAATGTATGAAAAACCACATGAAAGAATAACAATCCACACAGCTCCAACCGACAAATCAGAAGCTGAATTTATCGCAAGCACAATAGAAAATCTTATCGGCGGACACAATTTATTTTCTATAGATTCTTCAAGAACAGCTGGTCAAAAGTCAGAACTAAGTTTTTCTGATTTCGCAATTCTATACAGAACATCCTCTCAATTACCGCCAATAATAGAAGCTCTGGACAGAACAGGAATGCCTTATGTTACAGTTTCAAACGAACCATTATGCAGCAAAAAACCTGTACATGATTTATTAAGCAGGCTTACAGATGGCAAAAATATTATTGAACAGCTTGAAGATTTATCAAAAGAATTTGCAGATAAAATAGATAATAATACAATAAATTTTCTGCTTGATACAGCAAGAAATTTTGAAACAAAAACAGATTTTATCCATGAAATTTCAATGTCGACCGAAGCGGACACTTTAGACAAAAGAGCAGACAGAATCACGCTTATGACTCTTCACTCTTCTAAAGGGCTGGAATTCAAATGCGTATTTATCGCAGGATTGGAAGACGGAATTCTGCCTCTATACAAAGCAAAAGAAGAAAATGAAACTGAAGAAGAAAGAAGACTTCTTTACGTTGGAATGACAAGAGCCGAAGAAAGATTATTTTTAACACGTGCAATAAAAAGAAAATGGCTTGGTACATACAAAAATCTTAAAATTTCACCATTCTTAGAAAAAATTGAACGAAATCTTTTAGAACTCTCTAAATTTGAGCAGAAACAAAAGGAAGAAAATAACACACAACAATTAAGCCTATTTTAAATAAATAAAGCAAAAATAAAATTTCACCGGTTTTAAGATAAACAATGAATACTAATATTACCCCGAATACAAAACATTATACCCCGAGTTTTCAAGCTTACTACAAAAGTTCTTTTGGCAAGCGATTAGAAAAAGCACTCAAAAATACTAACACCTCTGATGGACTATCTGAAGAGTTTACAAAAATATTAACAAAGAAAAAAAACAGCAATAATAAAATTGGAGAAGGCAGCTACGGCTCGGTATACAGAATTGATGATTACTACGTTTTTAAAGTTTATCATAATACAGGTGCTAAAATTGGAGACTTCAAGGCCTCTTCTGAAAACAAATTTCAAGATTTAAAAGTATACTGCGGAAAAGTTCTTGCAAAAATAGGAAATGTTGAAATTATCCGTAATGTAACAAAAAATCGAAAAGATTTTCTCCAAATGGCTAACCCGTTGGTAGATGGAATTGACGCATATAACCATTCTCTCAAAGAATTTATTTCACTACCACAACTGGCATTTGATAAACTGGCGCAAGATTTCAAAACTTTGAATAATATACATCGTCCAAATCTATATTATTCATTTGATACCAATAACCCGAACAATTTTATAAAAGTAGGAAAATCTATAAAAATAGTCGATGATATTAACTGGACACCATGTAGACAACCAAATGATATATTTAATATAATGCGTATATTTATCAAAAAAGATGGTGATATAAATTTAAAAAAAGAAATTTTCAAAAAATGCGCACTAGCTTGTGAAAAATATAAAATTCCAATGGACGAAACTTATGACTACCTCTATGGATTTATGAACACTCTTATGGAACATGCTGGATTAAAAATTTCTTTTGAAACATATTATGATACTATACAATCATTACGGACAAATTATAAAGGTAAAAAACGATTGATTCATACAAAAAAATATATTGAATCACTATAAAAATAAAAAAGGGAAAACGAAATGAATAACAATGTAACTTTTAACGGAAAATTAAGTACAGAACTATGTAAAAAGCTAGGTGTTACAGTAAACACACAAATTCCAGGACCAAAAAGTTTAACTCTGACAGATATTAAATCAGAACCAGTATATAATCGATATAAGCACGGAGTTTTCTATAAACCAAAATCTTTCCACGACTACATGGAATCAGAAGCAGTCGCAGAATTTTCTAACGATATGAACCCCAAAAAACAAATACGCATTAATATTGGCAGCAATTTAGATATAAATTCGTCAATTTTGGAGAAAATAAATGATGAGGTTATTAAAAAAGCTTCTAAGCTTTTAGATATTGATATTTAAAACTTATAATTTTTTGGATATACTTATACAAAGACTAAATTTATGCAGATTCAATCAATTAATAATACAAATACAAAACAACAGCGCAAAATAAACACCGTATCCATTACCGGATATGCATCCTTAGGATTTGGCATTGCCAGCGGTCTGGCTGCTGCGGGGAAAAAGAAAAAAATCAAACTACATAAAACTCTGGCATATATTTCAGGAGCAATGGCACTACTTCACACTGGAATAATAGAATGGTACAAATTTAAAAGAAAAAATAATTTAAAGAAAGGTTAATCGAAATCTATGGAATATTTAAATATAAAACTTCTAGGAATTGATACTCACGGTGTTGAAAATGAATATTCTCTCGCTGAATTCAAAGGAAAAAAAATAATTTTATACTTTTATCCAAAAGATAATACTTCCGGCT
>CAJMAX010000039.1 GCA_905211505.1 uncultured bacterium | reverse complement strand
TTAGAAATATATTGTTGTTCTTTTTTAATTTTTTATCGTCCAGGTAATTATTTTCTTTATATAGTCATTTTTTCAATTTTATTCTACTTATTTATAATAAGAAAAGGACTTTTATCAAAACTTTTAAATAACAAGCTATCATCAACAATAGGTTCATATTCTTATTCAATATATATTATGCATATTTTTGTCTACACTGTATTAAAACACAGTATAGTTCTTCCTCATCCAAAATTTGTGTTGTCACATTCTATTTTATTTTTAGAATTAACAATAATAACATCTCTTATTGTTGGGATTTTAACATATTATTTCTTTGAAAAACCAATGACGAAATATTTAAAAAACAAATTTTTAGCAAAAAACACAAATATTCAATAAGTAACCTAGGCAAAATAAAAGATTTATGCTATAATTGCTCTATATGTTTAAAGAGGAGACTTATCATGCATACAGAAGAAAGAACATTTGTTGCAATTAAACCTGATGGAGTTCGTAGAGGACTTATTGGAGACATTATTAAAAGATTTGAAACTAAAGGTTACAAAATCGTTGCTCTAAAAATGATTCAAGTAACTGATGAACAGGCAAAAGCTCATTACGCTGAACATGCTGATAAGCCATTCTTCCAAAGACTTATAGATTATTTGCAAAGCGGTCCTATTATTGCAATGGTTGTTCAAGGATATAACGCAATTGCAGGAGTAAGACATTTGATGGGTTCTACAGACCCTGATAAAGCTGAAGTAGGAACAATTAGAGCTGATTTTGCTCAAGTTAAAGAATATAATGTTGTTCACGGATCTGATAGTCCTGAAAGTGCAGCAAGAGAAATTCCTATATATTTCAAGGAAGAAGAACTTTTTACAACCGCAAAATCAATGTCTGAACTTGTTGTAGAAAGCCTTGATCAATAAATAAGTTTTACAATTTACAACACAAAAATGAATCTGCAAATTGCAGGTTCATTTTTTATGCTATAATTTCAAATATGAACGAAAAAGATTATTTTAATTATGAACTGATACATGAAGATGCTCAAACCGGAGCTCGAGCAGGAATTCTGACAACTCCGCACGGAAAAATAGAAACTCCAATATTTATGCCTGTTGGAACAAATTCTGCCGTAAAATCTCTTACCTGCGATCAAATTAAAGATACTGGTGCTCAAATTATTTTATCAAATTCATATCATTTGTACTTAAGAGCGGGAACCAAAAGAATACGTAATTTTGGCGGAATACACAGCTGGATGAATTGGGACAAACCTGTTTTAACAGATTCAGGCGGATTTCAAGTTTTCTCACTGGCTCACTTACGTAAAATAACAGAGGACGGTGTTGAATTTAGAGATCCAAAAGATGGTACAAAACATTTTATATCACCGGAAGTTTCAATGGAAATTCAACAAGATATTGGAGCTGATATTATGATGGCATTTGATGAATGTGCTCCATATCCTTGTGATTACGAAACGGCAAAAGCTGCAATGGAAAGAACTCACCGTTGGTTAGAAAGATGCTTTAAAGCTAAAACAAATCCTAAACAAGCTCTGTTCCCTATTGTTCAAGGTGCATTCTTTGATGATTTAAGAACAGAAAGCGCAAAAGTAATATCTTCGTTTGATGCAGTAGGGTATGCCATTGGAGGATTGAGTGTTGGTGAAACTAAAGACATTATGAATCATTTTACTGAGTTTACAGCTCCACTTCTGCCTAAATATAAACCTAGATACTTGATGGGAGTAGGAACTCCGGAAGATTTATTAAACGGAATCAAACACGGTATTGATATGTTTGACTGCGTTCTTCCAACCCGTAATGCGCGTCATGGCTCATTCTTCACCTGGGAAGGAAAAGCCAATATCAAAAATAAAAAATACGAAGATGATCATGCTCCGCTTGTCGAGGGTTGCGATTGCTATGCGTGCAGAAATCATTCAAGGGCTTACATAAGACATTTGTGGAGATGTCAGGAACAAACGGCATCAACTCTGCTATCAATTCATAATATCAAATTCCTTATTGATTTTGCAAAACAATGCCGTCAAGCAATTTTAGAAGACAGATACGCCGATTTTTATAATGAACATTATAAAAATTTAATCTAAGAATATTTTGTGAACCGATAAACATTTATCGCCAGACGTAGAGTATCTCACCTTATTGTTGCCATCAATAACCTGGCAGACACCAATCTCTTGACTCAGCAGAATAGTAAATAGGCTAGATTTGTCATAAGTGGATGTATTGTGCTTTTCTCCAGGTTTAGATCCAATACCATCAACACCATAGGATGGCTTTTCATAATTACCGCCAAGCCCAGGATTATACTCCAAATCACCAGGACCTACTGCTATTGGTGGCTTTGAACCTGGAATTGTAGTCAATGTGGATATAGTAAACTTAGCATTTACTATGTCCACATTACAAACATAAGCACCTCTTTTTTCACAAGTAACTTTAACACTAGATAAATTCTTATTGGGCACAAGCGGCTTGTCAGGTAATGTAACTTCTGGCGGTTCAGGGTCTTTTGGAGTTTCCGGCTCCGGCACAGTTGGAACATCAGGTCTAATAGGATCCTCATCTAATGCGATAACATCACTTGTTTCTTTATCAAACACTGTCCTATGTTTTGGATCAATAAAAAACTGTCTCAAATCTTTACTTAAAATATTTGGACCTTTTGCACCATTTAAATCTATAAAACCATGGATTCCAGTTGAACCAATCTGAGGTGTTATACAAATACTAGCACCGTTTTTTAACGATGCACAAGCTCCATCAAATGTCGGTGTATAATCTTCTTTCTTTTTATCAATTGTATAAGCAGAATATGATTTTGCAAAACAATCGCCATTACTGTCGCCACAATATTTTGCAATCCTTAAATATTTTTTTAAAAATTTACCAGAAGTTTCTGCATAAGAATCAGGCTTTGCGTCAACATACATCATTGTATCAAAAAATGTTTTTTGATTTTCTGCAATATTTAAACCCTCAACTGCCTCTTCTATTTTATTAACATCTCTATCATAAGCATTATTATATAAATAAGTATAAAAATTAGTTGTCAAAACTGGAAGCACCATACCTGCAATAATCCCAACAATAACAACTGCAAGCAAAACTTCGCTCAAGGTAAAAGCATTAAACGATATCCTCTTTTCAGCCATTACAAACTCCATAAAAAATAATATATTTTTATTATAAACTATCATTATACCAATGTCAATATATAATACTACATTTAGATAATTATATAGTGTTATAAACTCCATATAAGTAGTCATAATATATATATGGATGAAATAGAAATACTCAAAAAAATAGCATTTAATATAAAAGTCGAAAGATTGAGAAAAGGATTTACACAATTCCAACTTGCAGAAATGATTGATGTACACGAAAAATACATAGGAAAAGTTGAATCCGGAAAACAAAATATAACAATAAAAACACTTATCAAACTGGCTGCAGCCCTTGATACCAATTTAACAAAACTTGTTAAATTTGATGACTAAAAAGGTGTAAGCCATGGCTTGCACCTTTTTAGTCAAACATTTTATTAAACATCTCTATGACCAACTTTTAACTTATGATCAATCACTGCAGTTTTTTGATTTGCATCTAACTTTCCTTTTACCAGATGATAAGCAAGAACTGCTGAAGACCCAATACCAGCTATAACTTTACCGGACTTACCAATATTATTAATAGGATGACGTAAAGTTTGCCACAAACCAGGACCTTCTTTTGAAAATGCTTTTGGTAAGGATTTAAATAACCAAGAACCTGTTAATAATGATACACCGGTTAAAGTTCCATAAAATAAACCTTTTAACGATGCATTAGCCATTTGATTTGCTACAGAAATGAATTTCCAAACATCAGCTACACTTTCATTAAGCGAAGATTTTTTTTTGTTATTTGCATCATTTTTAACCGCAGACGCCAATAATATTTTGTCATCATTGATAAAATTCTCAAAAGTTTTTTTATCAATATTTTGTCCAGAAGCACTATTTAACAATAACTGTTCATTTCCTTTGAAGCTAACCGGGTTGAATCCTACTTTCATCATAAACACACTCCTTGCAATTTATAAAACACTAAAAAAAAATATTTTTGCTACTACTAAATAATTTGTTACATTCCAAACAATGATAATTGAGGAACGCCATCTTCATTATTTACTATTTTCTTTCGAGTTGCAAGGTTATTTGAAAAATCTTTTTGCATTTTTATCATTAATTCTTCAGAACGCTTAACAACAGCAGACGGCAAACCTGCCATTTTGGCAACCTGAATACCATAACTTTTGCTGGCTCCGCCCTGTACAATTTTTCTTAAAAATTCAATCTCACCATTATTCTCAGCAATTGTTATTCTATAATTCTTAATCTGCGGATACGTTTTTGTCATAACATTAAGCTCATGATAATGGGTTGCAAAAATACATCTGGCACCGATTTTTGTTGCGATATATTCAGCAACAGACCAAGCAATCGCAACTCCATCATAAGTACTAGTACCTCGACCAATTTCATCTAACAAAATAAAACTTCTATCAGTTGCGGTGTTCAAAATGTAAGATGTTTCAATCATCTCAACCATAAATGTTGATTGTCCTAAAGTCAAATCATCACTGGCGCCAACCCTTGTAAACACTTTATCTACAACACCCAATTTTACATAATCTGCAGGAACCCATGAGCCAATCTGAGCCAAAATTGCAATCAAAGCATTCTGTCGCATATAGGTAGATTTACCGGCCATGTTCGGTCCTGTCAGAATCATAAACTGCGTAGAATCATCACCGCTAGCTTTTGATTTTAATTCTAAATTATTTGAAACATACTGCCCAAGCGGCAATATTTTTTCTAGCACAGAGTGCCTGCCGTTTTTAACAATAAAATCATCGGAATCATCAATAACAGGCCTGCAATAATTATTTTCAACAGCAACCTCAGCTAAAGATGTAATAACGTCAGCTTTTGCAATACAATCTGCAATTTCGCGAATTTTTGAAACAAATTCTTTAGAATATTCTCTAAAATCAGTAAATAATTTATATTCTAACTCGGTTGACTTAAACTTTGCAGATAATACATCATCCTCGTGCTTTTTAAGTTCATCTGTAATAAATCTTTCGGCTCCAGTTAACGTTTGTTTTCTTATATAAGCTTGCGGAACCATATTCAAATTTGAATTTGTTACTTCAATAAAATAACCAAAGACTTTGTTATAACCAATTTTTAAATTTTTAATTCCTGTACGCTCTTTTTCTTCTTCTTCAAAATTTTTAAGCCATTCTTCGCCGCCTGTCAGTAAATCTCTGAAATAATCAAGCTCACCGCTGACGCGTTCTTTTATAATACCACCCTCTTTTAATAAAATAGGAGGATTATCGACAATCGTGTTTTCTATTAGTTGAGTATAATCTGCAATATCATCTTGATATTCTCTAATTAATGAGAACATATCATTATCAAGCTCCTGGGTACAATCAAGTATTTGTGGCAGCATTGACAGAGATAATTTTAAACTTACAAAATCTTTAGGACTGGCTGAACCATTACTCATACGAGTAGCAAGACGTTGTATATCATAAATTTTTTCCAATGATTCAGATAAACTAAATCTTATATCACTTTTTTCAACAAGCTCTGTTACTGAATTTTGACGTTTCAATATATCATCAACTCTTTTTAACGGCTGACAAATCCAATTTCTTAAAAGTCTTGCCCCCATATTTGTTTTAGTTTTGTCGATTGACCAGAGCAAAGAACCATATTTATTTTTTTCACGTAAGGTTTCAACAAGCTCAAGATTTTTTCTCGTTGAAGCATCTAAAATCATATACTCGGAAAGCTCATACGATTCAATCCTATCAAATTTTGGCATATTGCCCTTTAATGTTTCCCAAACGTATGCCACAAGCGCCCCTGCTGCCCTAAATCCTATTTTATACTTTGAATATCCGAAACTTTCCAAACTTTGGGTCTTAAAAACCTGTTTTAAATTATTTTCAGCAAACATCGGTTCAAAAACAGACGGAGGAATCTTTGAACAATTATATCTTTTTGTTATCTCATCAGGAAGATTTATTACCTCATCCGGAACAATCTGAAAAGGTTTAATATCTTGTTTTTGACTTGGAGCAACAATTTCTGATGGATTTAATCTGGCAAGTTCTGCCATAACCAAATTTAAAGACGCCTGAGTAACTTTAAACTCTCCCGTTGAAATATCCGTATATGAAAAACCAAACAGCTCACTTTTTTCATCCTGATAAATTGCACAAATATAATTGTTAGAATTTTGGTTTAAAAGATTACTTTCTGTCAATGTACCTGCAGTAATTACCCTTGTAACTCCACGTTTTACAAGCCCTTTAGCAAACTTAGGGTCTTCTAATTGATCGCAGATTGCAACTTTAAAATTCTTTTGTACAAGTTTTTCCAAATATGAATCAGCAGACTTAGCGGGAATTCCAGCAAGCGGAATTCTACCTAACTTAGGACCTGCATCACGCCCAGTTAATGTTAATTCCAACTCTTTGGACATGATTAGTGCATCTTCAAAAAATGTTTCATAAAAATCTCCCAGTCTATACCACAGCAAAATTTCAGGATTTTCCTGTTTTATCTTTAAATATTGCTGCATAACCGGAGTCGTATCTTCCAGATTAACTTCCCAACTGTTTATGTGATTGATTTCAGACTTGCTCATATTATAATATTTATATAAAAATGAGAGGATTTCAACATGGGTTGTTTAAAAAACGTAACACGGTCAGTTTTTTTAACATTAGCAATTGTAGGTTTTATGGCGCTTGGAGGGCAAAATTGGATTAAATATCAATTCAAGAATTTCATAAACCCGAGTAAAGATGTCGTACTGGAGCGCGCTCAAAAAATTGGAGACTTCTCAAAAATAAACAAAGAATTTGAAATAGAAAAAGCCGCAGGAGTTTTGGGCTATAACGCAGTTTTAGCAGAACATAAAGCCTCTGGTCAAAAAATGGTAGTGGTTGATTCAGGAAAAAAAACAATTCTGTCAACAGATGATATAAAAGCGCCTGATGCCGAAACTCGAATAAAAACAGCTATCAGTAAAATTAAATATCAATCTGCAGCAATTGAAGAATTCGCAATAACAGAAAAAGGAACAATGAAATCCTACGGAAAAGAAATTCCATATGTGAAATTTTCTGCAAAAATGAAAAAGCTTCCTGTTGGAGAAATTTCAGGCATAATTTCAGTTGTCAAAGATGAACAAGGTAATGATAAAATATTGATTTCTGCGAATGAGAAAGATAGATATTCACAACTGATAACAAACGAATTTTTCAAAGAAATTAAATAGATGCAAGTAGTTATACCATTTACATATTGTAATAATAAAGAAGCCTGCTGAAAAATATGTTATACTGTAATAAAGATTATTAAAGGATTAGGGGAGAATATGAAAAAAATTCTTATAGTAGATGACGAGCAAGATATTGTTGAAAGCTTAAAATTTGTTCTTGAAAATTATAATTACACCTGTTACTGCGCATACAATGGTGAAGATGGATTAAAATTAGCACGGGATATTATTCCTGATTTAATTATCTTAGATGTTATGATGCCAAGGATTAATGGATACAAAATCAGCCGTCTTTTAAAGTTTGACAACAAATACAAAAACATCCCCATTTTAATGATTACAGCACGTTCACAGGAAGAAGATAAACTCATCGGAGAAGAAACAGGTGCTGATGAATATATAACAAAACCTTTTGACCTTGATGATGTAGTAAAAACAGTTCAAAAATACTTGGAATCAGAAAAATAAAATGAATATTATAACAAACAAAACACTGGAAACTCTGAAATATGACCTTGTAAGAGAAGGGCTCGTTCAATACGAAGTTGTAGAACAAGCCGAAGAAATTGCTAATGCACAAAATATAAATATCGGGCAAGCTCTGATAAATTCAGGCTTCTTATCAGAAGAAAAATTAATTAAGTTTTTGGAATCAAAACTGCATACCCCTTATGTTAATCTTGAAGACTACCAGCTTGATATTAAGTGCTTAAAATACATAAATTATTCAGATGCACGAAGATACAAAATTATTCCTTTGTTCAAAATTGAAAATACACTAACAGTTGCAATGGCAGACCCCAGGGATTTATTTGCAATTGATAAAATTATGGAAACTGCAGAATGCGAAATTGATCCGGTACTTTCGTCAGAGGAAAGCATTCTCAGAAAAATTGATGAATTTTACAAAATTGATGTTACTGTCGGGAATATTTCAACGGAATCCAATACAGGTTACGATTGGCAGGATGAATTACATAAAGAAGATTTAAGCGACAACCATATCCAAAAAATAATTAGAGCCATACTTAAACAGGCAATTTTAGAAGGTATCCACGAAGTAACATTCCAAGGTGAGGATGATGGTCTTAGTGTTAACTTCAAAAAACAAACCGAGCTTTTAAATAAAGGAATCATACCGACAGTTTTAATTTCATCTTTTGTTGCAAAATTAAAAACACTTTCGGAGCTCGACCCTTCTGTCTCAGAAGTGCCACAACTGGGGAAATTATGTTTTAAAGTTGACAATATTATGGTAATCGCAAGTGTTTCAACATTTCCAACAATTATGGGCGAAAGAATTTTCTTAAAAATTTATAAGCCCCCAAAAGATTTAAATAAAATAATTTCATCTAAACAAGAACTATCGGAAATAAAACATGCCCTGGAAAAGCCGGGAATTATCATGGTCTGTGGTTCATCTTTGAGCGGAAAAACACACGTAATATATTCGCTTTTGCTTGAAGCTGCAAAATCAAAATCAAAAAATATTATGACACTGGAAAGTATTTCAAAATATGAACTTAATGGAATTAATCAGTGCGAATTTAATGAAAACGTAGGCTTCAATATGGACAAAGCTGCAAGATTCATTGAATTTCAGTCTCCTGATATTATTTATTTAGAGGGCATCAAATCTAAAGAATCTTTTGATTATTTTTCGAGCCTTGTATACAACGATAAAACCGTTATTATGGAATTCCTTGCAAATAACATGGAAGATTTGAGAAATAAAATGTCTTTCTCTGACTTCGATACACTAAAAACAATAATAACGTGCATGATATTTATTCATTCAAAAGACAGTGTAGAAGTATTTAATCGGGAAACACTTCAAAAATACCTTGGCTAAATAAACAGTTGGTAGCATACCTACGTACGCAGCACCCCTGCGGAACTGAATACTTGTATTGAGATTAAACAGTTGGTGGCATATTTCCCCGTTCGGTGAGGACAGAACAAAA
>CAJMAX010000038.1 GCA_905211505.1 uncultured bacterium | reverse complement strand
ACTATAGAATTATTTTGCAAATCCTCAAGCTGTTTTTTTAAAATTGCTTTTTCCAGAAGCATCTTATCATATAAATCCGAACAAACTTTACTCTTATCAATATGTTCTCTTAATTTCGCCAGTTGTAATTCTTTTTCTCTAATAGCAGAAATAAGTTCTCGTTTCACTTTGAATAAACCTCTTATATATCACATATAAAGAATAAACTGTTCTTATAAATTTAAAATCAACTTTTTAGGTGATTTTGAACTATTTAGCCAATAAATCATACTCATAACCGAGTTTTAATGCTTCTATATTTTTCGGAATTAATTGTTTTCGGTGCGGCGGAATCACATTGTTCAAAGCTTTTTCAAGAGATTCCACAGAAATAAGACAGCTAACTTTCGACAAAATCCCTAATGCAAGGATATTAGACATTTTAATATTTCCAAGTTCTTCTTCAGCCATTTGAGTGATTGGCGCAAAAACATATTTAATATCATCTCGTTTTTTTACTTCTTTAGCCAGAGAGGTATTTACAATAATAGTTCCACCAGGTCTCACAAATGAAGTATATTTATCAAAAGAAGCCTGATTTAATACAATAATATAATCAGCATGAGATTTTTGCACAGCACTAACTTCATCATCAGCCATAACAATACCGCAATTCACAGTTCCACCACGCATTTCAGCCCCGTAAGACGGGTACCAGGTTACTTTCTTATCGTCAAGCATAAATCCATTAGCCAAGACCTCACCGGCAAGCAATACACCTTGTCCACCAAATCCTGCAATTATAAAATCTTTTTCCATATAATATTCCTTACCTAATCTTTTACTGTAATATCTTTATATATACCAGGTTTGAAAACATTCATCATTTCATTCCGAACTCTTTCATGAGCCTGTTGTGGAGACATTCTCCAATTCGTAGGACAAGTTGATAGAATTTCAACAAAGCCAAAACCTAATCCTTGAAGCTGAACTTCAAAAGCTTTTTTAATTGCCTGTTTTGCCTTTCTGATATTAGGAACAGTGTCTAAAGATACTCTTGCACTGAAAGCTGTACCATCACATAAGGCTATATGCTCGGCCATTTTTATAGGATAACCATAGTATGAAACATTTCTACCTGTAGGCGAAGTTGTTGTAACTTGCCCCAGTAAAGTTGTTGGCCCCAACTGACCGCCTGTCATCCCATAAGTTGTATTGTTTATACATATTGCTGATAAATTTTCACCCCTCAATGCTGCATGAGTACTTTCAGCTAAGCCTATTGAAGCAAAATCACCATCACCTTGATATGTAAATACAAATTTATCAGGCATAGCACGTTTTATACCAGTCGCTTCAGCTAAAGCCCTGCCATGCGGTGCTTCTAGCGCATCAATCTCCAAAAAATCATAAATTGTTACCGAGCACCCGATAGAAGCTGCAACAATTGTATTATCACGAATACCCAGTTCATCCAACACTTCTGCGACCAATCTAACCGCCACCCCGTGATCACACCCGGGACAAAAAGTATATTTTGCATCTTTTTTAAAAGAATCTGCTATTTTAAAAACTTGTTTAGACATTACTTTAACCCCTCCAACACTTGTGCAACAATTTCTTCAGGAGGAGGAGGAGTTCCAACTCCTTTGTGAATCAAATCAACAGGAACAACACCGTTAACAGCAAGTTTGACATCATATACCATTTGTCCCATATTAACTTCAACCACAACAAATTTTTTAACAATATGTGAAAGTTCCTGCAATCGCTTACCTGGGAATGGGAATAATGTAACAGGTCTGAATGAACCGGCTTTTATACCTTTTTCCCTAAGCATTTTAACCGCGGTTTTGACATTTCGAGATGTACTGCCGAAACTTACTAATATAATATCTGCATCTTCGGTTCCGATTTCTTCCCACTCTGTTTCATTTTCTTCCAAAGCTTTATATTTATCAAATAATTTTTCTAAAAATACGCATTGATTATCTGCAAGAGGAGCATACGATCTTATAATTCTTGATGCTCTATTTTTTGCACCGGTCAATGCCCAGGAGGAATTATCTACTTCAGGATATGGATAAGGTTTAAATTCAACAGGCTCCATCATTTGCCCAAGCATACCATCTGCCAATAGCACAGCAGGATTTCTATATTTATGAGCAAGATAAAAAGCTTTATAAGTTAAATCCACACACTCCTGAACAGTAGAAGGCGCCAGCACTATCAGTTTATAATCTCCATTTCCGCCGCCTTTTGTTGCCTGAAAATAATCCCCTTGAGATGGATAAATGTTTCCTAATCCGGGTCCGCCTCTCATAACACTAACAAGAACTACAGGAAGTTCATCAGCTGTAGCATAAGATAAGGCTTCCTGCATAAGAGCAACAGCGCAAGAAGATGATGAAGACATCGCTTTTACTCCAGTAGAACAAGCTCCTAATACCATGTTAATAGCAGCCAGTTCACTTTCAGCAGAAACATAAGCTCTTCCTAATTCTTGCATTTTACCGCTCATGAACTCTCCAATTTCACTCTGCGGAGTAATAGGGTAACCAAAATAGCACTGGCAGCCGGCTAAAACAGCCGCATTTGCTATTGCATAATTACCTTTCATTAAAACTTTTTTACCAGTTAAACATTCTACCATTATTTATCCTTTATATACCTCTGTTATAGCTAAATCCGGACATCTAGTCGCGCACATTGCACACCCTAAACATACATGCTCAGGGTCCGAAAATTCCACAATTTTATTTCCTAAATTATTTGTTTTTTCACTTATTTTTATCAAATTTTTAGGACATTCTTTTACACACAAATAACAAGCCTTACACTTATTTTCATTTATGACAATGTGACTCATACTATCCCCTCTTTTCAATATATCTTCCACAACATTCTATCACTAATACTAAATTTTAAATATAAATTGTATGGATTCTTAACATTTGTAATAAATATATGAAATAAAATTTACTAAAAGTTCTATGCCTGCTAAAATCAAAATGTAGGGATTTATTTTTAAGGACTAAGAAATGGCTCAAGAATTAGAAGTAATCGTTGATTTATTGAAGGAGATGAGACGAGCTAATAACAAAAATATAGAGAGTTTTGATAAATTATTAGCAAGTATAAATGATAAACTTGATTTAATGGAAGAAAATGAAGATTCTATTAAACTTATCAAAGTATATCTTGAAGAATTGACAAAAACAGTAGAATTAAAATATTCTACAACAGCCGTCAAATTCAATGATATTCAAAAAGCTTTGAATATATTATTTGAAGAGGCAGATGAGCATGCTCAATCTAAAAACATGCTCAAAGCTTATAATACTTTTTCAAAAAATTTAACAGAATTCAACAACCATCTTGAGTTGCAAAAAGAAATAACAGGTAAAATAAATACTTCTCTGAGCTCTTTAAAAAACAATAAAGAAGACATAAAAATTTCACTACAGCAATTAAAAGATAATTTTGAACAGCTTAATCACGCTTACAAAAACATTACAAATAGCCTTAGTTCAAATTTAAAACCCATCATTGCAAATATAGCAGATTCTGATAACAAGAAACTTAAAACAAATGCAAAAAAACAGATTGAGATAATTGGCAATGCAGTAAAAGAAATAATAACATATTTAAAATCTGCAGAAGAAAAAGATTTAAATCTTGAAAAACTACTAAACAACATAGCAGCAAATGAAAACCTCAAATATACACAGGGCATCATTGATTTAATAATAGAAAAATCTGATAATATTTCAAAAAAAATAGTTTCGCTTGCGTCAAAGTCTGATATTGAAGAACTACAAAATATTTCTAAAGCAACAAATAGCGAAATGGTTTCAAAAAAAGATTTTGAAAAAATTACGCTTAAAACCGAAGCTATTGTTAATCAAACTGAAGAGGTAAAACAAAAATTAGCTAAAGTTACCCAGAATATAGAAGGACTTCCAGGAACCAAATTACTGGAAGAATCTTTACAAAAATTATTTCAAAAACTGGAAACGCTTAATGAAGATATTAAAAACTGTAATATAAAAGGGGACAGTTTTGACATTGAATCAAAATTAGCATTGATAAAAGAAGAAGTTTCAACTGTAAAAAATATTGTTACTGATATCAAAGAAGCTGTAGTTGCAAAAGTCTTGTCTTGTATCAATGAAATTTCGTTTGAAAATGAAAGCTACGATATAAAACAGCATATTTCAAAAATGTTATCCCGGCTTCCACAAAAAGGAGATATAGAAAGAATAATTATTGATAATGAACACAGTAGTAAAATAGTTAACATACTACTGGAAAAAGCTGATAATATTTCAGAAAAACTTGAAAATTCAGCAACTCAACAAGATATTGAAAATATAAAAGAAAATCAATCAACTCTGGCTGAAAGTATACAAAATCTTGCCAATAAAGATGATATTTCATCATTAGCCTCGCAAACTGATGAAATAGAACAAATGATTGATAATCTTAATCTGGATAATGAATTTGAAAACATATATAATAAAGCTTCATCAATAGAAGACTGGCTAATTTCCTCAAAAATCAAAGAAAATACAGAAGAAATTATCCAGCAAATGCCAAATAAGGCAGAAAAAAAAGATTTATCACAAATTTTAGAAACCACAGCACAGATAGTTGAAATCCTGAAGAATTTTTCTCAATCCGGAAACGGTGATACTAAAACAGTTACAATTTCTAATGCTGAACTCAAACTTGAGGATTTAAAAACTGAAATCCTTAATACAACAGAATTGCATAATGATTCTGTCATTTCAAAATTGTCAGAAATAAAAACAGCAATAGATTCTGCTGCTACAGCTGAAGAATTCAACAATATTGCAGAGGATTTAAAAGATTTTGTTCAATTAGTCCTCAACAATTCTGAATTAATATCCACGAATCTTGATGAAATAAAACAAAAACAAGAAAATTTATCAGAAAAACTTGAAAATCTTGATTTTTCAAATCTTACAGATTCGTTATCTCAAAATATTCACTCATTTAAAGAAGATATTCAAGAAGCTATAAATTCACAACAGCTTGAACTGTCTAACAAGACAGATAATATAGAGAACAAATTAACAACAATTTCTGAATACTTAAATAAAGATTTAAAAATAAATGAAGAAGAAATTATTAGAGAAATTTCAGAAATAAAAGAAATCATACAAAATAAAAAATCGAATTTTGACGGTATCGAAATTGAAAAGAGCTTAAATATAAATTCAATTGAAAGATACCTTGAAGATATCAAAACTGTTCTTGATACCTCTGACAAAGGTATTAGCGACAGTATAAAAAAACAACTGAATAATGTTGAAAATGAATTAAATAATTACAAATCATTCAATGAAAATCAATTTACTCAAATTTTAGATAAACTTAATGAATATCAACAGTTAACAAGAACAGACAGCCTTCCTTCTGAAAGTTTGTCAGATACCGTTGCCGAAATTTTGCAGCTCAAAGACCAAATCCAACAACTTGGAGAATCTTTTGCAATACTCAATCTTGATAAAACAAGTGAAACCTCAGTATCCGGATTTGTTGCTGAAAAATTAAACGAATTAAGCGAAAATCTATCTACACTTTCAGAAAATATTGATAACGGACTACAACAAGGCTTTGCATATAATGCAGAACTTATTGAAGAGAAATCTGCAGTTCTTTTAGATTTTATAAAAGAATTACGGCATGCCAGCACTGAAAATATAGATTTATACGAAAGATTAACCGTAACAGATAACAAAATTATGGACTTCAAACAGGAATTGGAGTTAATAAATACAGATGTTATCAACGACTTAAACTCAAAAACAGATAAACTGATAAAAGAGTTATCTCCAATTAAAGAACTTTTAACCTGTCTGGCCGTTCAAACTCCTGAAGGTCCTCAAACAGGAAAAATAAAAGAACAGCTAGGAATATTACATGATTCAGTTCAAGATGACATAACAGAATGCACAAAATATGCAAAAAGTACCTTTGAACGTCTTGAAGAGACATATGAACAAATTTCAAAAGACTTAACTTCCACCGAAAGAAATTTAAGAGATTTTATACTTGGGGACATTGATTCAGTAATAATAAAAATTGACAATCTAAAATCAGATTTAGAAAACACTCTAAACCAAATTACTCCACCAGACGCGGAACAAATGGAAGAGTTGCATACATTTGTATCTCAGATTGTTAATTTTAAAAATGAACAACAAGAATATCTAAAAGAAATTGCTGAAGATATAAAAACTTCAATCAATGATAAAATAACATCACAGCATGATGAAATAAAATCTATGATTACTGTTGCTATGAACAATGAAGAAATTATTCAAGCAATTGAAAAATTAAAAAGATGTTTTAAATCAAAAATCAAAGAACTAAGCAAAATCCAACAAGAAAATCAAAATATAAGCGATGAATTTGGAACAAATCAATATGAAGAGGTATTTGAAAAAAATAAAAACGCAAAAGTTATTGAAGAAATAAAAGATGACTTTAATAAATTTTCAAGCTTAATCAGTAATTTGTCAGATGAAAATCCAGAAATTGAAGAAGTCTTAAATACGATAAGAGAAAAAATTGACACAATTACAGTAGTTAAAAATAACAAAGTTCAAAGAAATAACAATGTCGATATTTTACCGGACGAAGACTTTTCTGAAGGTGAAAACGAAGACAAAGAATTTGAAGAACTTGCTGTTGATGAAGATTTTTCAGAAGGAAATGATGAAGATGATTTTGACACTGATGATGAAGAAGATGAAATCTTACTCGGTGCAAATAACTTTGACTTCATAAAAGCTTTTGACCTTCTAAAACAAGACATTAACAACCTGCGCAGTGATATAGAAAGAGTGTTACCGGAAAACGTACGTAGCTCCTCTCTAAATTCTATTCCGACCCTTGGCAACAATAATTTATTAATGTCTCTAAATAACAAAGTAGAACTTCTGGCTAAGACATTAAAAACTGATTGGCTTGAAGAAATTAAAGGATATTTGGCAGGCGGAGAAATTCATTCGTTACTTGAAGATATCAGTGATAAAATCAATATACTTACACTCACAGATAACTCTGAATGGATTCAAGAAATAAAGCAGGCTCTTGAACAGCTTAATGCCGGAGAAATAAATACCGGCTCAAATCAAGAGATTCAAACAATGCTTGCCTTGATTAATGAAAAAATTGATATTCTTGCCTCAAGTGATGACCACGATTTAATGGAAGACGTCAGAGATGTTATCGAAAGAATTTATGAAGATGATTTAGACAATCAATCTCGACAAAATGAAGATATCAAAAAATTATTAAGCAATCTTGACCAAAAAATTGATATTATTGCAACTTCTGATAACTACGATAGCATTGAAGATATAAAAGAATCAATTGAAAATCTTGACAAAAAAATTGATGTAATTGCAACAGACAATAATGCATATCAATTGGATGAAATAAAAGATACTCTATCTATTTTGGAAGAAAAAGTTGATAGTATATCAGACACTTCCTCATATACAAATTTAGATAGTATTCAAGATACGCTTTTATCAATAGAAAATAAAATTGATACTATAATCATTCCGGAAAAATTTGACAAACTTTCAGAGTCAGATGCAAAAATAACATCTATGCTGGAAGCCTTAAACCACAAAATTGATATTATTTCCAGCAGCGAAGATAATATCAATACCCAGCAGGATATTGATGATGTAAAACATTTAATTCTTGCTCAAATGGATTATATTGAACGCCTTGAACACAATAACAAAACTGATGCGTTCAAAAAATGTCTGAAAGAACTAACACTTGAAGTTAATAATCTGAATTTAAATTCAAATTCAAGTAATAATAAACTTCAAAAAACTCTCAAAGATATGAAAGATTCAATTATGACTGCAGTTGTAACCATATTTGAACAAGTTTCATTTATCGAAGAGTCAGAAGATATCAAAGATTTTGTTGAAGAAAAAACAGAGATAATTAACAAAAATCTTGTTGAAGTCACAAAACAATTAAAACAAATAACAAATTCCAGTGAAGATCCAGATTATACATATTCTATGCAAGATATAGAATCTGACTTGGCAAAACTTAGACTTGCTCTTAATGAACTCCAAAATAACGAACTTGAATCACAATCAAGCGAATTAGCAAATATATCAGATTCACTTTATAGGATAACTTCAACGGTAGAAGAACTGCAAAGTTCTATGACTCAAGATGAAATCAAAGATATCAAATCTGATATATATAATATTCAAGAACAAACTCAAAAATTATTAATAAATTCAGATGAATCTTATAATGCTCTCAATAATGGCTTAGAAGACTTCGGAAAAATGATTACAAACCAAATATCAAATAAAGTTGATAAAGTTACGCAAATGCTTGAAAAATCGTCCGATTCAGATAAAGTAATGAGACAAGCTCTTATTTACATGGGTGAATGGATTGATTCTGCAAGCGAAAGCATGAACAAAATTTCAACAAATTCGGATGAAATAATCGAAATTAAAGCCGCCATTGAAACATTAAAAAAAGACATACCGGAACAAACAGATATATTAAACTCTATTGAAGAAAAATTTGACGAACAACAGGCAAGACTCAGCTTTTTCGAAAAACAAATCTCAAAACTTTCCGGCATAGAAGACAAGTTTGAGCAACAACAAGAACGTATTGACCGACTTGAAATGTCTTTGGAAAAAATTCTAAATGCAGTTGAAGATATTGATGACACAAAAGTTACGCGAAAAATTGACAAAATAGATAAACAATTGGCAAAATTAAGTACAAATATAGAAAAGCTGGCGTCATATGTTGACTAATACCCTGATAAAAAAATTAAATAAAGCATTACCAAAAGAAAACATACTTTCAGAAATTGAAGAACGTTACGTGTACTCAGTCGATGCTTCAAACAATCCGTATACGAAATCAACACTACCGGATGCAGTAGTTTTTGTTGAAACAATAGAACAGGTACAAAAAGTTGTAAAAATTGCGGGAGAACAAATGATTCCTGTTATATGCCGAGGTGCTGGTACGAATACTGTTGGAGCTTGTGTTGCAACCCACGGGGGCATAATTTTAAATTTTTCTAAAATGAACAAAATTATTGAAATCAATCCGGAAAATATGACAGCAAAAGTACAACCTGGAGTTATAGTCGGCGATTTACAACGAGAAGTTGAAAATATTGGGCTTTTTTATCCACCGGATCCGTCAAATTTGAAAGTTTCAACAATTGGCGGAAGTATTGCTCAAAATTCAGCAGGCGCCAGATGTTTTAAATATGGTTCAACAAAAGATTATATAATTGATATGCTTGTTGTAACTGCAAATGGTGAATTGATTAGAACAGGCTCTAATACAATAAAAAATGCAACAGGCTATAACCTTGGAAGTTTATTCATTGGTTCTGAAGGGACTTTAGGAATTGTAGTAGAAGCAACAATAAAACTTATACCTAAACCAGAAACAACACAGGTTATTATGGCATATTTTGATAAAGTTGAAAACTCCATTATTGCTGTAAATAAAATTATAGAAAAACAAGTATTCCCGGCCACAATTGATTTTATGGACAAAAATGCAATACAAACTGTTGAACAATTTTATCCAACAGGATTACTTTGCGATAAAGATGCAGCTCTAATAATAGAAATTGATGGATTCAAATCAAACATCTCTGAACAAAGAGAAACTATTTGTAAAATACTAAGAGAAAATAATGCCGCAAATATTCAATATTCAACGACAAAAGAAGAATCTGACAATATCTGGTTGGCAAGAAGATCTTCTATGGCAGCCTGTACAAAATTAAAACCAAATGTTACAACAGATGATATAATTGTTCCTCGAAACAACTTAGCAAAATTAGTCAAAGGAATTCAAGATATCTGCAAACGACACAAACTTACAGTATGTATGGTGGGACACGTTGGAGACGGCAGTGTACATCCTCAAATTCCAATTGATTACAATAACAATGAGGAATATAAGCACTACAAAATTGCAAAATCTGAAATCTACCAACTGACAGTAAAACTTGGTGGAATAATTTCAGGCGAACACGGTATAGGCTTAGAAAAAAAGGCTTATATATCAAAAGTTGTTGATGGAGGAGCTCTTGACTATATGCGACTTATCAAAAAGACATTTGACCCTAAAAATATATTAAATCCTTATAAAATATTTTAACTATTTACCAGGGATAATCTTTTGAGATAGTCCACCCATCAGTAAATATAAGAGCAGCACAAAACATTCCACGGCTCTTCTTATTACAAGCATACTGCAGACAATTACTTGTCATTAAATATTCACGTCCTGGATTTCCATCTATCGGAGGGGTACATTCTTGAGAGTTATGCATTCCCATAGGTTTTAATCCGTATTTGTTATATACATAAAAATAGAAAGTATCTTTTCCAAATTGATTTGGTGGAGTAAAAGCTCCATTTATATCAATAATCATACCCGCAGACTCACTAGATAGACGATACGTATCAGCAACAAAGATTTGAGCACCGTTAAGTAAAAGATAAGAAGAACTTCCACCAAGCTCAGCCCCTGCTAATATCGCAAGCCCATTTTCCCGCGCCCCTGAAAGCTGTTTATAAAATATTGAATCTCCATCATTTACATCTTTTAGCTTAATTTTTGAAGCTTTAACATAACTGGCAAGATAACGGTCAAACCAATCAGGAGCAGATAAATCCCATCCGGAGAGGTCGCCATTTTCGTCTTCTGACAACCGTATTGCTTGAGATAATTGCGAATAAATACCTTTTAATCTGGTCACTGTTTGAAATTTCTGATATTTAGTTATCAACATAGGTATCGTAATTGCTGCAACCACACCTATTATGCCCAATGTAATAAGGACTTCAGCAAGGGTGAATGCGGCTTTTTCGCAAACACGGTCATTCTGAACGAATGCGAAGAATCTTCTTACTCATTTCACCCTGACCTTGCGGAGCTGAATTTGCTGGTGTTGCGAGTAAATAATTGGTGGCAAAGTACCCCGTCTCTTAGATTGTTGACCGTTCGACCGCTTAAACAGCGCTCTCTCGATAGACGTTTCACGTCCGTCAAAATCCGCTCCGGCGAGCACAGTCATTCCGAACTCGTTTCGGAATCTTTTCGTCGGACACTTCGATTGGGCTCCTGAAACAAGTTCAGGATGACATGTCGACAGTTCAGCATGACTATTTGTATGTTCGGGATGGGGTAGTAAAGGTTTTAAATAACCG
>CAJMAX010000037.1 GCA_905211505.1 uncultured bacterium | reverse complement strand
TATGATTCACCTGATAAAATTTCCGGATAAATTTTATTATACATATTGTCTGTTTTAGCTCCCCATGGCGGATTAGTCGCTATAACATCAAATCTTTCATCCTCTAAATCTCCACAATCTAAAAGAAAATCTGTATTATAGATATTTGGTTTGAATTCAAAATTCCGATATTTAATTATTAAATTTATTTTTGCAATAAAGCACGCAATTTCATCAGAATCAACTCCATAAATGTAATTTGGATTATCAATTTTATCTGCAGCCGCTAATAAAAAACTGCCTGTTCCACAGCAAGGATCTAAGAATTTCGTATCAAAATTTAAATTTTGCATAAAATCTTGCAGCAGATAAGTCGGAGTATAATAAGAACCTTTACAGTTTTTAACTCCTTCATTTAATAGTGATTGATATAACACTCCAAGAAAATCGAACTCTTCTAAAGGTATTGGAATAGATATCAAATAATCATCTACACTTTGAGAAAAATCATTCAATATTTCAGATAAAAATGTATTATTAGTAAATATATTATTAGAATTATTAATATGAATTATATTCATTCTATTCAAAAGATTTAAAGCAACATTGTAAATAACAGCTTTAGTATTTAAACTGTTAACTTTTACATAATCCAAGATAGTTTCAACAAACACAACATTCTTCTTATTAACAAAATATTCAACAGGAATAAATTTTTTGGTCGAAAACCTTTTATTTGCTCTTTTAGATAACCTGAATTTAACTTCAGCCTCACTTACATTTAACCGCTGCCAATTTGTCATTGTCGCAGCAGATACAAAATGTTCTTCCATCTTTCCTCCCATAGTATATTCTACCAAAAAACAACAAGCAGGACACTTTGTAAATCTTATTTCAATATAACTGCAAAAAGGATTGATTAGATACAGTACTCATAATATGATATTACTATATACACCCCCTTTTTAAGGAGAATAAATGGAAAGTTTGAAATATAAATGTTTAGTTTTAGACCATGATGACACCGTAGTTAATAGTACAGCAACGATACATTATCCGGCATTCGTAGAAATAATGAAAACACTAAGACCCCAATTAAAAATGAGTTTAAATGAATTCTATGAAATGAACTGTCATCCAGGATTTGTCAATTTTTGCCAACATATTATCAAATTAAATAAAGAAGAATCAATATTAGAATTCCAGCATTGGAAAGAATATGTGGCACAGCATGTTCCCATAGCTTATGAATGGATGAAAAAAGTAATTTTAAAGCAAAAAGAACTTGGTGGATATGTATGTGTAGCTTCACACTCATTACAAACAAATATTCTGAGAGATTACAAAGCAAATAACCTACCTCTACCTGACCTTATTTTTGGAAAAGAACTACCTCTAGAACTTGTTAAACCATCCCCTTACGCAATCAATGAAATTTTGAAAAAATTTAAAGATCTAACTTCCTCAGATATACTCGTAGTAGATGATTTAAAACCCGGGTATGCAATGGCAAAATCAAGTAATGTAAAATTTGCCGCAGCCTGCTGGGCGCATAATGTTCCTGAAATAAGCAGTTTTATGAAAAAAAATGCAAATTTTTGTTTTTATTCACCGGAAGAGTTATATAAACATTTATTCATAAATGAAATGGCATATAATGAAAAATAGTCATGTTATATACTACAAAACAACATATAAATCACCTTTAGGAGAATTAACTATCGCAAGCAATGCTGATAATATTACAGGAGTCTGGCTTGAGGGGCAAAAAAATTTTGAAGCATCCATAAAAAATAATACAATACTAAAAAATAACAACCTGAAAGTATTTATTCAAACCAAGGAATGGCTCAACAGATATTTCAACAAGGAAAGACCTGAAATTTCAGAAATTCCAATGGCACCTACCGGAACACCTTTTCAACTAGATGTCTGGAATATTCTCTGTAAAATTCCATATGGAAAAACAGTGACATATAAAGAAATAGCAGAAGTCATTGCTAGTAAATATAATAAAAAATCAATGTCAGCACAGGCTATTGGCGGAGCTGTAGGACATAACCCTATTGCTATAATTATCCCCTGTCACAGAGTAATCGGCTCAAATGGAAAGCTCACAGGTTACACAGGCGGATTAAATAACAAAATAAAACTTCTAACACTGGAAAATGAAGAATACAAACAACTATCACTATAGCCATAAAATTTAAGTTTTATAAATCAAAATATACAAATATAAGTAACAATTAATTTGGAAGTCTCTGACTATCGTAATAAAAAACTAAAGAAAGTATAAATAGCAAAGTTCGAACCCTGAAAACCTTTATCATTCCTAACAAAAAAGCACCCGAAGGTGCAATTTCTTTAAATGGGGCGGGTGATGGGACGTTGCACGAACTTTTTAAAAAAGTTATATTTCCAGCCTTTATTTCTACAGAATCAATTTTGCTTGATTACGCAATAAAAGAATATCAAGTTAATATATTGTAATTATAATATTGAAAAATTTAAAAATATGATTTATAATAAAAGCACAGGGTGGTAGTTTCCTAAGCTACCGATAAGCCTTGTAGAGGTCTAACGGTTCTTATTCTTTTGAATGAGAGCCGTTTTTAATATGTTCAAAATCAAATAAATTAAAAATAAACTTAAATTGAAATCGTTCATACTTGCCCCCTTCCTAGTCGGGAACTAACCCGAGGTCTATAATATTGTTGTCGGTTGGTTTCCTATAGAAAGGCCTATTTTTACCCTGTGTTTAAATTTTCAAAGTTCATATTTGATTTATAAATAAACATCATTATATAACAAATATGAATTATATTAAACGAACAGTAATAGATGGTATACCTGTGGAAATAATAATTGAAGATACAATGAGCAATTCTGAAAAATTGCATCTTTTAATTGAAGTCCTAAAAGAACAAATTGATAAAGAGTTTGAAGATATTATATTAGCAAATAATGATGAAGAAAAACTAAAAGAATATCAAAGATACACATATTTATTTGCATATTATAAAAAAATCTTAAAAGAAAAAATTGAGTTCGAAACCCATAAGGGGTAAAAGCAAGGTCTAAAACCCAAAAGGCACAAGCATTAAACTTTTTAACTCTTTTTTGAATTATAAATCAAAGAAAAATGCTCGAACAGTTCAAATGCAACAATAGCAATTAAAAAGACGTTTTAAAAACGTCTTTTAAAAATGGGGCGGGTGATGGGATTCGAACCCACGCATATCGGAACCACAATCCGAGGCCTTAACCGCTTGGCGACACCCGCCATCAAATCTATATTCATATATTATCAAAAAAATGTTTAAAATCAAGTATATATTTTAAAGTTGAATACAACAATTTCCGACTAAAATAACTAAATCTACATTATTTAGATATTTTACAAGGATAATTTTGAGCATTTATACAAGTCAACAAATCAGCCCCTAATTCTTCAGCTTCATATTTAGTACTAATATTATCCAGTAGCAAACTACTGTTTCCTGAACTATCAACTACATATAGCTTGTAACGTTTATAATTATGTCTCCTTTTCCTTCCAGAATATCTTACAGAATATTCTTTAACAGTAGTTTTTGCAATACTCTCTGGTTCTAAAGTATTATTTGTTTGTTTAAAACCTAAAAAATTTGAAGAAACAACACAGGATTGATCTTTACTTACACATTCAACAGTTGTAAGGGGTGGATTCAAAAAAGTAATAACAACAAATAAAACAGCACAAGCAATAAATGGGACCGCACCTTTAGAACTCAATAATATATCTATAAGTTTATTCATAACACATCTCCTAAAAAAAGGCTTGCAAAACAAGCCCTTTTTAAACTAATTTATTCTCTGAAACATATAACCTATGCCACGTGCTGTCAATATCAATTCAGGATTAGCAGGATCTGTTTCTAATTTTGAACGTAATCTTGAGATATGAACGTCAACGACACGTGTATCAATTCTGTGATCAGGAGGATAAGCCCAAACGTGTTGAAGAATTTCATTTCTAGAGAAAGCTTGACCGGAATTATTAACCAGCAATTCTAACAAACTGAATTCCATACCGGTAAGCCTGATTCTTTCATTCTTTCTATAAACTTGACGACGTGCAGTATCAATTTTGATATTACCTGTTGTAATTACATTTTTAGTAACCTTACCAGATGGAGTAACCATTTCTCTGTTATTTGTTCTTCTCAAAACTGCTTTAACTCTTGCCTCTAATTCTTTAGGGCTGAATGGTTTAATAACATAATCATCTGCACCTAATTCTAAACCGGTAATTCTTTCTGATACATCACCTAAAGCTGTCAGAATAATAATAGGAACATCTGAAGATCTTCTAATTTCTCTTGTTACTCCATAACCATCCATCTTAGGCATCATTACATCTAACACTACCAAATCAGGATTATATTTATTAAAAGCAGCAACAGCTTCTTCTCCGTCCTGTGCTGTATACACATCATAACCTGCCATTTTTAAACGGGTTTCTAAAATACGTCTAATACTAGATTCGTCATCTGCTAAAAGAATTCTTTGACGATCTTCTGTTTCATTAGCCATTTCAACATTTTCTGACATAGTCTTTTCCTTACTTACATTACAAAATCTTACACCAATTGCTTAAAAACAAAAAAATATTACGTTATGTTTATTTTTTTATATTTTTATAACAATATGTTACACTAATTTACAAAAAATTGCAAGTATAAGTTTGAAAGATTTTAGGAAAAAATATTACCACGGATAATCTTTTGGAATTTCCCAACTATTTCTAATTATCAATTCAGTACAAGATTTACCACCCTCCCAACCTGATGCTGTTTTACCACACCATCGCAGCAATTCATCATTTGTAGTTGAATTGTAAACCTGATAAACCTTACCATCAATTTTCAATCCATTATCTGTAAAGTGCAACGCAAAATAAAAAATATCCCGCCCAACTACATTTGGAGTTGATGGTCCATTTAAATCAACATATATGTAAAAATAATTAGTCCCATGGTTAACCATCATAAAACACATACCGTTATTCAAACAAAAACATCCTTTACTGAACGTTGCTAAAGAGCCTTCACCAGCCGGAGTTTTACCATTCCAACTATATTTAGCTCTTTTCATTTCAGTAACGCCCTGCAAATATGGTACAAAATAAGCCTTAAAAATTCCATATTTATCATTTTCATATAAACCTTCTGCGGTATACTGTTTCGGAGGGGTATAACTGAAATCAGGGTCAACTTGTGCCATTCGACTTGCATTAACCAGTATAGAATAAGCCTGTTTAAGTTTTTCTTCCACAACATGTTTTTGATATGCACTCACTAGCGATGGAATAGTTAATGCTGCAACGATACCGATAATACCGAGCGTAATTAAAACTTCCGATAAAGTAAAGCCTTTCCTCATAAAATCCCTCATTGTGATGTATTACTTCATAGTAAGAATATTATAAACAATCAAAATTAAAATATGCAAAAATATGAAGTAATGTATCACAAAATAATCGCAAATAACATTAAGAAACTACGAAAAAATGCAAAAATGTCACAGGAAACTTTTGCAGAAAAAATTAACTGCTCACGAGAATTCGTGAGCAGAATGGAAAATTTAAAAGAAAAACCAAGTTTAAAAATGCTGTTAAAACTGGCATTTTTATTCAATGTACAGCCCCAATATTTCTTCGAAAAGAATTAAAGTTTAGCTTCCACAATCTGTTTAAATTTCTCCAAATCTTCTTTTGTATCAATTCCAACAGGCACAAAGTCAACAACAGAAGTTTTTATTTTCATACCGTTTTCTAAAGCTCTTAACTGTTCAAGGCTTTCAGTCTTTTCTAACGGCGTTTGAGGTAAGGTTGTCATTGATTCTAAGGCTTTTCGCTTATATCCGTAAATGCCCAAATGTCCATAAAAAGTTGCAACATTTGAATTTCTTTCGAACGGAATCTTTGAACGAGAAAAATAAAGTGCAAAACCATTATTATCAACAACACACTTGACGAGATTTGGATTATTAATTTCTACTTCATCTTTAAGAACTCTGATTAGAGTTGAAATATCCGCGGATTCATCGTCTTTTACATTTCGAATTACATCATCTATACTTTCAGGTTTTATCAAAGGCTCATCTCCTTGAAGATTACAAATATAAGAAATTTCAGGATGACGTGATACAACTTCCATAATTCTATCTGAACCGCATTTATGCTCTGTTGAAGTCATTTCAACCTCCCCGCCAAAAGATTTTACGCAGTCATAAATTCTCTTATCATCAGTTGCAACAATAATCATATCCGCCAACTTAGAAGCCTGAGCTTTCTCATACACCCATTGAATAATAGGTTTACCCAAAACTTCAAGTAACGGCTTGCCCTCTAATCTTGATGACCCGTATCGTGCAGGTATTATTATTGCTGTCTTAGTCATTTTTTATTCCTCCAATATCTTTCTCTAATGATATCACCCATTGCAGATTTATATCCTACGATAATAGAAATAAATACAACAAACAATATAACATATACAACAGGGTTCCCTGAAGTAAGATTATTATAAAAATTAACTAATGGTTGCAACAAAAACATTTACAAACCTTTCATTACAACAAATGATGTCCACTGGTCTTGTTTAATTTCTTCAACTAGTTCAAGACCCTCTTTTTCGTAAGCTTCAATAACCATTTGCTTTTTCTCATCCAAAATTCCGCTTAATGACATCAACGCTCCAGATTTCATTATATTTTTCAAATCTCCCATAATCTCAGCAAGCACAAAATGCAGAATATTTGCGACAACGAAATCGAATTTGTCATTAACTTTATCTGCTGTACCGAGTTCAAATGTAGCTTCAACATTATTTTTCGCTGCATTTTCTTTGGCAACTTCAATTACAGTTTCATCATTATCACAACCGTAAACATAAGAAGCACCGAGTTTTTTAGCAAGAATTGACAAAATGCCTGACCCCATACCTATATCGGCAACTCTATCCCCTTGTTTCATATATTTTTCTAAAGCTTTCATACACAATTGAGTTGTCTGATGAGTACCTGTACCAAATGCACACCCTGGTTCAAGTTTTATCGTAACTTCATTATTTTTTGGCTCATAATCAATCCAATCAGGGACAACTGCTATTTTATCCGTAACATGCGTTACATCCCATTTTTCTTTCCATTTTTGCGACCAGTCTTCAGTTTGCTTTTCCTCAAGTTCAAAATCCCAAGATCCCAAATTTTCATCGGTAAACCCACGCGACAAAAATTCTTCACGAGACAAATCTAGAATATTCTCAATATCATATTTCAAATCTTCATAAGTTTCTCCACTACTACTTCTTAAAAAGATTTTTAGGGTACCCTCTGTTGTTGAAACCATCTCTAAATCTTTGTATGTTTCTTCTGCCAGAACAACACCCTCGCAGTCAAAATTATCAAAAAATATTTCTGATATTAAATCTTCCATCTCCGGATTTATTTGCAATCTTACTTCAAAATAATTATTATCCATAACAATTCCTTAAACTAAAAAGGGGAGATATAAATCCCACCCTTATGTAATATTTTTATAAACTAGCTCAAAAAAGCACCCATTTTTCTAAACTTATCATAACGCTGAGTTCTCAATTCTTCATCAGTCAGCCCTGAAAGTTCATTCAACGCTTCCAGAATAGTCTTTTTCATCTCCGCAGCCATTACCTCATAATTTGTATGAGCACCACGGGTTGGTTCTTTTATTGCCCCATCAATAATTCCATGCTGTAAAAGATGAGGTGCTGTAATCTTAAGAGCCGTAGCAGCTTCGAGATTTTTAGAAGCATCACGCCATAAAATAGAAGCACATCCTTCCGGTGAAATTACAGTATAGTAAGCATGTTCAAGCAAATAAACTTTGTTGGCTACAGCTAATCCTAAAGCTCCGCCTGAGCATCCTTCACCAGAAATAATTGCAATAACAGGAACACTCAGCTTTGCCATTTCGCGCAAATTCATTGCAATAGCAGCCCCTTGAGCATGCTCTTCCGCGCTTATTCCCGGGTAAGCTCCTGGAGTATCAATAATTGTAACTATTGGAATATTAAATTTATCAGCATGCTTAAATAATCTTAAAGCTTTTCTATATCCCTCAGGCTGTGGCATACCAAAGTTATACTCAAGATTTTCTTTGGTAGATTTACCTTTCATTGTCCCGATAATCATAACAGGCTTGCCATCAAGTTTCGCCAGACCGCCAACAATGGCTCTGTCATCTGTACCAACTCTATCCCCGTGAAGTTCAACAAAATCAGTACACATTAAGTTCACGTAATCCAAAAACTTAGGACGCTCCGGATGACGAGCAATCTGCATTTTTTGTGTTGGATCAAGATTCGCAAACAATTCCTTTTTGAAATCTTCTGCTTCCTGTTCCAATATCTCAATATCTTTATTTAAATCCATGCCGGACTCCAAACTCATTTTTTTCAATTCCTCAATTTTTTCTTGAATCTCCAATATAGGTTTTTCAAAATCTAAAGCTGTAGCCATCAATCATACTCCTTATTCGTGCATAGCCAAAATATTTGCCAATGTATCTCTTAGCTCTTTACGCGAAGAAACAACATCAACCTGACCATATTTCATCAGATATTCGGCAGTTTGGAAATCTGCAGGAAGTTTTTGTCTTATAGTTTGTTCAATAACTCTTCTGCCTGCAAAACCAACTCTTGCACCTTGTTCTGCAACAATAATATCTCCTAAAGTTCCAAAACTTGCGGTAACACCGCCAAATGTAGGATCTGTAATTAAATTAATATACAATAGACCGGCTTCATCCAATCTAGCACAAGCACATGATGTTTTAGCCATTTGCATTAAACTCAATGCACTTTCCTGCATCCTAGCTCCACCAGAAGAAGAAATAACTAAAACAGGAAGTCTTAACTCAATAGCTTTTTCCATTGTTCGTGTAACTTTTTCACCAACTACACTACCCATAGAACCGCCCATAAAATCAAAATCCATAACGGCAGCAGCTAACTTATGACCTTTAATGGAGGCTAAACCTGCGATACAGGCATCGTCTAAACCAGTTTTTGACTGAGCAGCATGTAGCCTGTCTTTGTAACTTTCTGTATCAACAAAATCCAGAGGATCAGTTGGTTTTATTTCTGTAAATAATTCTTGAAAAGAACCCTCATCAAACAATTGTTTAATTCTTGTTCTTGCATTAACCCTGAAATGGTAATCACAAACAGGACAAACCATTCCATTTTCTTCAATATCCTTTTTCAATAATTGAGTATCACAATGAACACATTTTGTCCATAAATCAGGATTTGCCTCAATTTCTACTCTGGCTTCTAAAGCTCTGCGTTGAATTTGTGCTTCTTTACGCTTTTCAAACCAATCTTGAACTGTCATAATATCTTAATCCTTTAACTATATCCCTATAAGAAAATTTATAATTTAACTTACACACCTAATTATACACAAAAAAGTTTAAGTGGCAAAAATTTTATAATTTATATGAAAATATTTACAAATCATTTTTGGAATTCATTGAACTATCCCTGTAATGTTTTCTGATTTGTTCCTGCAAATCTCCGGAGATTTTGATATTTTGCAGTGTCATATGATATTTTCGTAAATTCGCAATAGTCTCTGATTCTTCAAGTAAATTACGTGTTTGCTGCGGCTGGATATTATCTTTTACCTTTTCAAAATCTGTCTTTGCCTGCTTTGATATAATTCTGGCAACAACTTCATCTAAATCATTACCTGCAACACCGTATTTTGAGGCTATTTCAGACACAGATTTTCCTTGCTGGAAAGTATAAAGCCAATTAACAGATAACCTGTCCCCATCTCCGATATGCATTACACCTTTTTGATGCGGAGTATACATAATATCTTTTTTGAACGGACTGTGTCCAAGCCCGATTGCATGCCCGATTTCATGTAAAATAGTATGATAAACTTCTTCTTCATCCATATAATCAGCATGCACAAGCCCCTCTGTTAAACCAATTGCAACCTCCGCACTATACAGACGATTTGCATTATCATACTGAAAATAGCAATGTCCTAGCGCCTGACGCTCAACTCTCTTCCAATCAATATTAATATTAGATTGTAACAAAGTATCCACAACTACAAATGAAACTTTCCCGTTAGAAACTCTGTGCCACTCATCAAGAGCCTGTTTTACATACTGACGATATTTTAAATCCTGCCCTTTTTTAGAGTAAAACTTCATCGGTGCAATATAAACTTTCAACGGCATCATATTCCACCGCATTAAACGACCATTTTTTACCGATTCTTGTAAATAAGTTTTCTTCTGCATATTTTTATTGTATAATAAAATTCACAAGAAGAAAAGTAAGAGATATACAGACTAAGGAGAAAAATTATGGGTATGGATTTAATGAATATCATGAAACAAGTTCAAAATGTTCAAAAAAAAGCAACTATCATGCAGGAAGAGCTTGCTAATCTTGAAGTAACAGGCGAATCTGCAGGCGGCGCTGTAAAAGTTATTTGCGACGGTCAAGGAAGATTCAAATCTATCACTATAAAACCGGAAGCAGTTAATCCTGAAAATCCGTCAGCTGTTGATTCAGAAACAATTGAAATGCTTGAAGACGTTATATCTGCAGCTATTAAAGAAGCTAACGATAAAGCTTCAAAAGAAATGGAATCAAGAATGACTCAAGTAACAGGCGGTTTAAAAATTCCAGGACTATTTAAATAATGATATATCCTAAATCAATAGCAACCTTAATAGAGCAATTTCAAAAGTTCCCTTCAGTTGGTCCAAAATCTGCTCAAAGAATGGCATTTCACCTTTTAAGAATGCCCATGGTTGATGTTGAAAAATTTGCAAAAGCAGTAATTGAAGCAAAACAAAACACTCACACCTGTGAAGTTTGCTTCAATTTATCTGCTACCAGTCCTTGTGAAATCTGTTCTTCTTCTCAAAGAGACCGTTCAACTATCTGCGTTGTCGCAGAAACAAAAGATTTAATTGCCATTGAAAAAACTAACGAATTCAAAGGGCTTTATCATGTTCTGCAAGGTTTAATTTCTCCTATGGACGGTATTGGAGCCGATGACATAAGAATTAAAGAACTATTAAACAGGTTGACTAACGATGAAGTAAAAGAAGTTATTCTTGCCCTCAGTCCATCAGTTGAGGGGGAAGCCACCAGTCTGTATTTGACAAAACTTATTAAACCTTTTGGTATAAAAGTTTCCCGCATAGCTTTTGGATTGCCTGTTGGAGCCGACCTGGAATACGCAGATGAAATTACAATAGCAAAAGCAATAGAAGGTCGTCGAGAAATAAACTAATCGGGCATTATTATTTACTTATACTCAGGTTATATTTAGTGTTATGAATACAAATATTTTAGAAATTAAAAATTTA
>CAJMAX010000036.1 GCA_905211505.1 uncultured bacterium | reverse complement strand
GCTTGTCCTGCAGGTCGTTGATTTTGTCAAGCATGCCCCCGGTAGCGCCCTTAAAGTTATAGATTTTGCTAAAGATGGTATACTGCTAAAAAGCAATTGTACATCTTCACCAGTTGCTAATTTATTGCTGGAAGTTTTCGTTGGATGTGAAGATAAATACTATTTTATTTATACTTCAGATAAATATGCAGATGGAGAATGTTATAAAGATTGGAGATATTTGCATAGAGATGTAGGTGTATATAATTGGGAAGGTAAGCGAATTCGAGCTTTCAAAAAAACTAATTTTAAAGTTTCTGAGATTGAATATCAAACCTATCTTAAAAATAAAACGCTGAAATGCTGTACAACAGACAATAATAACGTCAAAATATGTAATTAATTTCATCAATAGAATGTCCCGCCTTTTATGATGGGGCATTTTTTTTATTTTACAAACGACTATTATCACAACTGTCATTAAGTTAAGTACTTGTTTTTATTTTAAATTCCCCAATCGTAGCAAAAATGTCATTAAAAAGTAGAAAAAAGGGGGCTCGCGGATGTGATTTTTCCCGACATAATAAAATTGTAAATGAGCAAAACAACTAATTATGAAAGGAAAATCTTATGTATCAAATCAAAGTCAATGGTGTGTTAATGCCGACAATTTATTACCATTTGAGTGAGGCAATCGAAGCTTGCGAAGCTGAAAAAGCTCGTGGTTGTGCTGTTTTTACCGAAATTGTTAAGTTATAAGGAGTTGGTGTTATGTTAAAGAATTTTGAAAACTGGTTGTTAGAACAGAATTACAGCGCAAGCACTTCCGCTGATTACTCAGGAAGAATTGAAAGACTTTGCAGAAACGAACAGTTTACACTCTCTCACTTGGTTGAAAATCTTTCCTCTATTCTTCCGCAATATGAAACAACCGGTGAAAAATCCAGTTATGGAAAAAGAAGTCATACATCCGTTCGCCAGGCTTTGAGACGTTTCAAGATGTTTCTTGCTTCTGAAAAACTGGCTTAAGTTTTTTATATTTTGACCCGTGGATAACGATTTTGCTTTTGGTATAGGTTTTATTATCAAAAAGTAATTTCTGAGTCCACGGGTTGTTTATGACACAATGGGAGATGTTTCAGGTCTAAAAATGCAAACCATGCTGTCAAACATTCCACATTTGTTACAAACAGGCTCACCAAAAGAATTAATTCCTTCAAATTTTACTCTGCCTTTCAAAAATCGTATTTCGCAGTTGGGATAGATAATTTCATGAAAAATCTTAGTAGATGTTGAAACCGGAAGTAACATCACAACAATTTTATTTTTCAGATATTCCTGATAAGCTTTTCTAATAAAATCTTCTTTTAGTTTGCGACTGTATGGAGGATTAACAAAATTACTGCGTCCCCAATCAATCTCCAATCCATTCCATAAAGTTATGTCATGCTTAAACGGACAAGGGTCAAAGTCAAAATGAAACTCTTTATCCAAGCTATCATATAAGGATTTAGGAGTTTTCCAATCGTCATTTATTTTTAGGTTACGCTTCTTCATAAATTTTAGAACATAACCATAGAATAAGACTTAAACATAATAATACCTATTCACAATGTGTTATAACCATCAAAAGAATCTTATATTATTGATATGTCGCGATTCTTGGGATTTGTAAACGGTTAAATTTCCATTTCTGTCGTAGAAAAAAACAACCTTTAACCTAGTTGTGTCATAGGTTGTAAAAATAAATTGCCATTAACGTCAAAATCTTTTTTATAACCTCTTCCCATGAGGGAGCAGAAGTTAATTGTCATTATAAGGCAGATAAAATAAATCATGAGATAAAACCATTCTGTCACTGTCAAATTTGCCATTCCAATAAATTTTCATCTCTTTAGAGCAATACTCTTCTACGGTATCTAAGTATTTTTCTATTGTATCTAGCCTTAAACAATAAAAAGACAATCTCAGCTTGATAGTTGTTGCCAGAATAGCGTTTTGTAATTCCTGATTTGTAAAATTATTCTGATTTAATAAAATATGATAATGCCAATCCGTATCAGTTCCATTCTCAGCAAAGACAATAAAAGGCAAATGATGTCTGTTCCAATGCTTACCTAATAAACTTCTCTCAAAAATCTTCATAATCATTCGCAAATGGCTTTTAGACTTGAATTCATCGGTATTAGACCAGTTTTCAGGCAAGCGAATTGTTAAAAGATGTGTAGGTTTATAGATACCGGTCAGCCATTTATTCAATTCTTGTTTAACAGTCTCAGATTGCAAACATCTTGTTTTTTGATCGCAGGACTCAGTCGTTTTATTCGGTATAGGTTTGCTTAGATTTTTGTAAATCGGCTTGTTGCGGGCTGTTTTAGGCTTGTTTATGGAAATGTTTTGACTGGAGTTAGCTGTTTCCAAGCATTTGCAGATTGAGTGATCCTTTTTAGATTTTTCCGACGCATCACTTTTTCTAAAATCATAAGGATAAGAAATACAGATAGAAGTAACATACTTATTATATATAGGAAAAGACAAACAAGAAGTATTTAATAATACATATCTGTAACCAACATAAATATATAAGGGAGTAACAGTCTCTGTTGCTTGACCGGATGACTTCCTGACATTTTGTCTTAGCGTCATCTTCTGCCTTAGCAACATCTTCCTTATCCCTTCTGTTGTCATGGATGATACATTGTGACATTTGTCATCGTGTATCTGTTTTGACATCTTCTTTCTTAAGGATTTCATCTTTCGTATTACCTTCCTTTTATAGTATTTCGTCTGTATCTTCTTATGTATTATTTTATCTTTTGTTATTCTTAAGTCTTTATTTTATTTATGTTTTATTGTTTTTATTTATTAAATTTTAAGTATAACAATGACAAAGGACACGTTTTCAGTTTCCTTGTATCCCGTGCTGCTAAAACCAGCTTAAACAACGGTATTTAACGCTTTCCGCACTCGTCGCTTCCGGTTGTGATACAAATATATAGAATTGTATTTTTTGAGTTGGTTTGATGAAAAAAATTTTTCCAAAACTAATTTTTTTGCGTACTTTTGAGATTTTGCGATGTATATATAAAGAAAAAAACAACCTCTTCACCTAAAGGAGGAGAGGTTAAAAAAAGGAGAGACTTTAACATCTCTCCTGTTCGTAAAAATAATAATTAATTACCGCAAGGCATAGTTTCCAAAAGAGCTTTAACATGCAAAGGAGCAAAACACTCGCCTAAAACATGACGAATTAGTTGCTCATCATTTCTGGCCCATAATGGAATAAACCAGTTTTCAGATAATCCTGTTAACAACATAATTTCCAAAACGGTTAAACAACGCTTATCCCGATAATGACAGGTTCTAAATCCGGTAATGCTATCACTATCTTGAACAATCGTGTTGGCCGGTTTATCTGGATCAATACAACAAGCGACGTATTGAGGTTTAAGCTTTTTACATGGAATGCCTTTTGTTGATACAAAAGGAATCCTATCGCTTGATTTTGTATAATTATGAATATACGGAATCTGGCATGCTGGCAAGTAAGGACCATTGTGGAATGGTATACAGCTATGTTCTCCAGCCTTAACACTTGGCAAGTGATCAATCGCTTGGCGGACGGTTACATAATCCTTTTCATCGCACTCAATAGGATGCTGCCATACACCAATACGCGAAATTAGAAAAATAGTTCTGCGTCGGTGTTGTGGTGTTTTGAATCCTGCGGCATCTTGGATTTTGACTTCAATATGGTATCCCAAAGGCTCCAATTCATCACGAATACGCTGTTCTACTGTTCTCGGGTCGTCATCCAAAACAGCATCTTTAAATTCAAGAGCGTTTTCAATCCAAGCATTTTCTGCCATTGTTAGTTTGATGAATTTAATAATATACAAAAATAAAAACGCTTCTGTAGAATGTAGATGCTGCTTTCCTGCTTTGGAATACGGTTGGCAATTTGGTGAGAAGGTCGCCAAGCGGCAACCTTCTTCCTTAAATCTCCGAACCAGATAAGAAAAAATTTTGGGGTTAGTAAAACTTTTTTGAACAACTTCTGCATTCGGGAACTTCTCTTGGCTCCATTTAGCACGTGTTGGATTTAACTCATTTCCCAAAACACATTCAAAACCAAGCTGCTCAGCAAACTCAAAACCAACTGAGGCACTCATAAAACCGGAAAAATATTTAATATTATTCTGCATTTTGAATCTCCTCAGAAGAAACTTGAGTAATGAGGTTACAAAAAGAAGCATCAGGATACATGCGTTTTATTAAGCTTTCATAATAAGCATAACTGTTATTTTCTCCAATTTCGTTTTCATAAACAACTGAACCAGCTTTGAATGCGAAAGGTCTTTTAACATCACCTTTTTTACCAACCAAAACCATTTTGTGCATATCCTGAAAATATTTACCGCCTTTTTTTGCTTTGTTTCGGATAAATACAGAACAGTCTACATTTTCAAAACCATTTTTATTCATCAAGTCAATGGCAGTAGCAAGTTGGGATTTATCAACCCACATATAAAGCAAGGCGTTATCATTCGCCGCTTGAGACAAGTCAAAATTTTCATCAAACCGGTTGAGGTCTGCATAAATAATATCATATTTGCCTTTTGGCACCTCGATTTTATTTGTTATATCCTCATCGCTATTATTTTCGTCTGGAGTCTCTCCATCGGTTTCTGTTGAAGCGCCTTCTTTATCTTTTTTTACAAATTTTAAAGCATGCGTAAGTGTAGGAATCTCATCATTATCGTTTGCAAACTTCTTTTCTTTATCAACAGCTTCCGCAGTCAGTCTTTGTAATCTTTCTGCCTGTTTTTTGGTTAAGCCGAAGTCTTCCTTTAAAATTTGCGGTTTCGTTCGATACGGATTGGGGGCCAAATCACTACGCATCCCTTTATGGGTTTCTATGTTATTGATGGCGACACTTAATTTTAATGCCGCATCAAGCACAATAAATCCTTGTTTTTTTGTTTTTTGATGTAGAGTATGGTATTCTAGCGCTGTCATATTGGGCTTGTTTAAGATTTTGGTTGCTAGTTTAACAGCATCTTCTCCCGCCTTAATAAAGTTGTCTAACTTTTTAGAATCATTAGGAATGATAATAAAGCGATTTTCTTCGGGGATTGTAGTTAAATCTGTCGAAAATTTTTCTTCACGACATGCATTTGCCGCTAACGCAACCTGATAATTCAATTTAGCACATTCTGCCTCAGCTTGTTCTTCATCAAAATCAGAAGCAGATATACCGGTTTCACCACCTTCATTTTGTAATGGCGACGGAGTAAAATCTCCATCACCATTGTCGTTAACATTTGAGCCGGAAAGATTTTCAACTTCCTGTTCGTTCATTGTCGATGAGCTTTTGATTTCTTCTGTCTCATCATAAAATTCAGCCATAGTGGCTTCTTTTTTTATTGTATTCATTTTAGTAAACCTTTCATTTGAATACAAATTAAATTAAATCCAAGTGTAAAAACTTGGGGTTAAAGAAGCCGAGACTGAAAAAAACGTTTACAAATAAAAATATTTGCAGTATAAACTATATGAGATCTATAGTTAACCGGATTTCAACAGTCTCGGTTTAACTTTCAAAACTGACTGAATATGCGTCAACATATTTGGTCTTTTTTTGTTTTAAAAGCTTTAAGGCATTAGCCTGGGGTCTTGCTTATTTTTTTAATCACCATCCTTTCATCATAGTTACGAATCGTAACCAACCAGCGGCAATATGCTGTAAGTGCCTGTAATTTATTCATATTCACGATGTCTTTATAACAGAAATGGTTTGTTTTGTGTTAATTTTTTCATTCCATTTTACTCTTTAATAAGCGTTGTGTATCACGTTTATATTAATTTGTAAAGTCAAATTTTCATTATTTTTCATTTTTTGCCGCTCCCGATTGTATGTTGTTTATTTATCTATTTACTTTTAAAATATTTACTTTATAATAGGTAAAAGAAAAATATTTGGGAGTCGTAAAATGGCTAATAATGAACAAATAAAAAAAGTGCAAAAACTTTTTGATATTAACGATGTGTCAGATGTTGAAGATAAAGTAAAAATCGGAAAAGGGAAGCAGGATGTCTTTGGGCAACAGCTTATGGAATTGTTTATAATGGCTCGTGATAGCGGCATTGAAAAGCTAACAGTTAATCAAGTTACCGTTGCGTATTACCGACACTTTGTTGAAAAATATCATGTCAAAGTAAAAACCAATATTCAAATTATGAATAAGCTGTTTGCTATGGCAACCGGTGGCAAATATCCGCTTGAAAAAATTGAGGGAGAACAAGGAACCTATCGTTTAAAATAAGTCAACCTTTGAACCCTAAGGGGAAGAGGTTAAAACTTCATTGTTTAGGCTTTAAATGTTACAAGTTATGGGATATTTTGTCTGAAAATGCCTGTCTAGCCTACTGAAAAAGACTAGGTGAATTTTTTATCTCACGCGTTATAAGGGGCTAGTTGAAAAAATAGCCTTTTTTTGAAGAGATACTGTTTAAGCAAAAAAAATTTAAGAGAAAAAGGAAAGCCAAGATGAAACGGTCGTCCTGGCTATATCCTGCTTATTTTAGCAAAAATAAATTGTCGTCAACGTCAAATTATTTCATTCTAAGCAAGTTTCAAATCCAACTATGGATAAAAAATAATCCCCAAAGGCTATCTTTGATTAAGATATTGAAAAATAAGGAAAGTCATAAAAAATAGTCCGAAGATGATTCGTATTATAGCCTATATCAACATAAATTTTCGGACTCAGCTAAGTTGTTTATTTATAAAGAAAAAATCGCCATTTCTGACGATTTTTGAACTATGGCTGACCAAGGTTTATGACCTTAGGAAAAAATATGAGCAGGAATTAGCGGAAATGTACCTTATTATTAACGGCATGGATGATGATTTGCGGCAGATGATGACGATAGAAAAAGGCTAATACTCAATATTTTTATTATATAACCAACATCAGAAGGAAATAATAAAAATGATTAAGGACTTTTATATTTGTCTGGACAATACGGCATTAAATTATGCACTGAAACATTTCAGTAATCCGTTTACACGGATAATGCGTTGTTATACAGGTCTGGAAGTTGAAATGATTGTCAAGACAATGGAATCAAACAAAAGCAAAAATTTTTACACGCTCCGAGCAATGCAAAATAAGATATTAAAAGGCACCATTAAAAATCTTGAAGTATTGGGTACTATTTTTGAAAGGGCGGATAACGGTGAATAACTTATTTTAATGTTGATTTAATGTTTAAATAATATTACTTTAATGTTGAAATAATGTTAAGGAAATCATCATGGCTTTTAATCCTAAATATACGGTAACGGCTCAGATGCTTGCAAATCTGGCAAAAATTGAGGTCATTAAACAGCAATTTGAAAATCAGCCTATATCGCCACAGCTTTTATTATCGTTGCGGGAAAGTGCCAAAGTAGCAACAATTCATTATTCTACGCAAATTGAAGGCAATCGTCTGACCGGAAAAGAGGTTGCCGAGGCTCTGAAAGGGCGAAAATTGCCACAAAGAGAAAAAGACGAGCAGGAAGTTAAAGCTTATTACAAGGCGTGGAATGCTATGGAAGATGCTGTTGTTGCCAATCGTTCTTTTGATGAGAAGTTGATTGCCAATATTCATAGTTTGGTAGAAGCCAGTAAAAGTATAATTCCGTATCGGGATAATCAGAATGCGATTTATGACAGCGAAACCGGTGCCAAAATTTATCTGCCACCAGAAGCTAAAGATGTGCCGGGTATGATGACAGATTTTTGCCAATGGGTGCAAAATGCCGGAAATTTGCCGGTGCCGTTAGTGGCGGGAATTGTACATTATCAGTTTGTAACTATCCACCCTTATTATGACGGAAACGGACGAACGGCCAGACTTTTGACTAGTTTCATTATGCGCAAAGGCGGTTACGGATTAAAAGGTATCTACTCGTTGGAAGAATATTATGCCAAAGATTTAATCCGTTATTATGATGCCTTGCAAACACATCCGCATCATAACTATTACTATGGACGGCATGAGGCGGATATAACGTCATGGCTGGAATATTTTATTGCCGGTGTCGCTGATGCTTTTAACAAGGTAAATGAACATGCCAAAGATGAAAAGACAAAAGGATTTACGGCAGATAAAAGCCCTTTACTGCGTGAGCTTGATATTAAGCAGCGGAAGGTTTGGGAATTGTTTGCGGAATTTAAGGAAGTTAACAGTATGCAAATTGTGGATATATTAGGCATTTCTGCCCAATCTGCCAGAGCCTTGCTTCGCCAATGGATTGCCGAAGGATTTTTGCAGTACGCCAATGAATCAAAAAAGGCAAGGACTTATAGACTGGCGGAAAGATTTGAGAAAATTGTTTGAATTTTGTTTTTATGGTAGGGTTGTATTAGCATTTTGATATGTAAAATATTTTTTGATTGTAAAATAGCTTGTATTTGTTATGATTATACATCTGATAATCGTTAAATAGAGGATGTTATGCAAAAAAGGAATAGGGTTACAATTCATTACCGCCATATGGCTGATATTACTTCTGCTTTTGGAAATTTATCATTGGAGAATGCTATTAGGCAATCTATGGAAAAAGAGAACGAGAATGGAATTTTGCCTAAAGATAATTGGAAAGAACGAGCATATGTTCGAGAAGGTGGAAATGGGGATACGCTTCTTGTTAATATATTTCATGATGGAGAGAGTTGTTTTTTTGGAGATTTAACTTTATTTCAAGAAAAATTCATGCAGCCTTTGATTGAAAAGCGAGAGAATGCAGCTATATTGAATCTTGAGCAAAAACAGGCTCCAACAGGGTTAGAATATGTTCATTCGATTATGTATTGGATGGTAATAAAGAATCATGTATTAGTTATGCAAACGTCTTCCGTTTCCACAAAACAGTTAGAGGAGTATTTTACGTGGTTTTTAAAAGAGAAAACAAAGTGCATTGAAGATTGTGGACAAGTTTTATTGGAAGCAAAATTAGATGCAACCTCTGTAGCTGGGGGGATTGGAGATATTAAAAAAATTGTTGTTGGCGGAGCTCCTTTAGAAGCAATGACTTCTCCTGTTGTTGAAAAAGAAATTGAGCGTTATGAACATATTGGCAATAAACGTACATGGAAAGAACGTGCTCATGATATTTTAAAAGTTATTATGTCTGAAGCTGATTTAGAAAAGCTTATGAACAATTTACCAGAAGGGGCTGCTTTAGATGTGTCTGTTAATATTGGATACAAAACACGGAAACGAAAAATTTCGATGGCTCCGATGCAACAAGCACTACGCAATTTGCCTGAAGGAGAAGTTACAGCCTTTGGCAAAGGCGGAAAAATGCAAGGAAAAGATTTACGTTTGTCATATCCGTGTAATGTCTTAGTTAATGGAAATTTGTTAGATGTTAATGATATGAAGCGGGCTATGTTAGAGGCATATAAATATTTTGTAAACAATGGCAAAATTGAACCATAGGATTATGATTAATGATTAGATTAATAATCTTGTTCATTTCTGTAGTACTAGCTGCTATAGCGTGTTGTTATATGGATTTCGGTCTGCTTAGTCAAGAATGCTCAGAGATTGTTACTTTTCTGGGGATTTTATCAGCAGCGATTATTCCGGCAATGATTTTTACAGCAGAAATGAAACCGGGGGAAAGAACTTGTTTCGAGGATGCGCAGAAATTAAATGTTGCTTTGCAAGAACAAATGATGTTTTGGATTGTGTTTTTTTATTCAGATATTATCGCTTGTATTTTGGTTCTTGTTGGTAAAGCGATTAATTGGAAGTTGAGCTTTGGGGCGTATGATGTTGCGTTCTTGATTAAATTTTCCGCAATGTTTTTTGTAATATTTACGATTTTAGAAATTGTTGAACTGTTGCGAGGTGTTAAAAGTTTGCAAAAAATAAACGGTAAAATATTTATTGCGGATATACAAAAAAGAAATAATACTATAGCCGATGATATAATAAAAAAAGGAAGTGAACAAATTTCTTTACCCGAAAATTATGGAAAGCAGAAGGAGGACTATTAAACCATCTCCACAATTTTCTTCTGTGCATCGGTGTTGTATTCGATATAGCGTTGGGTGGTAGCGAGGGTAGAATGTCCGGCCAGCATGCGGATGTCGTTTAAGGTTCCGCCGGCAAGGCTGATGTTTTTAGCTGCGGTGGTGATAAAAGTTCTGCGGCCGCTATGTGAAGAGCAGCCTTCAAAACCGATTTCCTTATATAAATTATAAAAGAAGTTGACGATTGCCTGCGGACTAGTTTTGTTGTCGCGTTCTGTCGTAATAATCCGATTCGTCAAATTAAAATGCTCATCCTTCTGCTGCTTGCTTAGCAATTCCGCCAATAAAACCGCCAAATCTTTATGCAGAGGAATAATCCGGCCGGATTGCTTACCCTTGGATGCCTTATTAATAAGGTTAATTTCGCTGCTTAATTGTCCTTGCGAGTCGCAAACCATCAGCCAGCTTAGATTCGCTATTTCTTTTGCCCGCAATCCGGCTTTGTAACTTAGCATAAAAATAATTTTGTTGCGGAGCGGATATCTTGTCCGTTCCAGATAGCTCAATGCCAGTTCCTGCTGCTTTGGTGTAAGAATTTTTGCCTGTTTGTTAAGTGCCATTTTTATTTCAAACTCATTATGTTATTGAATCTATGTAATAAATTATAATGAGTATAAAATAAAAGTCCAGGCTCAAAGTCTTGCAACGCTTGAAAAATAAGGACTCATTATAAAACTTAGATTATATAATGAGTTTATCCGCCACAGACTTTGCAAGGTCTGGCACCTTGTGATTTTGCCTTGTCTTTGGTGGTTTTTATACAGTTTTTGGTACAGCGTTTTGCCCATTTGCAGGTGGGGCTATGATAAATATAAGTCTTGGTATTCATAACTACGGCTGAGTTGTCGGCAGCTAAAACAGGTGCGGATAAAAGCAGGAAAATTAATAAACATACGGTTCTTTTCATCTTTCGCTCCAGACTTTATTATAAATTTTTCCCCAGCCTTCATTATGGCTCGCTCCGCTGACTTCAATAATTAAATCGTCCTTTCCGACAAATTCGCGTGCCAATATTGGTGGTGTGACTTCATCTTTACTGCCGACATAGTGGATTTGTGGAATTTTAGCGAACTGTTTGCGGTAGCTTTCCAAATTCATTGATTCATTAAGCGGCGGTAGATTATGATATTGTGTCCATGCCAAGTGGTCGAGATTTCCGGCAATGGTGATAATTTTTTTGACATTCAGCCCCGGTTTGGCAGTTGCCGCCAGTCCGGCAATCTGTGCACCACCGGAAAATCCTACCAAAATGACCGGATTGTTACCGACAATATTTTTAATTGCCTCATATTCTGCATTAATAACTTCCGGGGCAAAACGAGCAGTTGTCCAATGACGTTTGGAACATATCGGACTTTTAACATATTGGCATGGTCGGGCTAAGTATATGACATTCGGACTGTTGTCGCCGAAAGCCAGTTCACGGACTAAAGTTCCGCGAGGTGTCGGGTCTTGCGTTGCTTTGCCTCGGGCATTAAAGGCATAACCGTCGCCTTCTATATATATTTTATAAGGAGCCGCCGGATTTGTGAGCTTTTGCCAACTGGCAAGGATAAAATTCCGGGTTTCAATCTCTTTATACACAAAATCAGCCGGCACCTTGATTGCTGTGCATCCGGTCAGAAACAGTAATGTTACTAATACTTTTATCATACGTTAAACCCCTTATAAAAAGACTATATCGGCTTATTTATAAAAATTCCAGAGGGTTTTTGACTTTTAGCTTGAT
>CAJMAX010000035.1 GCA_905211505.1 uncultured bacterium | reverse complement strand
TTATAACTCTTGGAATAATCGGTGTAGTGGCAGCATTGACTATTCCGAATTTAATTACAACTCATCAAAAGAAGGTTACTGTTACAAAGTTGCAAAAAGCTATTTCTGTTTTAAACCAAGCATATAAGACGTCTTATGAGGAAGTTGGAGAACCTGATGATGCTTTTCTGTTAGGTTCAGAAGCTTATTTTAATACATATTGGGCTCCATTTGTAAAAACTGCTGTATTATGTGAAACAAGTAAAAAATGTGGTTTTTCTGGCAATGTATCCCATCCTAGGGGGACATCTCAAGGTTTTGATTTTGGAAGTGATATAATGGTAGCTTTTATAACTCAAGATGGTTTGTTGTATGCGATTTTGACCGCTAGTACAGGCTCAACTCCAGATACGACAGTCGCGTCTAATATAATTGCAGTTGATATAAATGGAGGTAAAGGACCTAATCGCTTTGGTCGGGATTTTTTCTATTTGATAAGATTACCTGAAGGTAAAGGTGTTCAACCTTTAGGTTTTGATCAATCATATCAGTCTGTGGCTAATAGTTGTTCATATAAGGGGGATGGATGGCGGTGTGCAGAGTATATAAAGCGTTCCGGCTGGCAAATTGATGATGCTTATCCCTGGAGATAATCCTTTATATTGACCTTTTTTTTGTTTTATATTATACTATATGTGTAAAATAAGCTATAAAGGTGGTGAAAATATAAATGGCAGAAGTTAAAGTTGGCGAAAATGAAAGCATTGAAAGCGCATTAAGACGTTTTAAAAAGAAAATTCAAAAAGCCGGTATTCTTTCAGAAGTTAAAAAACGTGAAAGATATGAAAAACCAAGCGTTAAAAGAAAACATAAATCAGAAGCTGCTCGTAAAAGAAAAGTTTAAGATTTTATGATAATATTGGAAAGAGGAAGTATAATTTACTTCCTCTTTTTTTATTACTATTGAATAATGCTGAATCCTACTATTGCGTGTGCGCTGATGTTAAACCATTTATACTCGGTAAAGGTTTGCAAATTGCATTCGCATTCATTAGCTTCGCAATTCCATATGTCTTCAATTCTTGATATTTTTACATCTTTTAATGCAATTAAACAATCATGGCAATTGCTGCATTTTTCGTAGTAGTCATGTATTGTACCTATAATTTGTAAATGATTTGTTAAAATAAGAACTTTTTTAGTAGAATTTTCTTCCATTATATTGTTAATAATTTCTCCTAAATTTTTTGACATGAAAAACCTCCTTTTGCTTTTATTATTATGCAAGAAGGAGGTTTTTCTATTGTACTAATATCTATTAAAAAGACTTATTTTCAAAAATATTCTTATTTTTTAATTTTTCTTTGGGGACAACTAACCCGCAGAGCTTACAGGCAAACACTGTATTGGAACTATCTAGAGGCATAAATAAGTGATTACAGTTATCTGAATCTTCTTCTACATAATTCTCTGAAGGTAGTATAGGATTGTAATTGTTAAATTCTTTTTTTCTTTTAAAAGCCTGAGCTATTAGTTCAAAAATATACATTTATAAAGAAAAGCTTTCCGGTAATAGATATGCAAGGGTGTAAATTTTTAATTCATTGTTGATTTGTACAATTACATCTAAATCTTCATCCTTATTACAAAATTCATGTAATACTTGTCTGCAGGCTCCACAAGGTGTGCAATTGTCTTGTTTTGGAGAATAAATAGCAACAGCTTTGATTTTTGTTTCTCCGTTAGCAATTGCTGAGCCAATGGCATTTCTTTCTGCACATATTGTCATTCCGAAGCTTCCGTTTTCAAAATTACAACCACAGTACGTATTCCCGCTGTCTGTAAGTACACAGGCCCCCACAGGAAATTTTGAATATGGTGCATATGCATTTTTTGAAACTTCTATTGCTTTTGCCATTAGTTCTTCGTAGTTCATAGGTATTTATCCTCTTTTTCTGTTTTATTATTATAATATACCTCTCATGTTAAAATATTATCCCTTAATTAGAGGAATATTTTAACATTTGTTAATTTTTATGTAAAGCTTTAAAGTTTAGTTTGATATATGACGTAATACTTTTATATAAAACTAAAGGTGTATCTATGGATGTCGCAAGAATAGAGGCCATATCTCCTCAGCAGATAGATTGGAGGAGGCTTACAGCAAAAGATATTATAAAATACGAGCAGCAAGGTGTTGATGTACCTGCTCAGTATTTGGAGTGGGCTAGGGAAATTAAAAATTCCTTAGACACAGATGATGATGTTACTTATGAAATGGCTTCAACTTCCCCTTTGTCGGTTTCAGGTTCTGAAAGTGCTGATATTTCTATTCCGATTGATTTGACATCTCAAAATTCAGAATCTGTTGTAGATACGGCAAATGTAGAGTCTATGTCCGGAGAAAACGTTGAAGATAAAACTGTAGCTCAGCAAAAGCGTGAAGATTTACAAAATGACGGAGTAAGTTTAAGAAATCAGGCAATAGTTTTTACGCAGTATAGTAATCTAAGTTCAGAAGAGGTGTTAGCTGCAGGTGCTTTGATTTCAGGAGTCGAAGCTCAATCAATTAATGAAATTGAAAGCTTAGAAAATTATATGGTAGAATTGCTTGCAAAAGCAGAGGCTACTCAAAAAGATTTAAAAAATGAAGTTAATAGTCTAAATAAAGATGATAATAATACTAATTCTTTAGGTAAAATAAATAAACTGCAGTCACAGCTTGAACAATACGGTATAGTTGGGCAAGCTTCTATTAGTGCAGCTATTGGAGATTTGAATCAATTTAATTCTTTGATAAATTCTCAGTCAACTACAATTTTTAATGCAAGGGATTATGGTGATGCAACGGTGGGTATTGGTAATGATTTGCTTACTTCAATAAAAGGAAAAGAATTCTTACGTATTTTTGATTATATTGCGGGTAAGCTGGCAGTTGGTATTGGAGAGGATGCTGTTACAAATTCTAACTCGGTTGCAGATGTTCAAATGAAAGCTTTAGCTTCTAATTCTGATAATTTATCATCAGCATCAGGATATCAGAATGAAGTTTCCAATGTAACTGGAGTAAAAGCTTCTGTTTTGCAAAATTCATACAATACAGATTCGCAAACTCCGAATAATACAAAGTCTGAATCCGAAAAAGAAGTTAAAGTTTCACAAAATGATGGTACTGATGAAACAGCTAAAATGTCTACTAATATCGATGAGATATTGAAAAGAAAAATTAGAAAAGGTGAAAATATCAATCCTGCGTAGTTTCCTTTAATAAAGAAATTGCCTTTTCTATATTATTCGCCTTATATATATAGCTGCCTGCAACAAGAGAGTTTGCACCATATTTGATGCAAAGTTTGCCAGTCGTTTCGTTTATGCCGCCGTCAACCTGAATTATTAACTCATGTTTTGAATGTGTTTTTATTATTTTTATTTTTTCGGCACAATCCTGCATAAATTTTTGACCACCAAATCCTGGTTCCACAGTCATAACCAGCAGTAAATCAAGTTCTTGTAAAAATTCAAAAACTTCTTCCGGTGAAGTCTTTGGTTTTATCGATAGACCTGCTTTTATTCCAAAAGATTTGATAAGGTTTATTATATTTCTTACGTCATATTTTTGTACTGCTTCATAGTGAAATGTTATTATATCAGCTCCTGCTTTTGCAAAATCTGCAATATATTTTTGTGGATTTTCTATCATTAAATGTACATCCAGTGGAATATTTGTAATTGCTTTAATAGCTTTTACTACTGGAATTCCTATTGTAATGTTTGGAACGAAATGTCCATCCATAACATCAACATGAATCCAGTCTGCTCCATTATTTTCAACTTTTTTTATGTCACGTTCAAGGTTAGCAAAATCTGCAGATAATATTGATGGTGAAACTATTATATTTGACATTTATATTATTCCTAATTTTTTACAGGCCGAATATGCACATTTTTGTTCGGCTTCTTTTTTTGTGCTTCCTTTTTCTATAGCAAGGATTTCATCGTTATATTTTACCTGAATTTCAAATGTTTTTTTGTGTTCGGGACCAGATTCATTTATAACTGTGTATACAGGTGTGTTTTTTGTTTTACCTTGTGTATATTCTTGTAAAATTGCTTTAGCATTGAATTTTTCGAAGTGTTTTTGAACATCTTCTATGTAAGGTTTAAATGTTTTTTGAATATAGTTAATTATTTCATTAAATTTACCATCTAAATAGTAAGCACCGAGAATGGCTTCGAAAGCACAGGCACATATAGAATTAAGATTTCTGCAGCCTAATTTTTCTTCGTGACGACTCATTATTATAAGTTCTTGCAGACCGTTATGTTTAACAATATCAGCTAATGTGTTATCTGAGACAATTATGCTTCTGATTTTTGAAAGTTCACCTTCTTGAGCTTCTGGATATGTTTTGAATAAAACATCAGAGATTGTTAATTTTAGAACTGCATCACCTAAAAATTCTAATCGCTCATAACAATTTTCATAAGGTAAATCTTTTTCTTTAGTGAAAGATGGATGAGTCAGCGCCTTTTTATATAAATCAGGGGTTTCTGTATCAATCCCAAATATTTCAGCGACAGATTTCATTAGAATAACCCTTTCAGGTAGTTTGCAAATGTTCCCATCCATTCAGTTTGAAATATGAAACATTTACAAAAATAATACATTATAGGAATTGTAAGTATAAAACTATCTGTTCTGTCCAGAAAACCGCCATGACCAGGCAAACTAGAACCGGAATCTTTAACTCCGGCATCTCTTTTTATTAAAGATTCAGATAAATCTCCGATTTGTGCAAATGTTGTACAAATTAATCCTGCCAGAAGTGCGATATACCATTGTACGCCTAAGTATAAACCAATGACCATAGCTCCTATTATCGCAAAAAAAGCACCGCCAATGGAACCTTCAATTGTTTTATTAGGGCTGATTACCGGAGCAAGTTTGTGTTTACCGAATTTTGAGCCAATATAATAACAGCCGATATCTGTTAATAATATGGAAATAAACATTAGAACAACAAAACCAAGTCCACTGTCATATTTATCGCATGACAAATCTCTTAAAAAGATTAAGTGAAGTGGGAACCATCCGCAATAAACCATTCCAAGTAAAGTTGTTGCAACATTGGCAATATATGGCTGTCTACCTTTAAAAAGCACCCACATAAATGAGCCCATTGCACAAATTGTTAAAGTTATAGCGACTAAATCAAATCTTTTGAAATATACTACCGCAGCAAGAATTGCTTCTGTGAAATAAATGACTTTAAGGCTTGGATAAAAACCTTTATGATTAAGCATTTTTACGTATTCTCGCGAGCCGGCAAAAAGCATAACTCCAAGCATACATAATAGTGCTAAATCACCCCATATAATGCAGGATAGTACAATGGTACCCATTATAAATCCGGTTAGCATTCTTGTAGCATTTTTATTCAAGCCCAAATCAATCATTATACTGTCATAACCTCTTTTTCTTTTGTTGCAACTGCATTATCAATATTTCCGGTATATTTATCAGTTAGTTTTTGAATTTTGTCCTGATTATCTTTAACCATATCTTCTGGAAGATTTTCATTTTTTTCGATTTTTTTCAAATTATCTGTCATATCACGACGAATATTTCTAACTGCAACTTTAGCTTCTTCGCCTAATTTTTTTACATCTTTAGCAATTTCTTTTCTTCTGTCTTCTGTTAGAGGCGGGAATGTTAATCTGATACAAGTTCCATCGCTGTTTGGTGTGATTCCGATTTCAGCTTTAATAATTGCTTTTTCAATTTCTTTCATTATTGTTTTGTCATAAGGTGTTATAACAAGAGTTGTTCCATCTTGAACTGAAACCTGTGACATTTGTCTTAATGGAGTTGGAGCTCCGTAATATTCAACAACAACTTTATCTAGAATTCCTGGATTAGCTCGACCGGAACGAATTGTTCCAAATTCTTTTTGCAACTGGGCAATAGCTTTTTCCATTTTTTCTTCACCGAATAAAAATAATTCATCTAAAGATTCTGTCATTTTTTACCTCTTTCATATATTAACTAATTTATATAAGTACCAATTTCTTTGCCTTTAAGAATGTCTTTTATGCCGTCTTCTTTTTTAAAGTCGAAAACAACAATTGGTATGTTATTTTGTTTACATAATGCACAGGCTGAAGTATCCATTACTTTTAGGCCATTTTTGATAATATCATCATACGTGATTTTTTCTAATTTTTTTGCTTCCGGATTAGTTTTTGGGTCATCAGTGTAAACACCATCAACGCCATTTTTAGCCATTAACATAGCTTGAGCATTGATTTCAGAGGCTCTAAGAGCTGCGGCTGTATCTGTTGTAAAAAATGGGTTTCCGGTACCAGCTGCAAAGATTACTACTCGTCCTTTTTCGAGGTGTCTGATTGCTCTGTGTCTAATGTATGGTTCTGCGATTTGATTCATTGTGATTGCAGATTGTACTCTACATTGAACGCCTATCTGAGTTAAGGCGCTTTGCAATGCGATAGCATTCATCACTGTAGCAAGCATCCCTACGTAATCACCTGAAGCTTGATCCATACCTAACTTTGCGCTATTTTTCATGCCTCGGAATATATTTCCGCCACCGACTACAACTGCAACTTCGGCACCTAATTCACAGGCTTTTTTTATTTCTTCAGAAATCATTTTTACAGGTGTTTGGTCTATGCCAAACTGTTGATCTCCCAATAATGCTTCTCCGCTGATTTTTAATAAAATTCTATTATATTTCATTAACTCTATAGTCTCCCTATACACAATTATTCTTATGTTTAATTTTAGCTTAAATGTTTTATAATGTAAAGCTTGTTATTCGTTAAATTCCTGTACGGAAATTGAATCGATTCCTTCAAGTTTTTCAAATGATTTGTATAAATCTTTAACAGGTTTTCTTGTGTTTACATCAATTACGCATGTTATTTTAGTGCATTTATCATCTGCTTTTAATTGTTTTTTAGACATTTCATAAATATTTGGATATTTATCAATGATGAATTCATAGATTTTAGTTGCAGAGTCATTATTGCAGGTCAAATTTATTTTTATTCTTCTTGATTTTTTTGTGCTGGTCGGCAGAACTTTTCTTTCAAATACTCTAATCGAAATAAGAGTAAGGATAGAAAGTACAGTTCCAGCAAATGCTATTTCAAACATGCCTGCACCGCATGCCATACCGATACTTGCAGCAATCCACAAAGTAGCTGCTGTTGTTAAGCCCAACACAACAGGCCCGTTTCTAAGCACTGTACCTGCACCTATGAAACCAATACCGGTAACAATTTGCGCAGCTACACGTGAAGTATCCCTTACTCCTGTTGCCTGATCGATAATTACATTATCTCCAGGTGCAAAAGTAGGAAATCCGTATATTGAGATAAGTGTAAATACACAGGCTCCAAGGCATACCAGTATGTGTGTTCTTAAACCTGCATATTTGTTTGTTAATTCTCTTTCCAGTCCGATACAAAATCCAAATATTACAGCAATTGTGATTCTTATTATATAATCTAAATTGATAATATTTGTTAAATGACTTAATGTTTCTTCCATAATATCCCTAATCCTCTTAATATTGTATTATCTTACTTTACTTTGCGGATCTAAAATATCTCTTATTGTATCACCTATTACGTTAAAAGCCAAAACTGATACAAAAATTAAAAAACCCGGGGTTAAAAGCCATGGTCTGTATAGTATATTTGTAAATTCTTGCGCTTCTTTAAGCATATTACCCCAGCTGGCATCAGGTTGTTGAATGCCTAAACCTAAAAAGCTGAGTCCTGATTCGGATAAGATATAAGAAGGGATTGATAAAGTCATTGCAACGATTACAAAACTTGTTGTTTGAGGAAGAATATGTTTTGTTATAATTCTCATTTTTGAAGCGCCAACTGATTTTGCAGCTTGAACATATTCTTGAGTTTTTATTGATAAAACCATACCTCTTACGACTCTGGCAAATCCGGCCCATCCAATTAAAGCAAGGATTACAACTATTAGTAAAAATCTTTGTGTACTTGTCATGCCGGAAGGAAGTATTGAAGCTAAGATTATCAGTAAGTAAAAGCTAGGAATTGACATAACTGCTTCGGCAAATCTCATCATAATCATATCAACTTTTCCGCCGAAGTATCCTGAAATACCACCATATAATAATCCAATAGGAAATAGTACAAATAGTGCTAAAAATCCTATAGTCATAGAAATTCTTCCGCCAAATAAAAGTCTGGAAAAAACATCTCTTCCGTTGATATCTGTACCTAGTAAGAATAAGCGACCAGCGGTATCTGTAGTTACCAGATGTCTTTTCATAGGTATTAATCCTAAAAATTTATATGGTTGACCATTAGCAAAGAATTTTACATAGTGTTTTTTAGAACGGTCAAGAGTATATTTTATTTCCAAATTGTTTTGATCAAATTCTCTAATGTAGTTGTATGTATAAGGTTTAGATAGTTTCCCGTCAGGTGTAATTGTAAATATTTTAGATGGTGGAACGTAAGCCATAGTTCTATCTGAAAAATCTTTTGTGTATGGAGCAATAAAATCTGCAAGAAAAAGAGCAAGATAAATTATGCCTAAGACTATTAAGGCAATTCTAGCAAATTTATCTTTCCATAGTTGTTGAAGAACTTCTTTTATCATGATTTCACCCTAATTCTTGGATCTGTAATTATCAGTAGTATGTCTGCGATTAGATTACCTAGAACAAGCATTACCGCCCCCATCATAAGTGAGGCCATTACAAGATTTATATCAGATTTCATTACTGCTTCTAAGATTAATCTTCCAAGTCCCGGATATTGGAATACGTATTCAGTTAGTGCAGCACCTGATAATAAACCTGCAAATTCAAAACCTAATAATGTAATCATTGGATTCATTGCGTTTCGCAAGGCGTGTTTATAAATTACTGCGAATTCGCTCAAGCCTTTAGCTCTTGCAAATTTGATATAATCACTATCTAAAACATCTAGCATATTGGCTCTCATTTGCCTTTGTAAGCTGGCTAAAGATATTGTAAATAGTACCAGTACCGGTAAAACTAAGTGATGTGATATATCTAGAACTTTTTGTATAAAATTCATATCTTGAAAGTTTGGACAAGTTAATCCGCCGATAGGAAACCAACCTGTTTTTACCGCAAATAAAAGTAATAGGACTGCAAAGAAAAATGATGGAATTGCCATACCTATACTGGTGAGAATTGTTAGTATTCTATCAAAAGGTGTTTTCCAATTTACGGCGGCAACAATACCTAATGGAACTCCGACAATCCATGTTAAAAGTATGACAATTGTTGTTAAAAGTAGTGTGTTAGGAATTCTTTCTTTTAATTTTTGGCTAACTTTTTCGCCAGTCGACGTTACACCTAAATCTCCTTTTATAAATGATTTTGCCCATTTTCCATACTGTACAATAATGGGTTTGTCTAAGCCTAATCTTTGTTTTTCTCTTTCAACGGTAACCGGTGAAATTGATGGATTTAGTTTTAATTCTGCAAGTGGATCAACAGGAGATAGTCTTATTATGAAAAAACTTATTAACGATACTATAATTAGTAACGGTATAGTTTGGAGTATTCTTTTTAGTATGTATTTTAAAGTTTCCATTAAACTACTCTCCTATATAAATTTCTTCAAGGTTATGAGTTATTCCACCTAAACTTGACGGGTATAAATTTTTAAACTTGTTTCTTATAGCTACTATCCGAACAGGTGAATAGATATAAATGAAAGGTTTTTCATTATATGCAATTTCTTGATATTTGTCGTAGTATTTTTTCCTGTCTTCAAATTTTGTAGCTAGGGCTCCTTGCGTGTATAGGTAATCTATTTCTTTTTCCCAGGGTAATATTCCAACTTTACCTTCTTGAGGTGTGCGTTGGTTAAACATATGAAGTCTACCATCTGACATCCATACATTTTTTCCTCCGTTAGGTTCCAGAGGGGAACCTGTTAGTCCCATAATTACCATATCCCAATCATAGGTGCTCACGAGTTTATTCACTAAAGAATTAAATTCGATAGGTTTAAAATTAACTTTCATTCCTAAGTCTTCTAAGTCTTGTTTTACCATAACACCAATAGCTTCTCTTTCAGTGTTTCCGGCATTGGTATATAGGTCAAATTCAACTCTATGTCCATGTTTATCGAATAATCTACCTTTTTTATCTAGATAAAATCCTGATTTCTTTAGAAGTTCTTTTGATTTATTAATATCTTTATCATAAGGTTTTAAATTCTTATTTAAGAATATTGAATTTAAGCTTTCTGCTGTAAATAAAGGTTCACCAATACCATTTGCAATGTTTAGTACCATGTTTTTTCTATCAATAGCGTAATCTACAGCTTTTCTGAAGTTTAAATCTTGAAACCAAGTTTGTTTATCAGGATTAACATAATATTTACCCTTATCATTTTTTCTATTGTTTAAGTTCATAGATAAATACATTGTCCCAGTATCCGGTCCAAGATTATATAATTTAAAATCTGAATGTGGTTCTAGAGATTTGTATCTTGCGACTTTGGAACCTTGTAGCGAAATAACATCAAGTTCTTTTGCTTCAAATTTTAAAACTTCGTTATTTAAATCTCCGACGATTAAATAAATTATTCTATCTAAGTATGGGAGTTTTTGTTCTTTAGTGTTTATTTCATAATAATTAGAATTTCTTTCAAAAACTACACGTTGAGCCGGAACGTATTCTTTTAGCTTGAAAGCACCAGAGGTAACCATATTTGCAGGTTTTGTTGTCGTAGATAAGAAAGAATCGAACTCTTGCCCACCTTTTTTTACTGCTGGCATGAAGTAGTGTCTTGGTGCAATTGGAGTTGAAAGCATTCTAATAAATGGTGCAAATGGCTTTGGAGTTTTAAATTCAACAGTATAGTTATCAATTTTTCTTACTGTTGGTAGTTTGTCATCTATTACAATAGAATCTCTAACGGATGTATCACCAAGTCCGGCAAAAATTATATCTTTCCAAGTGAATACGACATCATCTGCTGTTATCGGTTTGCTGTCGCTCCATTTTATTCCGTGTCTTAATTTTATAGTATATGTTTTTCCATCTTCAGATATTGAAAATGATTTTGCTAATTTTGGAATAGGTTGTCCTGTGATGGGGTCAGAGGAAAGTAACCCGTCATATAATATTCCTGACATTAAAGCTGAAATGTTATCTTTACTGTTGAAAGGATTGAATGTTTTTGGTCCTTCTCCTATTGTTGAAGAAACTAAATCTCCACCAAATTTTCCGATAGGTGCTTGAGATTGCAAGTAATCAACACCATGAATTGTTACATTTTTAGGTGTGGGATATTCAACAGTATTTAATTCTTCTTTTTTTGAATTGCTTTCTGTTATATCAGGTGCAGAATCTTTGACAAGGCAAGCCTTGCATAAAATTGCAACTAATAATATACACAATAAAACCCTAAAACCTCTCCTAATCATGCTTATAGAATATCACAAAAAGTGAGAATTGTATTCTCTTTCTGGATAATAATATTGTATTTGTTTATGAAAATTTAAAAGGTTACGAAATGTTTTGAAAAATATATAATATTCTTGCATTAAAACTTTGATATGTAGTAGAATTTTTATAAAGTATGCGATACCGCCCTGTAGCCAATGAATTTTCTTCGTAGGCTATGGGGCTTTCGCCTTGCTTCCCCACCATTATGAATTTTGTATGCCAGTGGTTTTAGGTAATTTTTTAGAAAGGTGCAGGGCGTTTGTTACAGATTAATTTTATCTTTGTCCCCGACCTTTAACAAACCGAAGTGTATGCGCAGACCTGTTTTTCTTCTTCTA
>CAJMAX010000034.1 GCA_905211505.1 uncultured bacterium | reverse complement strand
TTTTTGCAGCGCGCGCGTTTGTGTAATATAATTAGATTATGATTTTAAATGAAAAAGTTTTAATTGCGTATTTTAAAAGTCTTGGTCTGGAAGTTTATACATCTACAAAGGCGCGTGGGCATCAGGGCTTTTACATGAATAATCGTATAGATATTTCGAAAAATATTCCGGAAGTAAGAATTGTACCGACGTTACTGCATGAGTTTGCACATTATATTCATTCAAAATTGGAGCCTGATATGATGAAAACCGGCGGGAATTTGAGTGTAATTTTTGATGATTCTGCGACTAACATATATGCAAAAGAGCTTTTAAAGGTTACAAATTTTGTAGATTATCAATCAAAATGCGAAAAGCTTGAGTACCATAAAAAATTGGTAAAAGATAAGATTCGTGATTATGAAAAAATTATTAAATCACGTTATCCTAAATTTATGCGCTCAAAGAAATTTAAGGAGTTTGACAGGTATATAAAAAAATCAAAGGCTAAATATTTGTTAAAGTATGATAGAATTAAGCTGGTTTCTGGCATGTGGTTTAAAAAGACAGAGATTTTTTCAATTGACACTATTGAACGTGATTTTTGCGATATGTCGCCTGAATTTGCGGCTTATATTCGATTAAAATCCTGCCAGAAAAAACAAAGAAGAATTTCTTCAAAAATAAATAAACTGAAAAAATATTATTTGCGGCCAACAGAATTGTTTGCAAGGCTTGTAGAGGGGCTTTATCTTGATGCTGACGCGGTACATGACTTAGCCCCTGTAACTTGCAGACGTTTTTATTACCTTTTAAAATCCGGATATTATATGGAACTTGAAAAAGTTTTAGAAGATATTTATTGTCCGATTATTTTATAAAATACTTTTTGTAGTATAGTTCTGTCGGTTTTGGATAGAGCATATTTCTGGTCTAATTCTGCAAGATCCTGACCTACAGTTTTGTATACCTGTCTTAATACATCTTCGCTTCTTTCTTCTTCTGTATCGTATTCTGCTCTGATTTTTACAAGTTCTTCTCTGTCAAGGAATTTCCCGCCACAGTTGTAGCAATCGTCGACTTCAATGTTATTGTTTATGCTTGAGCTGTTTTTAACCATTTTTGCTCCACAGTTCGGGCAGTATCTTTCTGCTGTTGTATCAACTGCTGCAAATGTTTTGTTTTCGATTTTTGCTAATATTACAGAAATGTCTTCATCTTTTTCGTCAAAATCTTTAAATTCTCTGTTGTCAAAATATATTCCGCCGCAACCGTTTGTGCAAATATCAAGGTTTATTCCCTGTGTTGGAATGAAAACTTTTTCCATATCTTTGCCACAAGCAGGACATTTTAATGTTTTTCTTGTATCAGCCATTTTGTTACCTCTTTAAATCCTTATACATATTTTAATGTATCATTTTTTTGTATTTTTTCATCGTACAAGTACATTATTTTGTCGTAAACTACAAAATGTAAATATATTTTGAAATAATTGAGAAATTATTGTACAATATATGAAAAGGATATTATATTTATGACAGAGAGTAGTATAAAAGCAGAAAAAGCTGAAAATTTGATTTATCAGGGGTTAAGTCTTATTGATGAAAAGAAATATCCTGAAGCTGAAAATTTGATAAAAAAATCATATGAAATATTTAAAAATAAGGATTTGTCTGCAGGTATTTCTATATGCTTGAGTCTTTTGGCTTTTTTAAATTATTCAGAGCATAAAGTTGATTTTGAAAGTAGTCTTGCGTTAATTCAGGATGCCTCATTTATGGCTTCACGTTCTGCAAATATTTCTGCGCAGTTAATAAATGAATTAATACTTGGGAATATTAATTTTGCTGAGAATAATAAAGATGTTGCAATCATTCATTATAATAACGCTTTAAAGCTTTCTGTTGAAGAAGATAAATTTTCTCTGTCTGGGACTATAAATACAAGAATAAAGCAGTTGCAAAACGGGATGGATTATTCTCTTCCTACAAAGAGTGATCCTCTGGTTTCTCTTGTAAAAATAAGCCGTTCAATTACAGCGCTGACTGATATTGATGAGTTGTTGAGGGTTATAGCAGAAGAAACAAAAAATGCAATTCAGGCAGACAGATGTACGGTTTTTTTATGGGATAAAGATACTGATGAGTTGTGGTCTAAAGTTGCTTTAGGGGTTGATGCAAGCCATGAAATAAGGTTCCCTGCAGATAAAGGGCTTGCCGGTTATGTTGTTAAAACCGGTGAAACATTAAATATTGTAGAAGCCTATGATGATCCAAGATTCAATCCTGAAGTTGATATAAAAACCGGTTATCGGACAAAAACAATTTTGTGTATGCCTATTATGAACAATAATAGAGAGATAATAGGTGCATTTCAGGTTTTAAATAAAATTGATGGTGTATTTACTAAAAATGACGAAGATTTGTTAATTGCAATTGGCGGAAGTGCAAGTATTGCACTTGAAAATGCACAATTATTTGACCAGCAGTTGCAGATGTATCACGAACAAAAAGTTTTGTTTGAAAGTTTCATCGATACACTGGCAACCTCAATTGATGCAAGGGATAAAATTACCGCAGGTCATTCTACGCGTGTTCGTATGTACTCAACACTTTTAGCCGAAGCTATTGGTATGGAGGCTAAAGATAGAAGTTTGTTGGAAAAAGCTGCAATTTTGCATGATATAGGCAAAATTGGAATAAGAGATTCTGTATTGCAGAAAGAAGGCAAGCTTACAGAGGAAGAGTATAAACATATTCAAGAACATGTAAGGATTACTCACAATATTTTGAACAAAATTTACATGTCTCCTGATTTTAGGATTATAACAGAAATGGCCTGTTCTCATCATGAAAAATGGGATGGTACGGGATATTACAGACACCTGAAAGGTGAAGAAATTACCCTTGGAGGTAGAATTTTGGCAGTTGCAGATGTATTTGATGCTATTACGTCAAAAAGGCATTACCGTGACAAGATGCCTATTGCTAATGTTCTTGATATATTATTAAAAGGTGCAGGTTCACATTTTGATAAAAATCTTGTGGATACATTTTTATCAATTCCGTCAAATAAAATTATTAAAGTTTTCCTATCTGAATCTAACGGCAAAATGGAACCTCTGGATGAAGAATTTTTGAAACAGTATGATTTAATGTCTATATACCGTTTTGTTACAGCTGAATCAAGAAATGAAGTTCAACAAAAAGCTGTTGAAATGTTTAACGGATATTACTTGGGAGATATTGATGGAAAAGGGGGAAACAATGAAAGTTAAAAATTGTATTACTGTATCATTGCTTCTTGCCTCTTTAGGAATGAATTTTGCTTTTGGTTTTGATATGAATGGTATTGAGCTGATTAATCCTTTAGAAAACAATCAGTCTACTTATTTAGAAGAAATAAACCAACCATCATTTGATTTAAAAAAAATGTCATTAACTAAAAATTCAATAAAGAATCAGTATACCATTGCGATGGAAAAATTTATGCAGAGCAATGTTCGTTCATCATATCGGGATTTTCAAATACTAATAGACAATGTTATGCCAAATGATTATATCTATATGCGTTTATCTAAAGAGATGGCTTCTATTGGATTTTTTAGTCTGGCAGAACTTGCGATTTCAAAGATTGCAGATAATTCGGTTTCATCTTTGTTGGAAGAAGATGTAAAGAATTTTTATTTTCCGAATTATACTTTGACTCATAAAGATCAAATTTATCTGGCAGAAATTTATGCAAATATTATGTATAATGATCAGAGTCAGGAAGCGACAGGTGAATTGTTAAAGCAGACTACATTATTGATGGAATCTGATTATGCAAATTATCTTGTAGCTTTTGGAAGTCTGAAAAACGGAGATATTAAACAGGCTCAAAAATCCATAGATGAAGCGATTTCAAAAAATCCAAAAAATATTAATTATAAAAGACTTCGAGCAGAAATTTATGCTCAATCCGATAAGCCGCAGGATGGTTTGAAGTATTTAAGTGATTTGGATTCAAAGGTAATTAACACAGTTATTTTTGACAAAGAATTGCACTCTTCGCAGCAGTATATTTTGTATAAAGCTGCAAAAAATGATTACTGGAAGAAATATTACCTTGCATATTATTATTATGACGAAGGAGAATTAAATAAAGCTATTAGGGTTTTGCAATCGTCAATTTCAGGTAAAAAGAATATAAATAAAGATGTCTATGCATTAACTGCGCAGGTTTATTTAGATATGAAAGAGTTTGAAAAAGCTCAAGATTATGCTTTAAAATCTGTGGATATTGACCACTCCAATGTTATGGCATTGACGGTGTTAGGTGATATAGCATTCAGAAATAAGGATTATAAGCTTGCTGCAAATTATTATAAAAAGGCTTCAGGCAAAGATAGGTCATGTAGTTCTGATATAAAGCTTGCTCAAACTTATCAGAAACTAAATAATCTTAAAAAAGCAAAAGATATATATTCAAAAGTTTTGAAAGTAAGTTCAAATGCCTATGAAGCTTACTATCAAATGGCTCTACTGGAAAAGGATCGTGAAGTTGCTTATTTGAAAAAAGCTATAGCGATAAATCCGGCATTTAGAGATGGATGGATTGATTTAGCAAGAATTGAGATTGATAAAGAAAATTATGATGGAGCTTTATCTTTTTTGGGTGTTGTAAAGCATATTGACGAAAAAGATTTTAGATATTATTATTATTTAGGACTTGTGCTTAAAAATAAAGGTTTGACAGCTGAAGCTCATAAGAATTTTAAAAAAAGTTTGAACCTGAATCCTGATTACAATTTGGCAAAAGAGGAATTGAGTATATGAAGAAGAACTTATTAATTGTAGAAGACCATGAGTTGACACGTTTTGGTCTAAAAACTACATTTGAAGATGTTGACTATATTGATGTTATTCATGAAGCATCTTCAGCCGAAGAAGCTCTGGATATATTCAAGAATAATTCAGTTGATATTGTAATTATGGATCTTGGTCTTCCTAATATGAATGGTATTGAGGCAACAAAAGCTATTCACTCAATTAATAAAGACGCTAAAATTATTATTTTAACATCGCATAATGATGAAAAAGAAGTTTTGAACAGCTTAAAAGCAGGAGCAAATGCATATTGTTCAAAAGAAATAAATTTGCAAAGACTTGTTAATGTTGTGCAATCAGTAGCTGACGGGGCTGCGTGGTTTGATCCAAGTATTGCTCATATTGTTTTACAGGCAACAACAAATTCAAAAGTAAAAGAAAGTGAAACTACTTATAAAAACTATGATTTGACTGCTCGCGAAGCTCAAATTTTAAAACTGATGACCGAAGGATATAGCAATATGGAGATTGCGCAGCATCTTGTTATCAGTGTTAATACAACAAAAGCGCATGTAGCAAGTATTTTGCAAAAATTAGAAGTCGATGATAGACTTCAAGCTGCATTAAAAGCTTTAAAATATCAGATAGTTTAACTAGAATAAGGTGTTGTATATGCCTGAATTAACTAAGATTTTATTAGTTGATGATAATCCAAAATATTTAGAGGATGTCCTTCCTTTTTATGGTTATGATTTGACCTGTGTTACTGACGGGGTGCAAGCGTTAAAACTTTTAGAAAATAATCCGAAGTTTGATCTTGTTTTGCTTGATGTAATGATGCCAAATATGAATGGTTGGGATGCTTTGAAGGCAATAAGAAAAAATCCTCTAACTGCAGATATGCCGGTAATAATGGTCACTGCAGTTGGTGAAGACCAAAAAATGGTATCCGGATTGAAAATTGGAGCTGATGATTATATTGTAAAACCGTTTATATTGCCAAATCTGCTGGCAAGGATTGAAGCGGTTTTAAGAAGAACCAAAAAAACATCCAATAATGCTGACTTTGTTCAAAATGTTACAATTAATCAAGTTAGTAATTTTAACTCCTTGACTAAGAGGGAAAAAGATGTTTTATTATTAGTTACGCAGGGAGAAAGCAACAAATCCATTGCGCAAAAACTTGTATTGAGTGAAGTGACTGTAAAAAGTCATATGAACAGTATTTTTAAAAAATTAAATGTTGCTAATAGGACCCAGGCTGTGTTGATTGCAATGCAAATGAATTTAGTAGAATAATAGATATATATTTAAGATTTAAGGAGATAAGAATGTTAGACTATACCAAAGAGGAATTATTATCTTTATTAGAACGTAACCCCGAAAAATTTAATGAATGGAAAAGGGATAGAGATGATATTGATTTAAGCGAAGTGGATTTTTCAAATATGACATTGAGGGAAGTAGATTTTTCAGATGTTGATTTGAATTCAAGTTCATTTGCAGATTGTAGTTTAGCATTAGTGAATTTCACAGGGGCAGATTTAACTTCTGTTGATTTTACAAGAGCACATGTTATAGAATGTGATTTTACCGAAAGTTTGTTGACAGGCGCAGATTGCAGTTATGCACAAATGACATATTGTAATTTTACGGACTGTGATATGGCCGGTTGTGTGTTATCAGAAACAGTATTAACAAGTTCTGATTTATCTGCATCTGAAAATTTGGCTTCAGCAAGATATGATAGTGATACAGTGTGGCCAGATGATGATATGATGCCTGAAGAGTTTGATGCAAATTGTAAAGATGATTTGTCAGCTCTGAAAGATGATGATGATTCATCAATTGGAGATTATTAAACTAAAATTTTAATTAGCTTATAAATGTTAGATTCTTCAATTCCGGCTAAAATATGTGAACTTGGAGAATCTAATATTTATTATAACCAAACGATAAAGGAGAAAATTTATGATAAAAGTAGCTGTTTGCGGTGCTAATGGCAAAATGGGAAAAACTGTGTGTGAAGCTGTAGAATCTGATTCTCTAATGTCTCTTGTTGCCAAAATTGATATAAAAGGAGATGGATATAAAACAATTGAGGAAGCAAAAAGTTATTGCGAAATAGATGTTCTTGTTGATTTTACGCAGCCTGCTTCAATATATGAGAATGCGAAATACTGTTTGAAAAATGGTATTAATATTGTCATAGGAACAACAGGTTTGAAAGATGAAGAAATTGCGTATTTGCAAAAACTTTCTTCAGAATATAAATCAGGTTGCATTATTGCTCCTAACTTTTCAACTGGTGCAGTATTAATGATGCAATTTGCAAAAATGGCTGCAAAATATTTTGATAATGCTGAGATTATTGAATATCATCATAACCAGAAAAAAGACGCTCCATCAGGTACAGCGATTAAAACGGCATTGATGATGTCAGAAGCAAAGCAGTCTTTTAAATGTGGAAATTGTGTAGAAGCCGAAACTATTGAAGGTTCCAGGGGCGGGACATCATATTCTGATATTCAAATTCATTCTGTTAGAATGCCTGGTTATATGGCTTCTCAAGAAGTTTTATTTGGTTCTTTCGGGCAGACTCTGTCAATCCGTCATGACTCAACTGATAGAAAATGTTATATGCCTGGTGTTTTAATGGCAATTAAACATGTCCATAATAATAAAGATTTTATCTACGGTTTGGAAAACATAATGGAGTAGATTAGGTAATCAGTTTTTATAATAATTAAGATATTTTAATTTTGAGTACTTATTACTGTAATGATGTTATTATTGTAGTATCATTGATTTGTACACATAAAAAAGGAAGTTATTGAACATGAAACAAAAGGCAAATATTGCAATTTTAGGTGCTACAGGTGTTGTAGGAAGAGAAATTACAAAGATTATAGATGAATTGAAAGTTGATTTTGGTTCAATTAAATTTTTATCAAGTGCAAAAAGTGCAGGAACAAAAATACAATTTCAAGGTAATGAATACATAGTGGAAGAAGCTACCCCTGAAAGTTTTGACGGTGTTAATATTGTATTGGCTTCTGCCGGTGGTTCTACTTCTCAAAAATTTGCACCTGAAATTGTGAAACGTGGTGGAGTATTAATTGACAATTCTTCAGCTTTTAGGATGGATGAAGATGTTCCTTTAGTTATTGCTTATGTGAATGATGAAGATTTGAGAAAACATAAAGGAATTATTGCAAATCCAAATTGTTCTACTTCTCAATTAATGCTTGTTTTAAAACCTTTGCATGAAAAATTTGGAATTAAAAGATTACTTGTTTCAACATATCAAGCTGTTTCTGGTGCAGGTTTAAAAGCAATTAATGAATTAACCGAAAATACCAAAGCAACTCTTGAGGGAAAAGATTTTAATAATGAGGCGTTTAAAAAACCGATTTCATTTAATGTAATTCCTCAAATTGATGTGTTCTGTGATAATGGTTATACAAAAGAAGAAATGAAAGTCGCAAATGAGACAAAGAAAATTCTTCATCTTCCTGCAGACTTGCCAATTTCATGTACTGCAGCTCGGGTTCCTGTATATAATGGGCATTCAGAAGCTGTTGATATTGAATTTGAAAAAACTGTTACTCCGGATGAAGTTCGTGAAATTATGAAAAATTCATTTGGTATTGAAGTTCTTGATAATCCTGAAAATTTTGAATATCCTACAACCCGGGATGCTTCTGGTGTGGACCCTGTTTTTGTGGGCAGAATTAGAAAAAATTTAGCTTTTGATAATGGTATTTCATTATGGTGCGTTGCTGATAATATTAGGATTGGTGCTGCTTTAAATACTGTAAGGTTATGTAAAAAAGTTATTGAAATGGAACTTTACTAATAGGTTTTATTTTTTGATTTCAAGAGGTTCAGTAAAATTGGATATTTCAAAATTGATAATTACTCCTTGGGCTACGGGGTGTACAGAGCAAAAGTTTAATAAGCCTACTAGTCAAATGGCAGCAACTCTGGTAAAAGAAAGATTAAGCCTTGCGAACATAGATAATCAGCGTACGGCTCGTGTATTTAGGAAAATTCCTAAATCATTGAAAGGTTTTGTAAATCCGGAAACAAAAGTATCAACTGAACGTAAATTTTCTATGGATGTGTAGTATTGTTATTTAGAATAATAAGATGTGCGATTCTTTTTGAGAATCGTGCTTTTTATTACTTTTTGTTAAATTTGGGGATTTTTTGGCTCTTTTTATGTATAATCAAATAGTTAGAGGGTATATTTATGGGACAACTTCTTAGCAGAGAAAATGTAGCTGATTTTATACAGAAATTGCATCAGAGTGGAAAAACTGTTGTTGCTACGAATGGATGTTTTGATATTTTGCATGTTGGACATGTAAGATATTTGCAAAAAACAAAGTCATTTGCAGATTATTCAATTGTACTTTTGAATTCAGATAACTCTGTTAGAAGTATAAAAGGCCCCACAAGGCCAATTAACAATGAACAGGATAGAGCAGAAGTTTTGTGCGCGTTAGCTTGTGTTGATTATGTTGTTTTCTTTGATGAAGATAGTCCGCGAGATTTGTTAGACGAAATCAAGCCTGATGTTTATACAAAAGGGGCAGACTATACTATGGAAACATTGCCGGAAGCGGATGTTATGAAGAAAAATAATATAAGAGTTGAATTTATAAAATTTGTAGAAGGTAAATCTACAACGAATACAATTAATAAAATGAAAAATTCTTAGAAAATATTTATTATAAGGAGATAAAAATGAGATCATTTACAGTAGATGAAATTACACAAATTGTAGGCGGTATGCTAACAAAAGTGGCAAGCCCAAGTATTACACAAATTGCACCACCTTTGTTGTGTGATGAAAATACTTTAGCGTTAGCACTAGGAGAAGAAGAAATTGCGAATCTAGCTAAATCTAAAGCAAAAGCTGCATTAGTTCCACTAGGTGTACAAATTGATGGTTTCACTACTATTGAGGTTGAAAGACCAAGACTTGCTATGATGAAATTATTGAATTTATTCTATGTTCCTCCTGTAGTGAATAAGGATATTCACCCATCAGCAGTTGTTGATCCTTCAGCAAAATTAGGTCAAAATGTTTGTATTGGACCAAATGTAGTGGTTTCTCCAAATGCTGTTATCGGGGATAATACAAAGATTTTAGCTAATTCATACGTTGGAAGTAATGTAAAAATTGGTAATAATTGTTTCTTCCACCCTGGTGTAAATATTGGGGATAGAGTTCAAATCGGTAATGATGTAATTTTACAACACGGTGTTTCTCTAGGTGCAGATGGATTTAGTTTTGTAACTGAAAATCCTAATAATATTGAAAATGCAAGAAAAGAAGGAGAAATTAAAGAAGGGGATGTAGAGCAAGTTATTTTCAAAATTCCTTCAATTGGTTCTGTTGTAATTGGCAATAATGTTGAAATTGGTGCAAATACTGCTATTGACAGGGGTACAATTGAAAATACAGTAATTGGTGATAATACAAAAATAGATGACCTTGTTATGATTGGTCATAACTGCCGTATCGGAAAAGGTTGTTTAATCGTATCTCAAGTCGGTATTGCTGGTAGCTGTGTGATTGGCGATAGAGTTGTAATAGCCGGTCAAGCAGGTTTGGCTGATCATATTGAAATTGGTTCTGATACTATTATTACTGCAAAAGCTGGAGTAACAAAATCATTCCCTGCAAAATCAATTATTGTAGGTATTCCTGCTGTTCCTAGAAAAGATTTTATTAAGCAATTGAAAACTATGAAAGATGCACAGGAAATATTTGCGAAATTTAGAAAATTTGAACCGATTTTAAAATCATTCGAAGAAGCACATCAAGAGGTTGAATAGGCATTAGAATGGTTACGTTAAAAAAAGAAATAAAAATATCAGGTAACGGTTTAATGAAAAATAAACCGTGCGAAGTTACATTGTTCCCGTCTAATTCAGGTCAGATAAGATATTTTGTAAAAGACAAAGATTCATTTACTGCGAGTGTGGATAATGTAATATCTACTGATCACTGTGTTGTTATGGGAACTAAAAAAGCAAGAGCAATGCTTACTGAACATTTATCTGCAGCTTTAGCATTTTGTCATGTAGATTCTGTAGATATTTGTATGACAGAAGAAGAAGTTCCTATTCTTGATGGTAGTTCAAAAGGCTGGGTTGAAGCTATAAAATCTGTAGGTACAGATAAATCATTTTTCTCAAAAGAAAAATATTATACGGTTTCAGAACCGGTTTACTATTTAAATGGTAAAACTAGTCTTGTAATTTTGCCAAGTGATAGCTTATTTATTTCTTATGCAGTAAATTATGACCATCCGGATTGTACAAGAAGATTTGTGAATTATAATCCAAAGAATAAGGATGAAATTATAGAAGCTAGAACATTTGGTTTTTATAGAGATTTGAAAAAATATCAAATGTTAGGATTCGCACAAGGCGTAACTGAAGAAAATACTGTAGGATTTACAGATGATGGCGGTTATACTACTGAATTGCGTTCTGAAAATGAGCAAATCAAACATAAAATCCTGGATTTGGTTGGCGATTTATATTTGACAGGAGTTAATCCTTTGAATATGCGCTGCCAGATTCTTGCAAAAGAAGCCGGACATGCTGTTCATGTAAAAGTAGCAAAAATGTTAAAAGATAAATTGATAGAAATATAAGGAGATAAAAATGTCAGAAGAAACAAAAGAAGTTTTAAGTTTTGATACTCTGCAAATTATGGAAATGATACCGCACAGATATCCGTTTCTACTTGTAGATAGAATTACGGAATGCGTATCAGGAAAATATGCTAAAGGGTATAAAAATTTAACTATGAATGAAGCATTTTTCCAAGGACACTTCCCTGGAAATCCTATTATGCCGGGAGTATTACAGCTTGAAGCGATGGCTCAGTGTTCAGCTCCAATCTTGATGACAATGCCTGAATTTGCTGGTAAATTAACATTATATGCAGGTGTAGATGGTGTGAGATTCAAAAATATCGTAAGACCTGGCGATAGATTTGATATGGAAGTTGAACTTACAAAAGTTAAAGGCCCAATCTGCAAGGCTCACGGTGTGGGTAAAGTAGATGGGAAAGTTTGTGTAGAAGCAGATATGACTTTTGCATTGAAATAAGTTTCCTAAAATGATAGTAAAAAGAGAGGTGACAATCCTCTCTTCTTTTTGTAAATAAATGTAACAAAAAATCAAAAGAGTGAAAATAGATATTTTATATATACTTTATATATATGTAAACATTAGATAAACACGAGAGATATTAAGAGAACAAGAGAAAATTTTAATTCCGTTTAAATAATAAAGAGAGACGATTA
>CAJMAX010000033.1 GCA_905211505.1 uncultured bacterium | reverse complement strand
TATCCAGCGCTTTATTATAAGCTGTGAGAGCTTCTTGATATTTACCTTGATTTTCATAAATACTGCCGATGCTAATATATACAAAAGCATCATCAGGTTTTAGTTTTATGACTTTGTTATAAGCCTCAAGAGCCTTGTCATAATTATCTATTTCTGAATAAATTCCTGCCAGTTTTGTATACAGCATAGCTTCATCAGATGAAATAGCAATAGCCTGTTCAAGTTTAGCAATTGCACCTTTTAAATCCTGCTGATGTTCAGCACTACAAGCTTCCTGATATAAAGCACTTGCTTCAGGAGTCATTTGAGCACATACAGGCATAATGTTAAATGCCAGTGCGGATACTAAGATAGTTGTTAATAATTGCTTTCTAATTGTTCTGCTCCTCAATTTAATTACATGTAGTTTACCATAAAATCTATATCTGTGTAAAGCTGTCCGAGTAGATTTTTTTATTCAGTAAAATCTCTGCTGTTTTAAATATATTCTGCTCTTTAATTGAATTTTTGTCAAATTTTATACAACTTAAATCTTCAAAGGTTTTTACCATATTGGAAAGATTTAAATACAATTCATCTTCTGGCATATCAGGAGTTTCAGACTCAAGCATTTTAAATATTCTAACAAGCTCTAAGTCACCTGCATCCATAATAACAGCATCAAGACCTGCACCAAAGGCCAATACTCCAAAAACACGATTCATTAAAGGTTTGATGGATTTTGGAAGACCATTAGAAATATTTGACAAACCAATAATAGTCTTTACCCTTGGCTCAAAACTCTCTTTAACCATTTGTAATGTACTTAATGCTTCTAAAGCTTGAGACTGCTCAACACTAACAGGTAAAACTAACGGATCAAAAAATAATTTTGAACTATCAAGACCTTTTTCCATACATTTTTCATATATATCAAACACAAGCTCCAATCTGCCATCTGCAGTTTTTGGAATCCCTGTTTCCTTAGACATTGCAAGAGCAATCAGATTACAGTTATATTCTAAAGCCAAATCTACCAGTCTATTCAATTTTTCAAAATCTCTGGATGTACTATTAATAAAACAATTTTCAGTATTTTTAACAAGACTTAACCCCTGCTCAACAGCATCAATATTTGTAGAATCAAAAGATATATTTTTATCACCAGCTAAAGGACAAAGCCATTCAAATATGTTGTCAAGTTTCCCTCTCGCCGGCCCGAAATTCAAATCAATGCAGTCCATATTTTCTTGAAATTTTACCAAATTTTTAACAAAAATTTCGTCTTTATTTTCAAGAGCCTCACGCACCTGTTTTGAAATAATATGAATATTTTCACCTATATAAATCATATTAAAATTTTAGCATAAATAATTCTAAAAATAGAATAAAATTTTATCTAAAAATTAAATTTTTATAAAAACAAAATATCTTCATAAAATTTTACAATTAAAACACTACAATAATAGCAAAATTCGACAGTCCACACATTTGACACTAGTAAAACAACTACATTAATGGTATAATATAGTGACAAAAGTTTACTAACTTAAAATGTGTAAAAGGAGTAGTTTTATGACAACAGTGGTTTCTGACAAAGATGTTAAAAAGGTAAAACCTAAATTTACTGATGAATTTGAAAACTATTTAAAGAGCCAATGCACAAAGACAACTTTTAATGGTACAGAATTGGAATCTTTTTCCTGGTACAGAAAAGTCTTAGGTCTTATGTAAATTGGATTACAAACATTAAAACCGACAATTTAAAGTCGGTTTTTTTATGTAAAATTTACGCACAAAAGTATTTTACAAGATTTTTTTTTCATATATAATCAAAACTATGAAAATAAGAGATAATGTAAGAAATTTTTGTATCATTGCCCACATTGACCATGGAAAATCCACATTAGCTGACAGATTGCTGGAAAAAACAGGAACTGTAGCTCAGCGCGATATGCAGGAGCAACTACTTGATTCAATGGATATTGAACGAGAACGTGGCATCACCATTAAATTGAATGCAGCCCGTATGACATATAATGCTCATGATGGAAAAACTTATGAACTTAATTTAATTGACACGCCCGGTCACGTTGATTTTTCTTACGAAGTATCACGCTCTTTAGCCGCATGTGAAGGAGCATTACTGATTGTTGACGCAACTCAAGGTGTAGAAGCGCAAACACTTGCAAATGTTTACCTTGCAATCGAACAAAATCTGGAAATTATCCCTGTCATAAATAAAATTGACCTTCCGTCTGCTGATGTTGAAAGAGTAAAACAGGAAATTGAAGAAATTTTAGGTATTGATGCTTCAATGGCAATCCCTGTCAGTGCCAAGACCGGTATCGGAATTGAAGATGTACTGGAAGCTGTAGTAAACTATGTTCCGGCTCCTGTTGATAATTCTGAAAAACCATTAAGAGCACTTGTTTTTGATAGTGTGTATGACCAATATTTAGGAACAGTCTGTTATTTCAAAGTTGTTGACGGCAGTATCTCTGTTGGTGACAAAGTTCGTTTTATGTCCAGCAATAAAGAATGCGAAGTTGTTGAACTTGGTTATCAAACACCAGCACGTATGCCGGTAAAAAAATTAACCTGTGGCGATGTTGGTTATTTTGCAGGTTCAATTAAAGAACTTACAAGATTTGTCGGTGATACTATCACTAACGTTGAAAATCCTGCGCAGGAAGCTTTGCCAGGGTATAAAGAAGCCCTTCCTATGGTATTTTCAGGTATGTATCCTGTAGATAACGAAGATTATGGAGATTTAAAAGAAGCTCTTGAAAAATTAAAGCTTAATGACAGTAGTATCACTTTTGAACCTGAAACCTCAAGTGCTTTAGGGTTCGGTTTTAGATGCGGATTTCTTGGTATGCTCCACATGGAAATTGCACAGGAAAGACTTGAAAGAGAATATAATTTAACTCTGGTAACAACCGCTCCATCTGTTGTTTACAGGGTTTACAAAACCAATGGAGAAATGGTTGAAATCGACAATCCATCGAATTTGCCTGCTGCTCAATATAGAGATTATATAGAAGAACCGTATGTTAAAGTTCAGGTAATCACTCCAAATGAATTTGTCGGAACACTCATGGATTTATCTCAGTCTAAACGCGGTATATTCAAAAATATGACATATTTAGATAAAGTCCGCGTCGATTTAACTTATGAAATACCTTTAAGCGAAGTTATTACTGATTTTTATGACCAGCTTAAATCCAGAACCAAAGGTTACGCAAGTTTAGATTATGAATTTAGTGAATACAAACGTTCAAAACTGGTAAAATTAGACATAATGCTTGCAGGAGAAGTTGTTGATGCGTTATCTGTCATCTGTCATGAAGACAGTGCTTTTTACGTCGGACAAAAATTAACCGCTAAATTGAAAGATATAATACCGCGTCAATTGTTTGAAGTTCCAATTCAGGCTGCTGTCGGCGGCAGAGTAATAGCCAGAACTAACATAAAAGCAATGCGCAAAAACGTACTTGCAAAATGTTATGGTGGTGACATTTCTCGTAAGCGTAAACTTCTTGAAAAACAGAAAAAAGGTAAAAAACGCATGAAATCTGTAGGAAGTGTTGAAGTTCCACAAGAAGCATTTATGGCAGTTCTTAGCCTTGACGAGGATTAACAATACCTTTTGTAACTGCAAGTAATGCCGCATCTAATCTATTTTTTACACCGATTTTTCTAATTATTGAAGCAACATGAGCTTTTACTGTATGATGTGTTATTGTCAAAATTTGAGCAATCTCTTTATTTGTTTTTCCCGCAACGACATATTGTAAAACTTCCAATTCTCTATCTGTTAAATTTTTCTTAATCTTAATTCCATCTACATTAGAATAAATCACGATATATATCCTTTCGTCTTATTTTATATTATCATTACCTACCCATATTGCTATTAGCCATTAGGGTATAATTTTAATAAATAAAAGAATAATAAAACCTTTCAGGTGGTATTTTATAAAAAAGAGACACTTAACCTAGGTTAAATAGCAGATTTTGAACAAATATTAAGATATTGTAACAAAACAAATTGATTAAGCAATTATTTAAAAGAGAAATACTTTATATATATACAAGATGGAAAATCAAATATAAGGATGATTGTTAAAATACTTATTAAGAGTATGTGAGTATAAAGGAGATTCGACAATGGTAAACGGAATTAACGGAAATGATGCTTTTAGATACTTAAACGGTATACAGCAGGCAAAACAAACAGCTTCTACAAATAAAACAACTAACGTTGGAGCTAACAAACCAATTGATTTTAAAACAACAAACACAATTCAAAGAACAGATTTATCTTCTACAATTGATAACCTATCAAATAAAGTAAAGGTAAATTCACCTGAAGCGCAGGGCTTAGCTTCTGCAAAAGATATTGAAAAAGGTAAATTAGTATCTGGCTACACATTTGATAATATCAATTCATTGGGTGGAAATTTTGATGCAAAATTATTTGCATTAAAATATACAAATACAGACGCAGCTAGAGTTGCCCAAGGAACAAATTACGCATCTGATGGTGTTGAATATGCAACAGTAGCATCACATCTTCAAGATAAAAACTCTCCATTTGCTGAATTATTCGCTTAATATAAATAAAAAATACTCACATATTCAAGGTCAGTCTATCTAGACTGACCTTTTATTTATAGTTTCTACACATAAGAGACCTAGACAAAAACGTTAGTATAACAATATTTCCTACTTTAGGTTTTTACTGGTAGCAAAGTTATAGTATTTGTTACGGATTATGTCTTATTAATAGTACCACTATTTTATTTTTAGCTTTATTTATTTTATACTTGTTAAAAAGTATTGATTAAAGGAGTAGGATTGGGTATGAAATTCATAATTAGAAAAGAAGATTTATTTAACGGGATTAAAATTGTTGAAAGAGCGACCTCTCAAAAAGCTGTTCAGCCTGTTTTGTATAATATTTTGATTGAAACTCTGGAAAATAATTCAATCCGTTTAACAGCTACAGATTTGGTTTTAACTGTTATTACAACGGTTGATGCTCAGGTAGAAATACCGGGTAAAATCACTCTTCCTGCTAAGAAGTTAAATGAAATTGTTTCTAAACTTGGCAATGACCTTGTGACTTTTGAAACAGAAGAAGATGGTACTAATGTAAGTATTACCTGCCAGAAATCTAAATTTGATATTATCGGAATTTCAGCACAAGAATTCCCTCCGGAAGTTTCTAATTATAATATGGATGAAACTCAGTGTTTTGATGTTGAATTAAAACCGTTTTTAAAAGCTATCAAACAAGCAGGTTTTGCCGCTGCAAGCTATGAAGTAAGCAACTTGTTATCAGGAATAGTTTGTGATTTTTCTAACGGAATTCTTGAAATTGCTTCAACTGACGGAAACAGACTTGCAAGAGTTCGTGAAAAATTAACCAGCGGCATTACTGAACAAACTCAATTGATTATTCCTTCAAGAACATTAAATGAATTTTTAAAAATGAGTTCCTTTATTGATGAAGAAAGTATAAAAATTTGTAAAGATAAATCTACAATTATTTTGAAAACAGAAAAAACATTGACTATTTCAAGACTTTTGGAAGGTCAATTCCCTAAGTATAATCAGCTTATTCCGGCAGAAAGCCCAAAACAGGCTGTCGTAAAAGTATCTCAATTAATAGCAGCTCTGGAAAGAGTTTCTGTTATGGTTAACGACAAAACAAGTATTGTCAAAATGCTTTTTGCAGATAACGAACTGACATTATCTGCAGATACTCCTGATGCTGGTAAATCTGAAGATAAAATAGATATTCAATATACAGCAGAAGAATTGTTGATTGCGTTTAATTATAAATTTGTTCTTGATGCTTTGAGAATCATCGAAAGCGAAGAGGTTATAATCGGATTAAATGCAAGTTTATCTGCTACCGTTTTAAAACCAAACAGTGAAGAAGATTTCATTTGTTTGATTATGCCTGTTCAAATTAGATAAGAATGGCGAGTATAACATATTTAGAGCCCTAGGAAAGGAATTTGTTATGGTGGCACTTATGGAAGAAAAAAATATTGATTGGTCAAATATAGGATTTGGTTATCACAAAACTGAAAAAAGATACGTTTCAAATTACAAAGATGGCAAATGGGATGCTGGAAGTATTACAGAAGATGCAAATATTGTACTGAATGAGAGTGCAGGAGTTTTGCAATACGCTCAAACCTGTTTTGAGGGGATGAAAGCATACAGAACTGTAGACGGAAAAGTCGTTGTTTTTAGACCTGACCTAAACGCAAAAAGAATGGCCGATACTGCAAAAAGACTTGAGATGCCTGTTTTTCCGGAAGAAAGATTTGTGGAAGCGGTAAAAGAAGTAGTTAAAGCAAACTTAAAATACGTTCCTCCATACGAAACAGGTGCAACATTATATCTAAGACCATTTATGTTCGGTTCAGCTCCTGTTATGGGTGTTAAACCATCTGATGAATATCAATTTAGAATTTTTGCATCTCCGGTTGGTCCATATTTTAAAGGTGGTGCTAAACCTATTACCTTAACAGTAAGTGACTTTGACCGCGCGGCTCCAAATGGAACAGGACATGTTAAAGCAGGTTTAAACTACGCAATGAGCCTGCATGCAATTGTTGAGGCTCATAAACAGGGTTATGATGAAAACTTATATCCTGATGCTTTGACCCGTACAAAGGTTGAAGAAACTGGCGGAGCTAATTTCTTCTTTGTTACAAAAGATAATAAAGTAATTACTCCAAAATCAAGCAGTATTTTACCATCAATTACAAGAAGATCATTGATGTATGTTGCAAAAGAATACCTTGGTCTTGAAACAGAAGAAAGAGAAATATATTTATCTGAGTTGAAAGATTTTGCAGAATGCGGATTATGCGGAACTGCTGCTGTCATTTCTCCTGTCGGTAAAATTGTTGATCATGGTAAAGAAATCTGCTTCCCTTCAGGCATGAACGAAATGGGACCTGTTTCTAAAAAACTATACGAAACGTTGACAGGTATTCAATATGGTAGAATTGAAGCTCCTGAAGGTTGGATAGTAGAAATAAAATAATAATTTAACCTTAATAATGAAAAAATTATAAAATGGTGGGAATACCCACCATTTTATTTTGTAAAAATTTGTAAAATCTAAAAGTAAAAATAAGCAATATTTTTTTAAGTTTTAATGCTTCTGGAACTTTATTAACAGGCTTAGCCGGTTATTTTGCTTCCAAAACTCGTGATATAGTTGCCCATCCAAAAGAAATTAAAGCTTAATTGATAAGTTTATACTTATAAAATAAAGCCGGTACGATGTACCGGTTTTTTAGTAAGTAAAAATATGATTAAGATTTTATTTGATTCGGTTTTTACAACTGTGTCCCTACTGCTTTGTAAAGACCAATGTAATCTACAAGGCAGTTAATTTTATCATTTACAACCTGTTTATCTGTAAATAATACATTTTCTCTTACTTGAACTAGATCAAGTTTTGAAATTGTTCCTTGATTATACTTATGCGTACTGTATCCGAAGTCTTCTCTTTCAAGTTTGGCTTGAGTTTTTGTATCTTCATATTTTTTCTGGTCAAGTTTTATTGATACAAGAGCATCATTAACTTCTTGAATAGCAGTCAGATTGGTTTTATAGTAATTATTTAGAATTCTTTCATATTCATCTTTTTTTATTCTTAGGTTTGCGATTCTTCTACCTCCTGTAAATATAGGAAGATTCAAACCTCCGCCAAGCGCAGCAAGAGCATTTTTTGTAGTCCATAAACTACCGATATCACCGGCTAAAAAGAATGCAAGACCTGTTAAATTTATCGATGGCAAAAATTCTTTTCTTGCAACCCGTACATCTAATCCGGCTTTTTGAATCATTTTTTCAGCTTTTATATAATCCGGTCTTTGTGAAATCACCTCGGATGAAATTTCTGCCGGTATGATTCCTGAAAATTTAAGATTATCAAAGTTTGTTCTGGTGATTTTTTCCGCATTGTTAGGATTTTCACCAATTAAAACACATAATTGATTTAATAATTTTGTTCTTTGTTTTTTGTATTCTGTTAAATCAGTATTTCCTGCAATATACGCTTTATTAGCTTTTACAGTATCGGCTGTTGAAGTTAAACCTTCTTTGTTTCTTGCAAGCATTAAATCATATATTAATTTTCTATCTTTTACAATTTCTTCTTGTAAAGAAATCATTTTATCTAATTTAACAATATTAAAATATGTTGTCCCAACAGCAGAAGCTATTGCAATATATGTTGCCCTTTCATCTTGCAAAGATGCTTCATATTCTTTTTTTGAAGCTTTTGTTTTATCATGATTTTTTAAGAATAAATCAAGTTCATAATTAACAAAAGCCGGCATTGCAAAACCCCAATCTGCATCAGACATACCCGGCATTTTAGCATACCCCGGACCAAATCCTGCACCTGCAGTTGGTAATTCACTTGCAAATTGAATTTTAACAGCTTGATAATATTCATCAACAGCTATTGTAGCCATTTTTAAGTCATAATTATTTTTTATTGCACGATCAATGTAGCTGCTTAAAATCTCATCGTTAAAATTGCTCCACCAATTATAGTTAATATATTCATATTTGAATTCATCGCTTTTTTGTCTTTGTTTGTGAGTTTTTGATATAGAAACTTTTTTTGGCTCTTTGTTTGAATCCTTACCAAGAGCAAAACATGACACTGGTGCTATATTTGTAAAAATAAAACTTGCTAATAATAGTGTTATAATTCTCTTTTTCAATGTTTTAAATCCTCTAAAAAATATACTTGCTTTTTCTATATCAGTATGATAACATAATATTGTTGCAAATGCAACACATTATTTTTACAATAAATAGAATAATTAAAATTATAACACATGATTGAATGCGAGCACTATACAGATTCTATATATTACCAGTTGGAACAGACGGCAAAATATTGCAGATATCTTGGTATGCAGATATTTCATAATTTGGGTTTGCCGGTAACACTTGATGAATTTATAACTCTTGATACAATATTAACAAATGATGGTATTTGTCAAAGAGACTTGGCGAAGTTAATATTGAAAGATAGAGCCAATACCGGTAGAATCTTGAATTCTTTAGAGGAGAAAGGTTATATACAAAGATTTGTTGATACAAAAAACAACCGCTTAGTTCGTAAAATGGAACTTACAAAAGAAGGAAAGGATGTTACTGTAAAAGTTTCCAAAATATTAAAGGACTATATAGATAAAGTTCCGAAAGTATTTTCAGAAGAAGATAAAAATAATTTAATGAAATCTGTAATAAAATTCCGTGAATGTTTAGAAAAAGAAGTAGAAATGAATATATAAGAGGTTATAATATGGAAGAAAAAATTCAAGAACAAGAAATAAAAGAAGAAAAAGAAACTCAACCGGAAAAACCAAAAGGTGTAAAACGTACCATAGTTGCTGTGGTTGTTATACTAGCTGCTGTTTTGAGTAGTATTTATATAGCGAACGAAATGAAATATCAATCAACAGATGATGCATATGTTGAAACTACAACTGTAAATGTTTCACCTCGTGTTTCCGGTCAAATTCAAGAAGTTTATGTAACTGATAACCAGCATGTTAAAGCCGGCGATTTAGTTGCTGTTATTGATGCTGATGATTATAAAATAAAACTTGAACAAGCTGATTCTATGTATGAAAAAATAAAATTAGATCAAGCTAATGCAAAAGCAAATTTAGCTGCTGCAGATTCTGCAATAGCTTTAGCAAAAAAAGATTTAGACAGATATACAAATTTATATGAACAAGGTGCTGTTTCAAAACAAACTCTTGACGCTGCTCAGGTAAAATATGATGATGCAAAAGCCGGTTTAACACAGGCTAAACAAGCATTGTTCTCAGATAAAAACGGTACAACTGTAGCAGATGCAAATTTAAGATCAGCAAAAGCTGCTAAAGATAAAGCTGCTTTAGATTTATCTTATACAAAAGTTTATGCTCCTCAATCAGGAACTGTATCTTCTCGTAGAGTGGAAGAAGGTATGTGGGTAACAGCAGGTTCTCCATTATTTACTCTTGTTCCTGAAGAAGTTTGGGTTGTTGCTAACTTCAAAGAAAATCAGTTACGAGATATGAAACCAGGTCAGCCTGTTGATATTAAAATTGATACATACCAAAATAAGGTTTTCAAAGGAAAGATTGATAGTATCCAAAGAGCATCAGGTGCAAAATCAAGTTTATTCCCTCCTGAAAATGCTGTTGGTTCTTTTGTAAAAATTGTTCAAAGAATACCTGTAAAAATCGTATTCACTGAAAAAATTGATACCGAAAAATATAACATTGTTCCGGGAATGTCAGTTGTTCCAAAAGTAAAAGTTAAATAATTGAAGATATGAATAAATAAAGAATATCGGCACTTTAAAGCCGGTATTCTTTTATAAAAGTTGCATAAAGAGGGGAAAATGTCAGAAGAAATAAAAGAAAATGTTGCGCAACTGGATGATGATGAAAAATACCTTCCAAAGAATCCCTGGATTCCTGCGATACCAACATTGTTAGCCGTTTTTATCTATGTACTTGATGGTACGATTGCAAACGTAGCTTTACCACATATGGCGGGCAGCTTTTCTGCCACTCGAGATGAGAGTATGTGGATTTTAACAAGTTATTTAATTGCCAGTGGTATTATTATTCCATCAGTTGATTTTTTTAGTAAATTTTTCGGGAGAAAAATTTTTTATATTATAAGTATTTTATTATTTACCATAGCATCAATGCTTTGTGGTTTGGCAAGAAACCTAGGAGAAATGGTATTTTTTAGAGTTCTTCAAGGTGCCGGTGGTGGAGGAATTGTCCCGATTTCACAGGCTTTAATGATGGAAAGTTTTCCAAAAGAAAAACGAGGAACTGCAATGGCTGTGTTTGGAATGGGGGTAATTATTGCACCTATTGTCGGACCGGTTTTAGGAGGATGGATTACTGATAATTGGTCTTGGCCTTGGATTTTCTTTATTAACGTACCATTTGGTTGTTTAGCGGCAATATTGTCTAAAAAAATGTTATTTAATCCTCCATATTCTCAACGTCAAAAAGGCGTAAAAATGGATGGTTTAGGATTCTTCTTCTTAACAATTTGGTTATTATGTCTTCAGGTATTCTTCGATAAAGGAAACAATGCAGATTGGTTTAATGCAACTTGGATTCGCTGGATTTTTGGAGCTTCTTGTTTATCTGGTATTTGTTTCTTTGTATCACAAATTGTTAGAAAAGATACATTGGTTGATTTATCCGTATTTAAGGATAGAAATTTCATTATAGGAACATTTATTCAGGTTGTTATGCAAGCTGTGTTATACGCATCTCTTGCAATTTTACCTCAATTTTTGCAAAGTATGATGGGATATACTGCATTTTTGAGTGGATTTTCTATGATGCCTAGAGGTTTGGGAAGTATGACAGCAATGGTTATATGTGCTCTAATTGCGGACAAGGTTGATAAAAGAATACTTGTTTGCGTTGGTTTACTTCTTTTGGGTTCAGCAGGTTTAGCATTTGGATTTTTGAATTTACAAATCGCAAGTATGAATATTATGATTCCAAATTACATAATGGGTCTTGGTATGGGACTTTCAATGGTTCCTATTATCAATTTATCAATGGAAACTATTGCTAATTATCAAATGACAAATGCCAGCGGACTTCAAAATTTGTTAAAAAATATCGGTAGTGCCGTTGGTACTTCTTTGGTTGCAACAATGCTAACAAGATTTGCACAAATGCATCAGTTTATGATGGTTGGTAAGTTAAGTGATTTGAATCCTATATTTGTTGAACGTGTTCAATCTACAGCTGCAGCATTGTCTCAATATACTCATATTTCTGTAGCAACACATATGGCGCAGTATTCACAATATGGCACATTAATGAAACAATCTAATTTATGGGCATTTATGGATTCATTCAGAATATTTGGACTTTTATGTCTGGTGTTAATTCCATTACTCTTTTTGTTTAAAAAACATAAAGCGAATCAATAAAATAAAAATTCAAAGAGTCGATATACATACTATCGGCTCTTTAAATTTTAATATTGTTTGTTGTTTGTAGATTTTGGTTTATAATGTCTCATATGCTTAATATAAATACGGATAATGTTGCACAAAGTTATGAAGATTTTAGATTTAAAGTTAAAGAAGGTAAATCCTTTGCAGTTACCGGTTTAACATCTGTTTTACGTCTTTTTCTTCTATCTAAAATTAAAACTTATTCAAAGAAAAAGGTTTTGTTTATTACATCAACAGAACAAAGTGCATTGAAAT
>CAJMAX010000032.1 GCA_905211505.1 uncultured bacterium | reverse complement strand
TAAAAAAGCGGTTTCTACATTATCTCAAGCTGCAAAAATGTCGAACGCTCAATATGATTTTGATTATGCGGGAATAGATGCAAAATGCAGCCAAAATCCCCAAAAAGATCATCCGGATAATATTCGCAGCATATGCGCACTTATAAACGGAACTCTAACAGGAGCAACATACTACGATAATGTTACCGACATAAAAATGAATATAAAATCTGCCTTTGGAAATTATAATGCAAATTACGGTCCATACTTAAGCTCAAATGGTTCGTTTAATATCGCAAATTTTAGAGCTTATATGCTAAACGATGGAACAATTATAGCTATACACAAAGGACTATCTACAAACTGCGCTTTAAGTATTGGCGAAACAATGAAAGATTATACTCCCGACTATAATGGCGCTACTACACTTGATCAATGCCTCGGATTCATTGATGTAAATGGACCAACATTACCAAACAAAGAAGTAAGCTGCTCATCAGGTTCCAATTCACTCAAAAAAAATGATTGTATAGTAAAAAATGACGCACAACACATGACAGATATATACCCGATAAGATTTCACGACCAAATAGTAGAACCTGCATCAGCCGCAGCAAGATATATATTGAAAAGTACAAAATAAACATTTCTAAAAATTAGTAAAATTTTCAAATTTGTAGTAATATAAAATTATGGAAAAGAAAAGTTTATTTAGCGAAAAAAGTATAAAAATAGGACCAGACAGCGGTTATGACAATTATATTATGGCAATTGAATCAAGCTGCGATGAAACTGCATGTGCAATTGTGAAAAACGGAAGAGAAGTTGTTGCAAATATTGTCGCTTCCCAAATAAAGACACACGAAAAATTTGGCGGTGTCATACCGGAAATAGCAGCAAGAGAACATTTAGATGCCATAAATATTGTAGTTCAGGAAGCCTTTGAACAATCTGAACTGAAACCTGAACAAATTAGCGCATTTGCAGGAACCGTGGGACCAGGACTTGTTGGCTGCCTGCTGGTTGGACTTAATGCGGCAAAAACATTAGCTCTTGTTCATGACAAGCCGTTTATTGGTGTTAACCATTTAAATGCACATCTTTGCGCCAATTATATAGATACAGATATTAAACCTCCGTTTATGGCACTCTTAGTAAGCGGCGGACACACACAAATAATTGATGTAGAATCATATTCAAAACAAACCATACTTGGTGAAACTATTGATGATGCAGTTGGAGAAGCTTATGATAAAGTTGCAAGATTAATAGGATTACCTTATCCTGGAGGCCCAAGGCTGGACAAGCTGGCAAGAGAAGGAAATCCACAAGCCTACTCACTCCCTGAAGGAAAAGTTGATGGATATAATTTCAGTTTTAGTGGATTAAAAACTGCAGTTCTTCGTCTGGTTAAAAATTTAAAAACTGAATATTGTAACGAAGCAACTCAAGAATTACCAGAGTCCGTTGTCAATGATATTTGCGCAAGTTTTCAAGAAGATGTTTCAAAAACACTTGTAAAAAAATTAAAAAAAGCGACAATGGAAAGAGGTTACAATCAGGTAGTTATAGCTGGTGGAGTTGCAGCCAATTCAGAAATTCGTAAAAAAGTATTTGATTTAGAAAAAGATGGATACAAAGTTAACGCTCCAGCTATGAAATATTGTACTGATAATGCTGCAATGGTTGCATCATGTGCATATTTCAACACCAATACATTTGATGATGTTGATGTAGAAGTCTTTTCAAGGGTTAAATAAAAATATTTAAAATTCCATTTTTAGAAGTTTATAAGTTTCAAATATTATAAAAGACACATTTAAATGTGTCTTTTTCTTAGCTTAAATCTTGTGCATATTATCAAAAATCTCTTTCTTTTGAACCCAAATTTCCATTCCCATCTTATTCCCGAGTTCATTAAAAGCTTCTTTTATTTCTTTAAACTGATATTTAGAACTTTCAATATTACACAGCATAAACATTACAAAATGACCTTGCATCAACGTTTGCTTTATATCCTCAATATTAACATCATATTTTGCCATCATAGCAGTGACTTCAGCAACAATACCTATTCTATCTACTCCGGAAACAGTAACAATAATCTTATCTGACATTAATTTTTAACCTCCATGGTATCTGATTCTTCTTCTACCGGAACTGGAATTTTAACAGGCTCTAAATTTCTTGCACCAATAAAAAATTTACCAACTCCATGCCTATTGCAATATGAAGCTAAATCCTTTTTGATTTCCGGAGCCAATATATAAAGAACTATAATATTTGGCACGCACATTGCAATCATCATTGCATCTGTAATATCAATAATTGACTTAACATTCATAGCTGAACCAATTACAATAAATACACAGTATAATATGTTAAACGTAAGAACACGTTTTTTACCTTCACCAAGAAGGAAAGTCCACGCTTTCTGCCCGTAATATGCCCAAGAAATCAATGTTGAAATCGCGAACATAACAGCAATTATTGACAGGATAATCGGGAAGAACGAAATCACTGATTGGAAAGCATTAGAAGCCATTTCAATACCAGAAATTCCACTTGCAGATTTATAAGAACCGGTAATAACAATTGCAAAAGAAGTAAACAAACATAATACACCTGTTAAAAAAGTTTCAAGTAAAGCTACAAAACCTTGAGAAACAGCCTCTTTTGTTTGAGATGTAGCATAAACAATAGCTGCAGCTCCTGTTCCTGCTTCATTAGATTGAACAGAACGTCTCAATCCAATAATGATTGTACCAAACACCCCGCCAGCAACAGCTGTTGGATGAAATGCTTCCGTAACTATTGTAGCGATAGCAGAAGGAATACCTTTTAAATTAGCAAAAATTACAATCAAACCTGAAACTATATATAATAAACACATTGTAGGTGTTAAAATTGTTGTAACCTTAGCAATACTCTTAATACCTCCGACAACAACTAATCCGATAAGAACAGCAGCAATCAGACCAATCACCCAGGCATATCCGTGAAGAAAACTATTAGCTCCACCTGTTATAAAAACAATCTGATGAGCAGTCTGGTTAATTTGAATCATATTACCACCAGTAATACCGCCACCAATACAAAGTATTGCAAAAACCACAGATAAAGGTTGTCCCAACCAGCGCATATTTTTTCTTGTTAAACCATGCGCAATATAATGCATAGGTCCACCGGAGACAGATCCGTCTAAATTAAATCTTCTATATTTAACAGCAAGTGTAGCTTCAACAAACTTGATTGACATACCAAGGATTGCCCCGACAAAAATCCAAAAGGCTGCACCTGGGCCTCCAATTGAAATAGAAATAGCAACTCCGGCGATACTACCAATACCTATAGTACCTGAAAGAGCAGTTGCCAAAGCTTGAAATGAGGATACCTCCCCACACTCTCCCCCTTTTTCAGATTTTTCAGCAGGCTTTGCGATTATATCAATAGCATGCTTAAAGCCCCAAATTGCTATACCTTTAAAATATATAGTGAAAAACAAACCGGCAATAAGAATCCAAAAAATAATTATAGGAACTTTTGATCCACATATGGAAATAGGAAAGAATATCAAATCGGCGACGGCATCAGATATAGGTGCAATGTGTTTGTCCATAAATGCATCCACATTCATAGCACATGCACTTTGCATGCTGCATAACAGTAAAGTCAAAAACGTCATTAATTTCTTCATTTTTCTATTTATCCTTTCAGCTTTTCAAAAGATTAAGTTCACTTTAGGGTAAAGCCAACCAATAAAATAACTACTAATAGTATAGCAAAAACATGAAAAATTTAATCGTAATCTTTACAAAAGCTTAATCTTAAGCTTAATATCAACCAATATAAAAGAAAAAATCGTTACAAGGTTGTTCTATATCTTTTTAAATGATACAATATTTTGTAAAAAGGTTATACAAATATGATGAGTCAATCAAAAAAATTATCAATAGCATTTTACTGGCATATGCATCAGCCGGTATATCAGTTAACGTTAAATGGAGATTACCTGATGCCGTGGGTTAGACTTCATGCGGTTAAAGATTATTTAGATATGGCATTGTGGGCAAAAAAATTTGAAAAATTAAAACTAAATTTTAACTTTGTTCCAGCTTTGCTAGATGCAATTATAGATTATGCAGAAAATAATGCTCATGATATTCATTCCAGACTAACAATAACCCCGGAGGAAAAACTTAATAAAGAAGATAAAATTTTTATTTTAAATAATTTCTTTGACTCAAATTATCAAACAATGATTCTTCCTAATGATGAGTATCACAGATTATATCAAATTATTCAGGTCAATGGAACAAATAACACTGACATATTTTCAAATCAGGAATATGCAGATATTATGGCATTATTCAATCTTGCCTGGATAGATCCATCCTTTAAAACAGGAAACCAAGAACTAAAAAGACTTATTAAAAAAGGGAAAAATTATACACTCGAAGATAGAATAGAAATCATTGATATACAAAGAGATATAATAAAAAAGATTATCCCGACATTAAAAAAATTAATTTCAAAAAATAAAATAGAAATTACAACAAGTCCATATTACCATCCCATACTACCGGTACTTTTGGATTACAAAACAATCAAAAAAAATGCACCATCTGATGACGAAATACTTAATTTAAAAACAGAACTGGATGCAAGACTGCAAACAGAAATGGCTTTAGATAGAGTAGAGGAAATTTTTGGAAAACGCCCGAAAGGTATTTGGCCATCCGAGCAATGCGTTAACGGTAAAACTCTTGAGATGCTTAGCAATCTTGGGGTAGAATGGTCAATTTCTGATGAAGGAATTTTAGCAAGCTCCATAAATTTTGAGTTTGTACATGATTTTAAAGGTTATCTAAAAGAGCCATACCACCTTTTGAAATCTTATCAGTATAAGACAAAAAATTCTGACATAAAAATGATATTCAGAGACTCTACAGCACACAATCTAATCAGCTTTGAATATCCTCATCATAATCCTATTGCAACCGCAAATGATTTATACGACAGAATAAAAGTTATGCAAAGCAAGATTCTGTCATCTCCTGACAAAGACCACCTTTTAACAATTGCACTGGATGGTGAAAATTGTTGGGAAAATTATCTGGAAGACGGCGCATCTTTTTTAAAAACTCTTTATACACTAATTACAGAAGACGAAACATTAGAAACTGTTTTGATTAGTGACTATTTAGAACATACAAAGGAACATAAAGTATTAAATAAAATAGCATCCGGCTCATGGTTCAATAAAAATTTCAAATTATGGATAGACGAACCGGTAAAAGATTTGGCATGGACATATCTAAAACGTGTACGCCAAGATTTTTCTGAATTCGTAAAACGAGAACCGTTAAATCCAAATATAGAACAAGCAAGACGGGAACTTTTTATCTGTGAAGGCAGTGATTGGTTCTGGTGGTACGGAGAACCAAATTATTCAGGACGTGACAATATTTTTGACTTTATTTTCCGAACCCGCTTAAAAAACATTTATAGATATTTAGACTTAGATACTCCAAAATATTTAGATGAACCAATAACTAATATATCACCGTCAAAACCGTCAAAATATCCAAAATCACTAATCTCACCATCAATCAATGGAAATGATATTGTTGATGAAAATGATATATGGCACAATGCAGGTTATATTGAAATTCCTGATGGACCTGTGCTTAGAGAATCTAAAATATTTGAAAAAATTAGATTTGGAAATGACAATGATAATTTTTATCTAAAATTTCATCTAAATAAATATATAAAAAATAATCCGAGTTTAAGTGAAAAAACTTACCAGATGTACATATATTTAAGAAAAACAGGTCGCAAACAAGCTCTTTCACCTGTTCGTTTAATAAATAAAACTCAAAACATATTACCAATTTCAATGGAAAAATTTCATAATGAAGTTCAAATTGCAATACAAGATGATAAACTTCAATTAATAAGATTAGCAAAAGCCATACCTGGAGATATGTGGGTTCTAGAGAATACTAAACCTATTGAATCAGCTTATAACGAGGTTTTGGACTTAAAAATACCGTTTGATAGTTTAGAAATAAAATCCGGCGAAACTCTAGAATTTTTGTTTATTAATGCACATCTTGGAGTAAAAGATTTTTATATTCCGAATGAAATGGTATTGTCTGTAACCCGTCCAGCGTTAGTACTAAAATAAATTTATACTTTTACTAGTAAAAATTTAGAGATTTCAACAATTGCAAATAATTGAATAACAATAAATAATATTCCCATCTTAATCCCCTTTTAAATACATGATAATAAAGGTATTTAGAACACTAAAATTGCTTAATTATGAACTTTTATGAATATGCCATTTTATCATTCTGAATTGACGAAACGTCATCCTGAACACGTTTCAGGATCCCAATCAAAGCATCAATGAGATTCCAAAACAAGTTCGGAATGACGGTGCTCGCCACACGGGGTGTTTTGCCACCAGCGGTTTAGCCACTACCTCAACCATCCCAGCTCCGCAAGGTCATGGTGAAATGTGTAAGAAGATTCTTCGCATACGCTCAGAATGACGAATACTGTAAAACACAGTTTGTCCTCAAAATCAACCCAACTGTCATACTGAGGCTTTAGCCGAAGTATCTAATAAACAGAATAGTAATCAAAGATTCTTCGGTCGTATACTCCCTCAGAATGACAAACAAATTTGTCACCCTGAACTCGTTTCAGGGTCTCAGGCAAAACGTCCAACGAAGAGATTCCGAACTAAATTCGGAATGACAAGTGCGTCACAACAGAGATTCTTCGGTCGCACGCTTCCTCAGAATGACGACATCACTGCATTCGCATTAAACAGGGCTCCACTACGTTCTCGTCCTCAGCTTGAGCAGACTCAAAATGACTGGCTACTACATATCTAATGCAACATCAAGAGTTGGAGCTTTTGCAACAATTGCACTTGATGAAATTATATCAACACCGCATTCAGCAATTTGACGAACTCTTTCAAGGCTAACATTACCACTTGCTTCTACAATTGCTCTGTGATTAATAAAATCAACAGCTTCCTTCATCTGTTCCAAAGACATATTATCAAGCATGATTATATCAACTCCTAGAGGAAGCCCTTCTTTTATTTGTTCTAATGTATCACATTCAAGTTCAATTTTATGTGCATGTGATAAATTTTTCTTAACTAAATTTACAGCATTTGTAACAGAGCCTGCAACCTGAATATGATTATCTTTAATCATAGCACAATCAGAAAGATTAAATCTGTGCAATGCTCCTCCGCCTACTTTAACTGAATACTTTTCAAAAGCTCTAAAGTTAGGAGTCGTTTTTCTTGTATCTACAATTTTACAAGGCAAATCTCCTATAGCCTTTTGATATTTATGGGTTTCAGTTGCAATCCCACTCATTCTCTGAACATAATTAAGAGCTACTCTTTCTCCCAATAACAAATATTTTCCAGGACCTGCCAATTTAGCAAGGACATCGCCTTTTTTTATATTATCTCCATCTTTGAATAATAATTCCACTTTTACATTTTCTGATAAGACCTTAAAAACAGTCTTAAAAACATCAAGACCACAAATTATACCCTCGCATCTGGAAACAAGCTTTGCTTCAAACATTTTCTCTTCACCGACAATACTTTCGGTCGTAACATCACCAAAACCTATATCTTCCATTAATGCTTTTTTTACATGATCTTCTACATAAAAATTACTTAACAAAACACAATTCTCCTTTTTTATTAATTAAAATACTATGCTCACAAACCTCGTTCGACTCTAAATAATCAACACGGTAATGAGCACCTCTTGATTCTTTTCTGCGCAATGCAGATTGAACAATAAGCTTTGCTGTTATAAGCATATGTCTAAATTCATATTCATCTCTTGAATAACAGATTTCTTTTCTTCCAAATTTTTGCTCCAGAGAAAGCAAAGCTTCTAACGCGTTTTTCAAAGTTTCTTCATTGCGGAATATCCCAACATTCTTCCACATTAAATCCTTTAAAGCAGCTTTTAAAGCAGTAACATTACTTTTACCGCCATCAAAATATTTATCATACTTTGAAATTATAGAATTAAAATCTTCTAAATCCTGTATTTCAAAAGATTCCCGAGTACTTTTCAAAAATTCGGCAACTTCATATGCACAGACAACGCATTCCAATAATGAGTTACTCGCAAGCCTGTTACCACCATGCAATCCTGTAGAAGAAACTTCACCTATCGCGTAAAGTCCTTTTATAGAAGTTTCCCCCTTTAAATTTGTCTTAACTCCCCCCATAAAATAATGAGCAGCCGGAGCTACAGGAATCAAATCTTTTGTAATATCAATACTATGTTCCTGACATTTATTTGCAATCGTCGGGAACCTTTTTAACAATTTATCTTTGCCAATACCAACAGCATTCAAATAAACATTTGGTTTATTCGATTCTCTCATTTGTGAATAAATTGAACGGGCAACAATATCACGCGGAGCAAGTTCTTTTTTCTCATGATATCTTTCCATAAATTCAACCCCGGATTCATCACATAACTTTGCCCCCTCACCTCTAACGGCTTCGCTAATCAAAAATCTGTTATGATTTTTTTCATCATCAAAAGCTAAAGCCGTCGGATGAAATTGAACAAATTCCATATCCTGTAAAATTGCACCCGCATTATAACATAATGCAAACCCATCTCCTGTTGCGCCTAAAGGGTTAGTTGTGTATTTATAAATTTGCCCGAGACCGCCTGTTGCCATCACCAGAGTATGACAAAAAATTGTTTCATATTCATTTGAATCATCGTGATATACAACAAGTCCACCACATTCATGATTATTATTCACAAGTAATTCTACAGCCATTGTATTTTCATAAAGTTGTATATTTTTATTATTTTCCACCGCACGACAAAGTGCAATTTCCATCTCCCTGCCTGTAGCATCTCCTCCAGAATGCAGAATTCTTCTTACACTATGCGCAGCTTCTTTGGTCAACGTAAAATTTCCATTCTCATCACGATCGAATTCAACCCCGAATTTAAGCAAATCTCTTACGACTTTATCAGAATTTTCACTTATAAACTTAATCGTTTCAAATTCTGTTAAACCAGCCCCGGCTTTAAGAGTATCTGCAATATGAGAATCGACAGAATCTTTTTCGTTATCTTTTAAAACAGCAACCATACCGCCTTGAGCATAATAAGAATTACTATCACCCAAATTTGATTTGGTAATAAGTAATATTCCATCCGGCAAATCTAATTGTTGTTCTATTTTTAAAGCTGCATAAAGCCCTGCGATTCCACTGCCTGCTATAACTACTGAATAATTGGAGTATTTCATATATTTATCCCTGTGTAAATTATATCAATATATTTTATAACAAACAGATAAATTTCGCTACTTAACTAATAAATTAAATAAAAAATTTCACATTGAAGCTTTAGAACAAATTTTTAAAAATTCACAGTATTTGCAATCTTCTGTATTTGGAACATATAAATTATCCGAAGATAATCTTGTGCATATTTTAATAACCTTTTGCTCATAAATTGTCTTAATATCTTCATCAAAGTTTATAATATAATTCTGCTTATCCTTAAGATTTACATAGACAAAAGCAAGAGATTTATAGCTTTTAAAATATCTATCCAAGCACAAAAGATAAATCATTGTTTGATAGTCATACTCAGGATTTTTTGGAATTGAACCGGTTTTATAATCAAGAATATAATACTCATCCCCATCATGCACAACAGCATCTAATCTTCCACCTACCCAAAAATCCCCTATTTTTGTACTTAAATAGAATTCTGATTTCAAGCAGTCTTTCTTGTAGAAAGGATTGTTGAGCAAAAGATTCCAGATAATACGCTCATCCTCTGTCAATGCTGTTTCTATTCTTGAAATATTTATTCCCTGCAAATAATAATTAGCAAGGGCATGAATTTTTTTACCCTTTTCAAACGGTTGAAAGGATTTTGGGACATTAACCTTTTCAACATATTGGTAATAATATTTTTTTGGACAAGACTCATATGTTTTTAACATATTTGGAGAAATATTAGTCAACATATTCAACCTCCAGCAAATCTTTAAATATTACACTCTCCGCATTTGGCTGTAATTTACCAAAACGAGTTTTAGATTTTTTACAAGAAGAAAAAATCAACTGATTTTTTGCCCGCGTAATTGCAACATACAATAATCTCAAATTTTCAGCCAAAATTTCCTGCTTAAGCTCAAACTCGGACTTTTTCTTATATTGAGGATTTAAAGACTTAATCAATTCTATAAAATCGGCAGACTTCAAATTTATTGAATCAAGAGTTAACGGGAATAATTTTTCTGACATTTCAGGGATAAAGACAAGATTAAATTCATCCCCTTTAGACTTATGCATAGTCATAATTTGCACCTTGCCCTGCAATGATTTTTTATCATCTTCATCTTCTTCAGAAAAGAATTTAAATCCGCTCAAGTTAGGTTTTTTAGCCAAATCGGCAAGTCGTATAACCGCATATTCCAAGGAATTATTTTTAAGACAAATACGTTTAATTAAAGTTGAAATCAAATAAATGTTAGACTTTTCAATTTCGCTGTTAAAAATATGTAAATCAGTGGCAATTTTTACAGCAAGCTCATTTGGCGGGAGATAACACAGAGAAATCCAATAATTTATATCCCAGTAAAACTGTTCTAAACTCATATTATTGATGTTATCTGCACAAATTTGAATGAAAGGATTTTCATACTTTTTAATTTCAGAACCAAGACCTCGTTTATACACACCCAATTCCGCAAGAATATCATAGTTATCACCAAGATTTTCATTATCAAAAGGATGAAGAATCATTTTCATAACCGCAAAAATAGCTTTAAAAATAGCTTTTTGCTCAAGACATTGATTTCTTGTTATAGCCTTTAATCCGCTATTCTCAATCAAATCCTGCCACGCTGCAACCTGATAGTTATACCTCAATAGAATCCCTACCGTATAATCAGGATTTTTAGCAAGTGTATTTTTTATAACCTTCAATATATAGTTTTTCTCATCAATTGAAGTTTCAAAAACCATAGCATTAACAGCATTGTTTTGTTTTGGATTTTTGCCTTCCACAGGAGCCATAAACATTTTAAAGAAAGCATTATCACTATCTTTCTTTTCAAGAGAAGTCTCAACTAGCTTGTTTGCACATTTCCAAACATCTTGTGTACAACGTTGAGAACAATTCATACTAACATTGTTATTTTCGGTAATAAATCTTCTAAAACCTTCAACATCCGCATTTGAAAACGTGCCTGTTATAGACTGGTTAACATCCCCGCACCTTATAATATTTTTTTGCTTTCCGGATAATAAAGAAATTAATTCCTGTTGTATACTGGAAGAATCTTGAGCTTCATCTTCTATTATAAATTCGCAGATTTCTTGATAATGAGCTAAAATATCAGGATTTTCCTTAAGAATTTTAACAGACCCGATGAGCATATCATCATAATCTATCAAATTATATTCCTTGAGATTTTCCTGATAACCCGCATAAAACTGCTTGAACTTTTTCAATTTTACATCTGCTACAAACTCCGGAAAAACTCCGCCGCCCATTTTGAACACAGAAACAGCTCTATCAAATTCTTCTGACATTTTCTGCTCAATATGCAATTTGGTAGAAATCTCTCTTAAAATTCTTCCGCGTTGTGAATCGTCACAAATCTCAAAATCACCGGACAATCCGAGTTTTTCATAATTCCCGTTTTCTTTCAATATTCTCAAAGCAAGCCCGTGAATAGTACTTATATTGGGAAGTTTTGAAGAATTCTTCCTAACATTTTTTATTCTTTCTCTAAAATTTCTTGCAGCTGAATCCATATAAGTCAAAACAAAAATATGTTCAGGGTTTATTCCTCGTTCAAGCAATTTTATAATCAAAGCCAGAAGAATTGTAGTTTTCCCGGCTCCGGGAACGGCAGAAATACCCATATAACCGTTTTTATAATTTAAAACCGGCTGCTGATCGGGTCTTGGAACAATTCTAAAACCTTGCGGTGTGGACTGTGTTAAATCTTCGTCTACTTTACAGAGAATAAAATCTTCAATTGCGCCATAATTTTCAACTCCGTTTGAATCAAACAAGCTTGAATAACAAAAAACTTTTTCTTCACAACAAAGAGCAAGCTTACGCAATACCCGTGCATTTTTATCCTTAGATAATTCTATATTATCTTCAATTGTATAGCTTGATTTATCCCAATCCTTTTGAAAAACCCAGGCATTATACAAGGGGCCTGTATCAGACTTTATCCATTCAGAATTTGATACATCCAGCCATATTTGATATTTTGTTTTAATCTGGTTATCAATAATTTTTTGAGGAGTTGCGACAACTAAATCGTTTCGCCCAATTTCCAATACCGAATACGGATTTTCAGAAATTATTGAGTTTTCTATCTGCAAAATTATATCAACTTTCCTTGAATTAAAGGAAGCTCCAAAAACATTTTCAAAATCAGTAATCTGTTTTAAAAAGAAATTAAATTTATTAATTTCCTGCTTATCAAATGTAGCAAAACTAAAAAACTCATTATAAATATCTACAATCTGCTCAGATATTTTTTTTGAAGACTTTGATAAATTTTCAATAAGTAATAAAAACTGCGAATATCTTTGAGTGTACTCATCATCTGCAAAATCATACGGAATCAATTCTTTAGATTTATTAAAAGAATACAAGATTTCAGCACAGTATTTCAACGGGATATGTAAAAATTCAGATAACAAAACCCTTATATCAAATTCTGAGAGCGTATTTTTCAATTCCGTATTTAATTTCAAAATAGTTATTACAGCAAGAACAAGCCGGTTTTGTATAAGTTTTTCACTACCTGATAAATATAAAAGATTTATATTATTCTTGATATTTTCTCTTAGTGTAAACTTTAACATATCATCAATAACCGGAGAAATTACAGAAATCTCACACGGCTTAACCTTAGCATCAATCAACTGTTTAATCTGTTTTAACGCAGCTTCTACCATTGATGATCTTTTTGAAAATGATTCCAACGCAAAATTATTTAAAATATTGGATTCAGAATTATGTACATTTTTATATAAATTATTTGCGTCAGATGTCAATTTTGAATTATCATCAAGCCTAACTATTTCGGTTTTAAATATATTTTTCAACCTGGCAAGATTATTTTTATCTGCACTCAAAT
>CAJMAX010000031.1 GCA_905211505.1 uncultured bacterium | reverse complement strand
GTTCTTCTTCTAGTGGTCATAGAGATTTGTTTGTTCCGGAAAATTATCAATTTTCTTTATTATTATCTTATCTTTATAATAAATCGTATTTAGACTTAAATAAAAATATAAATAATAAACGCTTTTTAACTGAACTTTCTCCTAATGCGCCTTAGTAATTTTGTTTCAAGGTTGCTTTTTATTGGCTATTTTGCATAGTCAATTATGTTTGATATGAAAATTTTTTACAGGAGAAATAATATTATGGAAAATATAGAAACTCGTCTAGAGGATTCAAATGGCTCTAATGATGCGCATTTAAATGAATCTTCCGGCACTGGAGTGTTAGGCTCTTTAGTATTCATGGGATTAGCTTTACTGATAATGATAGTTATTTCAAATTTTCTTCACTAATCCGTGAATATTCCACAAAACTTAATTAACAAGCCAAATCTTTCGATGTAAATCGAAAAGGGATCAAGTTTTATAACTTAGTCCCCTTTTTTTATTCTTTTCTTGACTTTGATTATGCGGCTATTTCTACTTTTTTAGAAATAGTTTCGTTTTCTTTTGACTTTATTGAGGCATTGTTATTTGAAGATAATTGTTCTGATTTTGTAGATTTTTTGTTCAAGTACATATAAATTCCACCTGCTACAGCTATTGTACCAAGAGCAATGGCAAGAATCATTTTTAGTGGTTTAGATTTAGTTTTACCCATTAATGTTTCAACTTCTTCTTTAAATTCTCCAAACTTGCCAACAATTCTATTTAACGGTTTTTGATTTCTTGATTCCCAGGTTTTATTTGTTTCTAGAATATCATCTAAATAGCGTCTATTTGCTGATTTCCCGTGGTTATATTCATTGTTGTTATGCCAGTCTATGCGTTCTTCAATATTTTTTTTGCATTTTGCAACAAACGAATCATGATTATCCGTGTACTCGTCAATCATATCTTTGTAAATATCAGACATTTGCGAAGCTTGTCTTTTTACTCTTGCTGCATCAATTTCTTCTTTTGAATTGTTCCAGTTCAATCCGTAGTATTCAGGATTTCTTTCAACAGCTTCTTTTGTCATAAAACCGTTTAAAGCATTTGTATAATCAACCGGTCCCCCTGTTTTTGTAACAGCATAAGGAACTCCTGCTGCTTTTGCTTCTAATGGTGTGATACCACACATTTCCCTGCGTGAAGTAAATGCACAATAAGTTGCGCAGCCAACGAGTCTTTTTGAGAACCAGCCATCTACATACATAAGATTATGTTTATAAATTCCACCATCCAGAGTTTCGAGTTCTTTCATTGCTCGGTCTATGGCTTTCCAGTCTTCTGCATTTTTATTCCAAGGACCTGCACCAAAAACCCCTTTTACTTTTAATTTTGTTTCTGTAGGAATATCTGATCTTTTGAAAAAGTCAAGAAGTCCATCAACTGAAATAGGGAATCCTTTTTGTTCGTCTGGCCTACCCCAGCCCATAATAAGAATATCACCGTCTTTAATTGGCGATAAGTATCCTCTTACATTGTGTCCATCTTGAATTTGACCATCACTAAAGAATAATTTATTTAATTCATCCTGTCCTTTTTCTCCGGCTTCCCAGATTAAATTGGTTAGCCAGCGAGCATTTTTTTCTCTTGCCGCAATTACTTCTTCAATATTAGAACCATTGTAGCTAAAAGGTGTAAAACCTGCACGATTTTTATAAAGTCCGTTTGTTTTGTCTCTTCCAAAGAGTGCATCCGGATTGTCTAGTTCCATTGAGGCTGGTGTAGAACCGTTTAATACATCTTTTGTCTCAATTTCGCTGTAGAAATCTGTTAAAAATTTTGCAGCATCATACATTTCATTGCTTTTCATTTCATTTGCAAAAGTATAAGATACGGTTCCTGTAGAAATATTTTGAGGATTCATTTTTGCCGCAGATATACCGGCTCTCAAAATATTATAAGTTCCACCTCCGTCTTTGAAATTATCCAAATATGGATCCATAATAGCATGAGCAATTTGGCGTTCTCTTGGTGACAATTGGTCAGAATTAATTCCAAACTGTTTTGCTTTTTGCAAAATGTTAAAATCAGGAAGTTTTTTCATTACTTCAGCGTCTGAAGCATCTCCAACTACAACTTGATACTTAAAGGGGTCATCTGTTATACCTTGGTAATATCGTCCTGTATTATGCGCAATTATGTGGGCTTTTGTTCCGTTTACAGAATCATCCCCAAGGGCTGACATATTTGCGATATGATTTCCATAAGTGTGAGCAACTCTGTCATGGCAAATAACGCTTGCGGGATTGTAATATCCAAATTCTTCTGTATTCATTTTTTTATTTAGAATTTCTGCCTGTATTCTCATCCAATCTGAGTTTACGATTTCGGCTTCAAAAGGAACATTCCCGAAACAATCATATGAATATGGTTTTGAGGCTCTTGCAAGCTGAGGTGTATATACAAAATAATGAGGTTCACCTTTTAACTCATTGTATTTAGGGTTGTTTTTAGAAATTTTAAACAATGCATATGGAACATCTTCTGTCTCGCCTAATACCTTTTCTGATAATCTTGTTATATGACCTTTTAAGGATGTTGGCTCAAGTATACAGTATTTTGATTTAGCCGTTGGTCCTTTGCCATTAGGTTTACTTTGAATAACGTAACTAATTTCATCTGTTGGTATATTAAATTTTTTAGCAACGGCTTCTAAATCTTCCCCTAAGTTTGCACTGTAAAATTGTGATGCAGGTATTTCATCTGCTAATTCAGAAGCTTTTTGTCCTTTATGTAATAAAAATTTGAAGCCACCTTTTGGATTGTTGTATTCCCAGAATGGCATAAAGCTTCTTGCATCAAAATTTATCTTTTGTGGTTTACCATCTACCATTACGGTTTTAAACACTTCATTGTGGCGCATGCTTGCAATCATTTCTTTACCAACAACACCTTCTCCGCCTTGTGCGGCTTCAGGTAGCCCTAAAGCATTATTTTCCGGTGTTAATGAGGCAATTTGCCCCAAGTTCTTTTCTTTTCCTGTAAAGGTAAGTGTAACTAAACCCGAGTTGTGAATATGAGCTTTCTCTTGTGAATTCGATTGAATATTTGATTTTCTAGTTGCAGTATTAACTACAGTATAATTTTGAACTAAATTTACGCGCATAAAATTTCCCCTAACAAATAATTAATTATATAAAATGTCCCTATAAAATTTATAAAAACCGTAAAAATATTTTTAAATAGTGATTGCAGAAAATATTAAGATTTATTACAGGAGCAGGGGTTCACCCTGCTCCAAGATATTAATTTGCTGAAGGTTGTTCAACACAATCTTCTGTTTCTTTTTCTTTTTTTACTCTTTTGGTTTTTCCAGCTTTTTCAAAAGAAATTTTGCCATCAACAAGAGTAACTTTTATTGTGTCGCCTGAGATATATTTTCCTGACAAAATTTCTTCAGCCAAGCTGTCTTCCATTTTACGTTGAATCAAACGTCTTAATGGTCTAGCACCATAAGCTTCAGAATATCCGCTTTCAGCCAGATGATCTTTAACTTCATCAGTAACCTCAATGTTCAAGCCTTTTTCAACTAAACGTTTTAATAAGTCTTTCAACATCAAATCAACAATTTGTCTAATTTCTTCTTTTGACAGATGAGCAAATACAATTGTTTCATCAATACGATTTAAAAATTCAGGTCTGAAAGCTTTTTTCATTTCTTCAGAAACTGTTTCTTTTAGTTTTTCGTATTTATCTTTTGATTCGTCTTCAGATGTAGAGAATCCCAGTTTTGAAGTGGTTGTAATCATGCTTGCACCAACATTTGATGTCATAATGATAACTGTATTTTTAAAGCTTATATGACGCCCTTTTGAATCCGTTAATCTACCATCGTCCAATATTTGCAACATAATATTGAATACATCCGGGTGAGCTTTTTCAATTTCATCAAATAGAACAACAGAATAAGGTTTCTTTCTTACCAGTTCAGAAAGGTGCCCACCATCATCATAGCCAACATAGCCCGGAGGAGAACCGATAAGTTTTGCTGTTGAATGTTTTTCCATAAATTCTGACATATCAACTCTTATCATATTATCTTCAGAACCAAACATAGCCTCAGCTAAAGCTTTTGCAAGTTCCGTTTTACCAACACCTGTAGGTCCACAGAAAATAAAACTTCCAATTGGTCTATTTGGAGATTTTAATCCAACACGAGCACGTCGTATAGCTTTTGATATAGCAACAATAGCATCATGCTGACCAATAACTCTCTGGTGTAATGTATCTTCCAGTTTTAGAAGTCTTTCGCTTTCTCCTTCTGTTAATTTTGTTACCGGAACACCTGTCATCATAGCAATAACTTCAGCAACATTTTCAGCTGTAACAGTTGCTTTATTTGCTTCGTGTTCTTCTCTCCACTTTGCTGAAACTTCTCTGATTTTATCCCTCAAATCTGCTTCATCATCACGAAGTTGAGAAGCTGTTTCAAATTCTTGATTTCTTATAGCTTCTTCTTTTTCTTTAATCAATGATTTTAATTGTTTTTCCAGTTCTTTTCCTTCCGGACACATGTTAGAAACCTTTAATCTAACCTTAGAACTTGCTTCATCGATTACGTCAATTGCTTTATCCGGTAAAAATCTGTCATTAACATATTTGCTTGACAATTTTACAGCTGCGACAATTGCTTCATCAGAAATTATAAGTTTGTGGTGTTCTTCATATTTTGGTTTTAAACCTTTGATAATTTCAATAGATTCATCAATTGATGGCTCATCAATCAAAACCGGTTGAAAACGTCTTTCAAGTGCAGAATCTTTTTCAATATATTTTCTGTACTCATCTGAAGTTGTTGCACCGATAACTTGAATTTCACCACGTGAAAGTGCAGGTTTTAATATGTTAGCCGCATCAATTGCGCCTTCTGCTGCTCCTGCTCCAATTAAAGTGTGCATTTCATCAATAACAAGGATAATATTTCCTGCTTGACGAATTTCATCCATAATTTTTTTTAGGCGTTCTTCAAATTCTCCGCGGTACTTAGTACCGGCAACAAGTAGTCCCATATCTAACTGAATAACTTTTTTCCCATCAAGGACATCCGGTACTTCAGCGTTAACTATTCTTGTAGCCAGACCTTCTGCAACTGCGGTCTTACCAACACCAGGTTCACCTAATAATACTGGATTGTTTTTAGTTCTTCTTGCAAGAATTTGGATAACACGTTCAATTTCTTTATCTCTGCCGACAACTGGGTCTAAACGCAATTCTTGAGCTGCAAGTGTTAAATCTCTGCCAAATTCGTCTAAGCTTGGAGTTTTAGTTTTTCCGGTTGAAGATGAACCGGAAGAAGATGATGAACCAGAGGCTCCTGCAGCCGCTTGAGGTTTAGATTCACCAATCATCTTAACTACATTACTTCTTACTTTGTTTAAATCAACTCCTAAGTTTTCCAAAACTCTGGCAGCAACTCCTTCACCTTCTCTAATTAGACCGAGAAGCAAGTGTTCTGTACCTATATAATTATGACCAAGCTGTCTTGCTTCATCCCAGGATAGCTCTAATACACGTTTAGCTCTAGGGGTAAATGGTATTTCGACTGCCACAAAACCAGAACCTCTGCCGATAATTTTTTCAACTTCAGTTCGGGCATCTTTAAGATTAACCCCCATTGACTTAAGAGTTTTAGCAGCAACACCGGTGCCTTCTCCAATTAAACCTAGTAATACTTGTTCTGTTCCAACAAAATTATGGCCTAATCTTCGAGCTTCTTCCTGAGCGAGCATAATAACTTTAATCGCTTTTTCTGTAAAACGTTCGAACATTTTTTACTCCTATCTCTTCTATAATAAGATTATATATAAAACATGAAAAAGTTTCAAGGTGTAAGTTGAAACTTTGCCACTAAATAGAGGTTTGAGTGTAATTTTATAAACTGAGTTTAGCTAACAAAATTTAGAAATTTATAGTCCTAAATCTTTTAAAAATCTTTCATTCTCAGATAAATCAAACAAATTTTTCTCGTCAAAAGGGTCGATTGCTTTTCCGCTGCTGAATAATTTATCAACAATTTGGTTATGTGAATCGTTTTCCATATCTGAAATTGCCAGTTTTGTGAAGTTTTTTATATCAGTTTGTCTTTCGTATAAGTCCAGCGCATGCTTTGACCATGTGTTTAAAAAAGCCTTTTTTGAATCCATATTACTGGAATCAATCGGTGAACTCATTGGAAAACAAGAGTTTGTAGAATTTTCTACTTTTAATTTTTGAGCTAATCTTTTAAACATCACATCTCCCTGTTTATAATTACCATTATACATTATTACAATAATATTGCAAATATATATCAGTCCATAAGGCAAATTTTTGTTTATTTTGCTTGATTATAAAATATATTTAATTTAGAATATGAGTACTTATTAGGAAAAAGAAAAGAGGGAAAAATGCTCGATATTAAACTAATTAGGGAAAATCCAGACAAAATTAATGAGCTTCTAAAAAGAAGAAATCCGGATTTGTCTATAGACGAAGTGATAAAAATTGACGAAGAAAGAAGAAAGGTTCAAACACAAGCTGATGAATTAAGAGCGAAAAGAAAATCTGAATCTCAAAAAATCGGCTTAATGAAGAAAAATGGTGAAAATACGGATGCTATTCAAGAAGAAGTTCGTCAATTAGGTGATGAAATTAAAGCTCTTGAAGAAAAACAAAATGAACTTGATAACAAGCAAAGAGATGTGTTATTACATACTCCTAATATTCCTGATGAAACTACTCCTATAGGGTTGTCTGAAGATGATAATGTAGAAGTTTACAAGTGGGGTGAGCCTAGGAAATTTGATTTTGAATTTAAACCTCACTGGGACCTTTGTGAAGATAAAAATATTGTGGATTTTGAAAGAGGTGTTAAAATTTCTCAGTCTAGGTTTACTCTATACAGAGGTAAAGGTGCAAGGTTAGAACGAGCAATTATAAACTTTTTCTTGGACTACCATACAAATGAACAGGGATATGAAGAAATTTTACCGCCATTTATGGCAAACGCAGCTACAATGACAGGTACTGGTCAGCTACCAAAATTTGCTGAAGATATGTATAAATGTGTAGATGAAGATTTATACTTAATACCAACAGCTGAAGTTCCTGTTACAAATATTTATTCAGGTGAAATTCTTTCTGAAGATGACCTGCCTAAATATATGACGGCTTATACTCCTTGTTTTAGAAGAGAAGCAGGGTCTGCAGGTAAAGACACCAGAGGTTTAATCAGAGTTCACCAATTTAATAAGGTTGAACTTGTTAAATTGTGTACTCCTGAAACAAGTAAAGAAGAACACGAAAAATTAACAGAAGATGCGGAAAAAATGCTTCAATTATTAGAGCTTCCATATAGAAGAGAAGCTTTATCTACAGGAGATATTGGGTTTTCTGCTAATAAATGCTGGGATTTGGAAGTTTGGATGCCATCTTATGGTGCGTACAAAGAAATTTCAAGTTGTTCTAACTTTGGTGATTACCAAGCTAGAAGAGCTAATATCAGATATAAAGAAAAAGCTACAGGTAAAACAAGATTTGTTCATACAATTAATGGCTCAGGTCTGGCTGTTGGCAGAACATTTGCTGCAATTGTTGAAAATTACCAGCAGGCAGATGGAACTATAATTGTTCCTGAAGTTTTGAGAAAGTATACAGGTTTTGACAAAATTTAATAAAGAAATCAAATAGTTAAAATAAGTGAAAAGCTCCAGACACTCTGGAGCTTTTCTTTTGTGTATACTCTATAATATTGATTTATTCTCTTACGGAAGTGTAAATCCTTCCTCTTTATTTCTAAGTCTGACGTTGTCTGCTATTCGTTTATATTCATCTGCCTGCGCGCAGCACCTTCTCACAAATTTTATATGAGACTCAAAGAATCTTTGCGTTAAGAATTTTATGTGCATAATGCCTAAATCAGGAAGAATTGTTGCTTTAAGTTTATCATTTTCTTCCCCTTTTGTATAAAAGTTAATGTCTACCGTGTTATTAGCTTGTTTTTCAAGTAGTTTTTGAAATTCTTCCATTTCTGCAGGTTTCAAAATTCTCTTAAGCAAATGACTGGTGCCCCAGTATTGATTAATGCGACCAAATGAGGGTTTTACATTTGTTGAAGGATTTGAAGAAATAGATTCTATTTTCATATAATTACTCCTTTTATTTTATTGTATAAAAATGATTATAATACAGTAAAGATTATTTTTTGCTAATATTTTAAAATATTTTAAGAAAATGATAAGATAATATGTTATAATATAAATAGAATAGCTTTTATAAGGATAAAAAATGTACGAATTCCCATTTGAATTGGATGATTTTCAAAAAGATGCGTGTGAGACTATAGATAATGGAGAAAGTGTTGTTGTTTGTGCGCCAACAGGTGCCGGAAAGACTGTTATCGCTCAGCATGCAATACACAGAGCTTTGGAGCAGGGTTGCAGAATTTTTTATACAACTCCTCTCAAGGCGTTATCTAATCAGAAATTTTATGATTTTGGTGAAAAATATGGCCGTGATAAAGTCGGATTGCTGACAGGTGATACGTCTATAAATCGAAATGCTCAAATTGTTATTATGACAACTGAAGTTTTCCGAAATATGCTTTATGGTACAAATTTTGGGGCTGTTGCAGATAATCTTAAAGATGTAAAATATGTAGTGTTGGATGAAGTTCATTATATGAATGATGAACAGAGAGGGACTGTTTGGGAAGAAAGTATTATTTACTGTCCGACTAATATTCAAATTATAGCTCTTTCTGCAACTGTGGCTAATTGCGATGAGTTAACGAATTGGATAAATACCGTACATTCAAAAACAAGACTTGTGAATACCGATTTTAGACCGGTTCCATTAAAATTTTATTATTTTGATAGTTCGCAGCCTTATAATTTGTTACCCCTGCTTACTCCAAATGGAAAGTTAAATAACAAAATACGTCCCGAGAAGCCTCAATGGGCAAAAGGAAGAGATAAACGAAAAAAATCATATGTAAAACAAATTATATCTAATTTATCGGAAAAGGACATGCTTCCGGCTATTTATTTTACTTTTTCCAGAAAAAAATGTGATGAGCAAATGGAAAAATGCTCCGGGCTTGGTTTGAATACAAGAGCTGAGCAAGAAAAAATAAAAGCCTTTATTGATGAGTTTATTTCAGAAAATCCGCATCTTTATGGAAATAAGCATATAGAATATTTAATTCAGGGTGTTGCATCTCACCATGCTGGACTTTTACCTGCTTGGAAAAATTTAGTTGAGAAATTGTTTCAACAAGGACTTATAAAAGTTGTTTTTGCTACAGAAACACTTGCTGCAGGAATTAATATGCCAGCACGTTCTACAGTAATAAGTTCAACCAGTAAAAGAACTGATACCGGACACAGAATGCTTACTGCAAATGAATTTTTGCAGATGTCAGGTCGAGCCGGAAGGCGTGGTATGGATGATGTGGGATATGTTACAATTGTAGGAACTCCTTTTCAATCTCCGGAGGAAGTTGCTGAACTTGTGTTGAGTGATTCTAATCCGTTGGAAAGTAGGTTTTCTCCTAGTTATTCTATGGTACTTAACTTGTTACAAAGATTTAATTTGGAAGAAGCAAAAGAATTAATTTTGAAAAGTTTTGGTTATTATTCTTCAGATTTTAGACTGAAACCAATATTATTATTACTTGAGCAATATGAAAATGAAATTCAGGAAAGAAGTTTTATCTGTCCGTTTAAGCTTTCTGACCAAACTTTGTTGGAATATGATAAGTTAAGGTTTTTATATGTACAAAACAGGCAAACTTATAAGAAAATTTTAAAGCAGGAAAAATCAAAACATAGAGCTCTATCTGCTGAAGTTAAAGAATTTGGTGAGAGAAATAAGGCAGATTTGCATAAGCTTCAGAAATTTGCTTGTGATAATTGTAAGCATTATAAAAAACATGCAAAAAATCTTGAAGTTATCAAACGGTTATTAACTAAAAAACATAAATTAGAAAAAGAAATAGAAAAACAAAAAGATATTTATTGGAATAAATTTTTGGCTCATAGAGCGGCATTACAGGATTATGGCTATTTGGATAATGATTATCCAACTCCAAAAGGTAAAACAACGTCACAAATTCGTTCAGAAAATGAGCTGTTTTTAGCAGAAATTGTTTTTTCTGGGGTTCTGGAACCTCTTACTCCAGCCCAGCTTGCAGGAGTTATTTGTGCCATAACAACTGAAGAATTGAGGATGGAGATTCCATATATCCCATTTTCGGAACCTGTGAGAAAGACTCTTAATCATATTCGTAATATAAAGAGAAAACTTGAAAAAGTTCAAATCCGATACGATATAGAAGCTCCGTTAAATATCAATCCATATTTTAGTTCGTTGATTGAATTATGGGTTGAGGGTGCAGAATGGGAAACAGTGTCCGAACAAATAGATATTGGTGAAGGAGATATAGTAAGGGCATTTAAACGTGTTGTGGATGTATTGCGTCAGTTAACAACAATTGATAATATACCTGAAGCTCTTGTATTTACAGCTCGTGAGGCTATAGAAAAAATATTACGTGCTCCTGTAGATGTAGATTAGTAAGTTTTTTTTGTATAATTTCTTGACTACAAAGTGCTTTTGACATTTAATAAGTGTATAAAATACATTTATCACATTGGAGAGGATTTTAATATGCAAATTACAAAAATTTCAAATTTTACATTTACTTCAAATACTTTAAATTCAACAAATTGTTCTAATACAAGATCTTATGTAAATTTAAATTCTGTTCTGCATCAAGATACTGTTTCTTTTACAGCTAATACAAAACAGATGAATGAAGTGATGAGTCTTGTGTTTGAAAAATTATCTCAGTCAAGGCAGGGACAGAATAGCAGAACTTTTATTGGTACAACAAAGGATAATGTTGATGTTTTCATTAGAGAAACCAAGTTTGGTAAAAATGCGGAACTAACTTTAAGTAATGGAAATTTTGGAAATAAGAATTTTGCAATATTTGAATTAAAAAGAGCTTTAGGAGCTACTCCGCAAATAATTTCTTTAGATACAAACAAAGAAGCTCCGCAGGCTGTAAAAATGATAAAAAAACATTTGGAAAATTTGAAATAGCAATATCAAATAGTATATTTCAAGAGCGTAGATTGAATATTTATTCTACGCGTTTTTGAATTGTAAATTAAATAAAAGTGTAACTTTTCCACTATTTAGATTTGTAAAAGCCTTGTTGTTAAAAGGATTGAAGAATTTGTTAAAATATGTTACAATAATAGTAGGAACACCCTATTTGCCCTCATAGGTCTCTGATGAGTGTTATTCCCCAACCCACTCTAAAAACAAAAAGGTATCCGGTTACACTAAAAATTGGGTGACATCATGGATACACTTCTTGAGTTGCAAAAAAATCAAATTTCATTACCATTTAGGACTTGCGAACATGTCCTTGTTGGTTCGCTATTTGTAGCACTTGTCCTTGCAAATTCTATTTTTTTACCTCCAATCTTTGCAAATGATAGAATAGCTAACACCGCAATTCAAACATCCATATTAAATAAAATGGGCGAACAAATTAAGGAAGAAATAAATCCTCAGCTAAAAAAAGATGAATTTGAAGCCCGTATAGCTGCTAAATATAGAGGATATAATGTAAAAAATGTTGCCGATGGTATAAAACATATAAAAATGACAAAATATTTTAACGGGAAACCTGTGAGAATTAATATTGTAGAGGCAAACCAGCAGGTTTCCCAAGAATATGAAATAAAACCTGCAATCGCTTCGTCATATACTCTTCAAAATAAAAGAACATTAAGAACAATAGCTCAGAATACAAATTCTATAGTTGCAATAAATGGTGGGTATTTTAAACCTCAAACTGGTGTGCCGCTTGGAACTCTGATGATTAATAAGAAAGTTTATACAGGACCTGTTTATGATAGAGTTGCCCTCGGAATTTTTGATGATCATTATGAAGTTGGTAGAGTTCAACTTGATGCAAAAATTACAGGTAATAATCAAGTAATTAAAATAGATAATATAAATCAGCCAAGAATGTTATCCTCATATATTTTAGCTTATACAAGGGATTGGGGAAAATATGCTCCTGTTTCACCACAGTATGGTGTGCAACTCCAAATCGTTGGAAATAAGATTACTGCTGCTTCTGCCAATCCCCTTTCTATTCCGGAAAATGGCTATGTTCTTGTAGGACCAAAATCAAAACTGGGTCAACTTTTTGGTGCGGATTATGTAGATATAGAAATTAAAACTAATCCTAAATGGGAAAATGTTAAGCATATAATAAGCGGAGGTCCATATTTATTACGAAATAATGAAATATTTATAGATATGTCTGCTCAAAAACTCAATGCTATTGGTGGAAAAAATCCAAGAACTGCAATTGGTTATACTAAAGATAATGATTTAATTTTGGTTGCAGTAGATGGCAGAGAGGGTAGTTCTGTTGGTTTAACCTTAGGTGAACTTGCCGGATTTATGAAATCACTTGGCTGCACGAATGCAATCAATCTTGACGGCGGGGGGTCAACGGTTATGTATGTAGATGGACAAATTGTAAATCGTCCTCAACTACCTGGAGGTATTGCTTTATCAAATGCGATTGTTATCACTAAGAAACATAATAGTTAAGGTATTACATATATTTGCTTTATATGGTAAATATAGTATTCTAGTAGCTTGAGTAGGGCTATTAATATTAAAAAGCCCTCATAACTATTGTCATAAGGGCTTTTCTTCCAGCTATTTTATTTTGTCTAATTGTTAAATGATATGTTGTTCGCATCTTCTAACATTATGTTCAGGTATAATAGTTTGTTTGCTGTTGCCTGATCTATGTTTACGAATTCTGCTCCGGCTCTTGATGTTGAGGCTGAAACAACTTTAACATTTGCCTGAATATCTAGATCTCCGTAAGTTAAGTGTACAGGAATTACATCTCCAACTTTTAAACTGTTGTTGTGTTTTACTGCGATTCCACCTCTTGATACGTCAATTAAGCTATCTATGTTTGTTGAGCGTTCTAGTGTTACAGGTCTTTTACTGTCTGCAACGTTAAATCTCATGAATTGTCTCTTATCTATAGAATCAACGTCATTTTCATCAAGTTTTTTCTGAATGAATGTGATGCTTCCATCTTCGTTAGGAATTATGACGTCATCATCAGTATCAGTATCAGTATCAGTATCAGTATCTGTGTCTGTGTCTGTGTCAGTGTCTGTATCAGTGTCTGTATCAGTATCTGTGTCAGTATCTGTGTCAGTATCTGTGTCTGTGTCTGTGTCTGTGTCTGTGTCTGTGTCAGTGTCAGTATCAGTATCAGTGTCAGTGTCAGTGTCAGTGTCAGTATCTGTGTCAGTGTCTGTGTCTGTATCTGTATCTGCAGGTTCGTCAGGCATTTCTAGTGGTGTGTCATCCACTATATTATCATTGT
>CAJMAX010000030.1 GCA_905211505.1 uncultured bacterium | reverse complement strand
GCCCGACATTCAGTCGGGCGCTTTTTAATTGTTATACTATTTTGGTTATTCTTGAATTAAAGAACCATTTTCTATCTTGTAGATTTTTACATCTTTTAAGAATTCATCTTCAAAAAGAATGGTATCAACTGATGTGATAATTGTTTGAGTATTTGAATTTATTGATTTTAACAGATAATTTTGTCTAATATCATCAAGTTCTGCGAGTACGTCATCCAGTAATAAAATAGGAGAATCTCCGGTTTTATCTGTTATCAGATCAAGTTCTGCCAGTTTTAGAGCCAAAACTATTGTTCTTTGCTGTCCTTGAGACGCAAATTTTGTAGATTCCTGATTGTTGATATAGAATATTATATCATCTCTATGCGGACCAACGCAGGATTGGCATCTTCTCATTTCTTCTGTTTTTCTTTCGTCTAATGCTTTGAGAAATTCCCATTGGATATGTTCAATGTTTTCTAAATCGTTATTTATTCCTAAAAAAGAGGAATCGTACTTTATTGTTAAATCTTCTGTCTCGCTAATTGTTTGATGTTTTGTTTTTGCAAGTCTTTCTATTTCTTTTAAAAATTTTTTTCGAATATATATAATGTTACTTCCTGAAACGGATAACTGTTCATTATAAACATCCAGTAATTCAGGATTGCAGGTGTTGTTTTTTGCACAATCTTTAAGGAAATTGTTTTTCTGTATCCGAATTTTGTCATATTTTGAGAGCCTGTCATCATATGCAGGATAAATTTGTGATATTGCTCTATCAAGCCAATCTCGTCTGTCCTGAGGAGCTCCTCTTAGCAGCATTAAATCGGAACTGGAAAACAGTACGGTTGTTAATACAGATTTAAAATCTTTTACAGTTGATTTTACATTATTTACAGTTATTTCACGTTTTTTGTCTATCGAATATTTGTAGGATAAATCAATGTCCGTTTCGGATTTAATAATTTCTGCTTCTATTTTCATACATTCTGTGTTAAATTTTATCAGTTCTGTCAGATTGGATGTTCGGGGACTTTTTAGAGTTGATAGAAAATATATACTTTCTAATATGTTAGTTTTTCCCTGTGCATTTTTACCAATAATTATAACTTTAGATTTGTCAAAATCTAAAGTTATATCCCTGCAATTCCTGTAATCTGTAAGTTTTAGATTTACCAATTTCATAAGATAATTATACTTCAAACATATGATTTTTATTGAAAGATGGACATCAATGAAAATATCGTGTATAATATATAAAGTAGTTATAGTATTTATATTAAGGATGGTTTAAATGTTACCTGTAGTATCAGAAGATATCGCAACGACAGCTTTTAGTGAAATATTTGAGGATATGCCTGCATGGCGTAAAAAAATGATTCATTATATTAAAGAAGAAAATCCTGAAATAAATACAGCTATTATTGAAGCAGCCAATAAAACAGATTTGGATCCAAAAGCTGTAGCGCTTGGTGCTTATATGACATATTTGTTGATTGAGCTTGCTTCTAAAGAAAATGATGCAATTATGAATTATACAGAATAAATGGTGGTTATTGATTATGATTATTGAAGATTTGTTGAAAGAATTAGTTACAAGAAAAGGGTCCGATTTACATATTTCTAACGGATTACCTCCGGTTGCACGTATTGATGGTAAGCTTGTTAGAATGGATTATGATGTATTGAGTCCTGAAAAGGTTGAATCTTTGTTATTTCCTATGATGTCAAATGAACAAAGACGTCATCTTGAACAAGAATGGGAACTAGATTTTTCTTACGGTGTTGAAGGCATCGGTCGTTTCCGTGTGAACTTCTATAAAGATAAAGGTTGCTATGCTGCAGCTTTTCGTACAATTGCGACAACTGCACCTCAATTAGAAGAGTTGGGAATGCCTCCTATTGTAACTACGATTGCTGAAAAACCGCGTGGTTTGGTGTTGGTAACAGGGCCTACAGGTTCCGGTAAATCAACAACTCTTGCTGCGATGATTGACTATATTAATAGAACAAGAGCAGAACATATTTTGACAATTGAAGACCCTGTCGAATTTGTTCATACTTCAAAAGTTAGTGTTATTCACCAGCGTGAATTGGGTATGGATACAAGATCTTTTGCCAATGCCTTAAAGTCAGCTCTTCGTGAAGACCCAGATATTATTCTGGTAGGTGAGATGCGTGACCATGAAACTATTGCCTTAGCATTGACTGCAGCTGAAACAGGTCACTTGGTGTTTGGAACATTGCACACTTCTTCAGCTTCTCAAACTATTGACCGTATTATCGACGTATTCCCTGAAGGTCAGCAGCAACAGATTCGTGTACAGCTTGCAAACTCTCTTGTAGCTGTATTCTCTCAAACTCTATTACCAAAGAGAAATCCTGATGGTTCTAGAAGTGGTCGTGTAATGGCACAGGAAATAATGGTTGTTACACCGGCTATTGCTAACCTTATTCGTGAAGCAAAAGCGGCTCAAATTTATTCAACAATTCAAACGAGCTCAGGTTCTGGTATGCAAACTCTGGAATCTGCTCTTGCTGAGTTATTCAAAAAAGGTTTGGTTACTATTGAAGATGCTCTTTCTAAATCTTCAAAACCTGCAGAATTGAAACGTTTGATTCAAGGCTAAATTTAATATGCTTTTTATGAGACGATAAACCCCAAGGAGGTATTTTATTATGGCATCTGTAGTTGACGCCTTTAATGGAGCACTTAGTGAAGATTTATCTTTTCTAAAATTTGCTATATATTCTATCCCTGTCTATTTCTGTGTGAAATTTTTTCTCGTCGGACAGATGGGTATGTTTTATTTCTATGGCGCAATTACCGCAATACTTCTTTGGGGTCTACTTACTCAGGGGATTAATAATGTCAGGATGAATAGAAATGAAATTTTAACACTTAATCCTTTGAAATTGTTAAATTCTATAATCAGAACCTTTTTGGCAGTAGTTCCTACGCTTGTAGTTTGGGTAACTGTTGGGACTCTTATTGTAAAAAATGTTAAAATACCTATTGAGTTACCGCATGTCCCATTAATATTTCAAATTATAGTCTGGTCAATTATATTTTCAATTGTTATGACATCATATATGTCATTTTCTAAGTATTTAAAAGTTCAACAAGCTTTTAATTATAAAGTTATTGGGGAATCTTGTATTGATGTTTTGATAAGTTTTTTATTTTTTGTTCCTCAATTGATAATAGCAAATGGAATATTGGTAGGGCCGGTTGCTTATTTATTCTTTTTTTTCCACTTGCCGTTTAATCACTGGGGGTTTGTTTTATATTGCTCTATGGTATTTGTTATTAATATTTCAATTTTGGCAAACTTCTTGGCTCAGGCTTCTTATGAGCATATAAAAGGTAATAAAGAAGAATACGATGATTATTCTCAAATTAATTTAATTGATGAATCAGCTGAGCGAATGAAAGGTTGATAGATTTTTTGATTAGTTGTTAAATATTATTTCATTTCTCTTAGTTTTTTTAGTTGATCTCTGATTTGTGCCGCGCGTTCAAAGTCAAGAATCTTAGCAGCTTTGTGCATATCTTTTTCGAGTTTGTCAATGAGTTTCGGCAAATCTTTTTTATCAATGCCAAGTTCAACCATTTCTTCTGCCACAATATCTTCCAAATCTCTATAGCTGGCAACAAGGGAAAGCAGGTTGTTTTCAATAGGTTTTTTGATTGTCTGCGGTATGATTCCATATTTTTTATTGTATTCAATTTGAATTTTTCGACGCCGTTCAGTCTCTTTTATAGCTTTATCCATTGAATCCGTAATTTTATCTGCATACATAATTACTTCTCCACAAGCATTTCTGGCAGCTCTTCCTATTGTTTGAATAAGACTTGTCTCGGAACGCAGAAATCCTTCTTTATCGGCATCCATAATGGCAACCAAAGATACTTCAGGAATATCCAGGCCTTCTCTAAGTAAGTTTACACCAATTAGAACATCAAAATCGCCTAGTCTTAAATCTCTTAATATTTCAACTCTTTCAATAGATTTTATTTCACTGTGAAGGTACCTTACCCTAATTCCCTCCTGAACAAAGTAGTCTGTTAAATCCTCAGCCATTCTTTTGGTAAGAGTTGTAATAAGTATTCTTTCATCTTTTTCTGCTCTTTTTTTGATTTCCGTTTTTAAATCTTGAATTTGCGAATCAATAGGGCGTACAGAAATTTTTGGATCAAGAAGTCCAGTTGGTCTGATAATTTGTTCTACAATCTGTTCAGATTGCTCTTTTTCAAATTCTCCAGGTGTTGCTGAAATATATATTTTTTGTCCTACTTTTGCGTAAAATTCTTGATTTTTTAAAGGCCTGTTATCTTTAGCGCAAGGTAACCTGAATCCATAATTCACAAGAACATCTTTTCTTGCGGCATCTCCATGGCTCATCCCTTTTATTTGTGGTAGCGTTACATGAGATTCATCAACTATAGTTAGAAAATTCGGTGGAAAATAATCTAGCAGAGTAGCAGGTGCAGAACCTGGCGGTCTTCTTTCAATTATTCTTGAATAGTTTTCAATACCTGTGCAGTAACCCATTTCTTTTATCATTTCAATGTCATATTTCACACGCTGTTCAAGTCTTTGTGCTTCTACCAGTTTATTTTCATTGTTTAGTTCAGCAAGTCTTGACTGCAGTTCTTGTCTGATTAGGTTAATTGTTTCTTCTTCATTTTCATCGTAAGACAAGTAGTGAACAGCTGGATATATAACTACAGAATTCGGGGTATCTATAATTTCGCCTGAAACATTATCTATTCTTACAATTTTTTCAACTTCATCTCCAAAGAAATAGATACGGGTAATAATTTTTTCATATGCCGGCATTATTTCTACAATATCGCCGCGCGCTCGAAAAGTAGAACATTTTAGCTCTAAATCATTGCGTTCGTAACGTACTTCTACAAGATGTTTTAGCAGCACATCTCTGTCGATTTCGTCTCCAATAAGAATTTCTATAGAACCCTTGAAGTAATTTTCCGGTAGTCCTAAGCCGTAGATACAACTAACTGAAGCTATGACTATAACATCATCTCTTTCATACAAACTTCTTGTTGTATTGTGTCTGAGTCTGTCTATTTCTTCATTAATTGAGGATGATTTTTCAATATACGTATCTGTTCGTGGAATATAAGCTTCGGGCTGGTAATAGTCGTAGTAGCTTATGAAATATTCTACGGCATTATCGGGAAATAATTCTTTAAACTCGTTGTATAATTGTGCAGCAAGTGTTTTATTATGAGCAATGATAAGTGTCGGTTTCTGAACTTTTTCAATCACATTTGCAATTGTAAATGTTTTTCCTGAACCTGTGATTCCAAGTAATGTTTGGGTATCATAGCCTGCGTGAATTCCCTGAACTAATTGTTCTATGGCTTTTGGTTGGTCTCCTGAAGGCTTATATTTTGAACTGATTTTAAATTCTTTATGTTCTCTCATTACTTACATTTTAGTACAAAATTTATTTTTTTTGTAACTTATTGTAAAACTATGTTTCTATATTTTAAATATTTTATAGTGCTTACCGTTATAATTGGTAATAAGGTCGTGTTATGTAGTCTTGTATAAATAAGAAAGGTGCTTTGAATGGAGAAGATTTTAAATTCATTTAAATTTTTGTATGCCGGTGAAGATACTGTCAAAAAACATTTGTTGTTAGCTTTGTTGTTTCTATTACCATCATTTGCTACGGTGTGTTTTCAAGCTGTAGATAAGGATGAAAAGGCAATGATTATTCCGCTGCTGATAGCTGGTGGAATTTTTCTTGTGCTGTCCATTTTACCGATGATAATGCTATGTGGTATTTTTGTAAAATTTTTAAATAGAAAATTTTTAGGGCAAAATGGTATACCGGAAATTAATATGGATATCCTTGTTCAAGGAGCTAAAGTTCTTCCTGTCTATCTGGTTTGGGGTATTTATATAGGATTACCTGTATTGATTTATCTGATGGCTGTATTTGGTGGGTTTACTTATATTCTAACTCTTGATGTTGGGCTGCTATTTCAAATTCTGTTCTTCTTTATTATGTTTGGATTAGTGTTTTTATTGGCAATTCCTTTGTTTATAATTACTCCTTTTATAACAATGATTTATATTAAATATGCGACTAATTTGCAGTATTCAAGTGAAATTTTCAACCCACTTACGCCATTTAGGTACATGAAGATAGCTTTTAAAGATGCACTGCTTGTTGCATTAAAATATTTTGTAGTGAGTATTGGTGTATCTTTTGTTAGTCAGATAATTGGACTGCTTCTTGGTGTATTATTATGCATATTTGTATTTATTGGCGCATTTATAAGCTCATTTATAGCTTCCGGAGCTCAAGTTGATTGGATTTTATATATTCCTATGCTAATTGGATTTGCGTTGTATATGGTAATAAATTCATATGCTGTTCAGATTGTAAATTTTGCATATGCAAATAATCTTGCTGATATTTACAAAGAAAAAGTTGAGCCTTTAGATACTAAATCAGAAAGCTATATTCAAATGGAAGATGCAGAGTTATAAATAATTTGATTGCTAAAACGGCGAACCATCATAACTATCAGGTTCGCCGTTTTGTTTATATATTATTTGATAATGTTATTATATTGTCTATAAAAATTTGTTTCTCTTCTGTTGAATAGTTAAGACTTGAATATTTTTTATTTATTTTGTTGTCAAAATATTTAGAAATCATATTTTGTTGTCTTTCAACCGAAAAATCTTCCCAGTAAGGAGTTTTTCTGATTTTATCAATTATTTCTGTTTCTAATTCTTCAAATTTAGGTGAATTGTTTATTTCGCATTCTTGAGGAATCTCTTTTTGTCCGATGTCGCTGAAGTTTTTAATATCTTCAACATTTCCTGTATGAATTACTTTTGGTTGTATAATTATATTTTCAGTTATTGGTTTTGAGATAAATTGTATATTCTGGTTATTTAATGCTTGTTCAAAGTCATCTTTTTTGAAAATATCTTTTTTTTCTAATTTGTCTTTAAATCTTTCTGCTAATCCCATTTTTGTTCCTTATATTTTGTTATTGGTTTAATATGTTTTCAAATTTTTCAGTCATATTTAATCTGTACAAATTGTCAGAAATATATTGAGCCAGTCCTTTATAACTTTGCGAAATATTTGTAGAATCGTTGATATCACTAACGGGAATACCTTTGTTAATTGCACTCATTATTGCAAAATAATTGTTAGGTATTTTCCAATAAATGTCTTTAGATAAGACTTTTTCGATATCAGTTTCTTTTATTTCATCGTTTTCCATATATCGGTTTACGATTATCTTTATTTTTTCCTTGTCGTATCCAAGTTTTTCAAATAATTCTAAGCATCTCTGAGTATTACGTAGTGCCGGGAGGTTTGCAACAGTAACAAGAAGAATTATATCCGAATTGTCAAGTGCTGTTATATTCTTGCCGTCAAAACTTGCTTCCGCATCTACAATTATGTATGAAAATGTCTCTTTTAATATTTGAAATAGTTTTGCAATTTGTTTTGGCTGAATGTTATCTGCTTGTTTAAAATACGGAGGGTCTGCCAGTACATATAGACTTGTTCCTTTGTATTTTTCCAGTGTGCTAAGTAAAAATGTTTCATTAATTTTATCGAGGTTTTCAAGCATGTATGAGATGTTGAACGATGGTTTTAAATCCAGAAACGTTGTAATATCACCCATTTGGAAATTTAAATCTATTAGAGCAATATTTTCTTTTGTTATTTTTGATAACTCAAGTGCCAGATTGGTTGCTAATGATGTTTTGCCAATTCCGCCTTTATTAGAAAAAACAGAGATAATTTTACATTTGTTATTTTTTTTCGGTTCATCAAATTCTTTGATCAATTTTTGAACTGCGTTGAAAAATTCATTTTTTAGAATTGGTACAGGTACAAATTCTTTTGCTCCGGCGCGCATAATTTCAATGATTAAATCAACTGACGGGTTGTCTGAAAGTGCCAGAACTTTACAGTTTTTGCAGCTTTTTGTAAGTCTTAAGATTAAATCTAATTTAGATTTTTTATTTGTAGATAAATCAACAATTACGATAGATTTATTTTTTGTAGACAAAACTTTATCTGATATTTCAGACAAGTCTGTTGAACTTTCGAGAAGTTCAAGATTATCAAATTCTTCAATGAATAATTTTAAAACTTCACTTGTTGAAAATTCATCTGATAATATAATTGTTGAAATTTTTTGCATAATTTATCCGCCCCTACAAAATATAGTATATCATGTTGACGCAGTCAGTGCAATGAGTAAATAAAAAGCCCTGTATAAGCGGATTTTGTTACCTGCTTGATCTCGCAGGTGGGTGAGAACCTTGACTAATCCGTTTCCCGCTGGCGATATAAATCGGCGGGTATACTTCAGCGTCTTGAGAGTTAACTCTCCCTATTTATGTAAATGTAGGAACAAAATTAACACCTATACAGAGCTTTCTTCATTTTAACATATATTTATTGCTTTTGCAAATTGTACATTAGGATATTTTCATTGCTAATATATCGTTGACGTATTTTTCTGTTTCATCAGCCTGGGCAAATGCTGCATCAAGACCTGTTGGAGCTGCAGGTTGTTGTACCATGCCTACAGGAGATGGTATATATGTTCTTAGTGGTTCTTGTTCTTTATTTTTATCAGTTTCAGTTTGTTTGGTAGTTTGTGGTTTTTTACCATTTGCTGTCATTTTTATTAAATTAGTATCACTTTTATAGTCATTTGGTGATTTGTGCTGAAGAGTCGGCTTTTGTGTCGGAGTCACCTGTGTTACCTGTTGGTTTGTTTGAGGGTTATTTTGCATTGCATTTGCAGCAGCTGCTGTTGAATCTGATTTATTGGTTGAAGATGAATCTTCTTCTTCATCAAGTACAGATTTAGTTGGTCTGCCAAATACGCTATGAGTAGCTTTTGTTGCCCATTTTGCAAGTATAGGCGAAATTAGCATCATTGGAATTGCAAATCTAATAGGATATCCTGCTGCATTTTTTGTCCAGTATCCAAGTTTACGCAATAAATTAAGGTTGGATGAACTTTTTGACAAGTATACAGGTTTTTGATTTAGTCCTACTGTTAGGATATTAGCTGCTTTTTTGATTAATTTTAGGAATGGATTTTTTACTCCTGCATTTAATTGTCTATTTAAGACTTTTGAACGCATTTTAAATCCTTTTTTCGTAAATAATTTGTTTTTAGCTCCTTCTTTGAATAATTTTAGATTTTCTTCATAGGCTTTTACCTGTTCTTTGGACATTCCCAAGTATTTTAAGCCTCCGGCTTTGTGCATAGCCCAAATGCCAACAGGAAGTGCCAAAAAGTAAGTAAAGTCATTTACGAATCTTTCAGCAAGAGTTTTACCTTTTTCTCCTTTTGGAGCGTTAAAAGTGTGGATTAACATATCTGCAAAGATAAACGCCTGCATTGCGACCGCAACTTTTCCACCTGCAAATCTGTTTGTACAGCCTTCAGTCAGGTATCCAAATGCTTTTCCTACAAATTTACCGAATTTAGTTTTAGCCCCTGTTTTTAAGGTTAAGTCAAATTTGTTTGCAAGTTCTGCAATGCCAACATCTCTGCCGAAAAAGTGTCCGAAGACTTTGCCTAATGAACCGTCTTTTTTCCAGATTGAAATTTTTAGGTTTTGGTCACCTTTTCTTAATGCCTGAAGAATTTCATCCATGTGCTTAAGTGCGTATTCTTCTTTCATTACTTTTTCATAATGAGCAACAGAATCAAAGCCTAAACCTTTGGTTATTTTTAATTCTTTTAGCATTTTAGCAAGTTCATCAGAAGTTTTTCCAGCAATATCGGATACTTTTTTACCGAAATATTTTAATTCTTCTTCTTGTAATTTTCGCATTTTTTCTTGTTTAGACAAGCCTTTTACGCTGTCTAAAAAGGCCTTTACTTCATCATTTGTTTTTCCATATTGTTTTAATTGTTCTGCATATTTTGTTGGTTTTAAGAATTCTTCAAAAACCTGTCTTGTGTCCGCTTCTAAAAAACCTGCAAGACCTGCAGCCGGAGTTTTTACCAGTTTACACTCCGGATTAGTTCTGTGATTTCTTAAAGCATAAAATATTCTATTTTTAGGATTGCTTGAAACTTTGTCAATATAGGTGCTAATAGCATTGTATGTGTTGCCAATCCATTGTCCGAATCCTGATTTTGCAAGTTTACTGTTTGTTACTTTATTGGATAGCGCATCTGCCTTACCTGTAAATTTGCCCAGAATACTTTCATCGTAAGTTCCTCCGCACTTTTTACCAAACGAATCCATACCTTGAGCTATTGCATACCATGTACCTGCGGCTACCGGTAGTGTATACGGGCTTTGAGTCATTTCAGAGCTGTTTTTGACACGGTTACCGAGTTCTGTATTTCCTACATTTTGAGGTATTCCCTGCATTGTTGTATTACCTTGCATTGCAGGATTTTGCTGAGATTGCTGAAAATAAATTTGTTTATTGTTTTGTATACTTGGTATATTCAGAGCATTTATAGATTGATTAGACATACTACTTTCCTGTTTTCCCTACAAGTATATAAAAACATTTTATGTCAGAAAGTTGCTAAAAGATTGAAAATTTCTTCCTAATGTTAAGATATGTTACAAAAGACAATAAATGTGAAATTCGAATACTTGTATATACTTTATATATACATAAGAGATAACTGAAGAAGAGAGGCAAAAACAATGGCAGTTGCAAATTTAAAAAAGATTGATAATAAATTAAAAGATATTTATAAAGATCAAGTAACAACAACTGTTGCAGCTTCGCCTGAACCATTTGTTGATAAATCAGAGTTGTTATTTCAGCAAATGAATTTTATCGCAGCATATAATAAGCAAATGTTACATATAGCATAAAAAGTTTTATTTTATATTTTATTTCCAATTTAATTTTTCCCCTACAAATTTTATCCCTGATTTCATTTAGAAATCAGGTTTTTTTTAGCATTTCGCAGAGGCAGAAGCGAAGCGGAAGACGAACACGCATCGGCAAGGCGTTGAGCCTTGACGAAAGTGAGAGCGTTGCCGTTTATTGCGAAATGCGTAAGGATTCGCAGAGGCAGAAGCGAAGCGGAAGACGAACACGCATCGGCAAGGCGTTGAGCCTTGACGAAAGTGAGAGCGTTGCCGTTTATTGCGAAATGCGTAAGGATTCGCAGAGGCAGAAGCGAAGCGGAAGACGAGCACGCATCGGCAAGGCAAGTCGCAATTTAATAACTAACCTTACTTGCTCTTTCCATTTCTCGTTTTTGATCTTTTTTAGCTATATCATCACGTTTGTCATGAAGCTTTTTACCTTTAGCCAGACCTATTTCTATTTTTGCAAAGCCTTTTGTAATAAACACCTCTAGTGGAATTATAGTGTAACCATCTTTTTTAATTTTAGATTGCATTTTTAGAATTTCTTTTTTTGTTAAAAGAAGTTTTCTTGTTCTTTCTGCTTTGTGATTATACCTGTTACCTTGTTCATATGGTGAAATATGGCAATTGTACATAAATATTTCGTTAGCTTCAATTTTGCAAAAGCTATCTTTCAAATTTATTGCGTTTTTTCTGATAGACTTAATTTCTGTTCCTGTCAAAACAATACCGGCTACATATTTTTCATATATTGAGTAGTCATGAAATGCTTTTCTGTTTGTTGTTATTACTTTTTTATCCATAGTTCAATTATATCACGGATATTTATTGTTTGACCAGTTTTGCTCTTTCATTTTTTAATGTTGCAGCCAAAGTTTCTTCTATGAGTTTTAGTTTTTCATCCAAGTCAAACTTATCGTAGTGTACCTGTTCTTTGTATTTACTATTATAGCGTTTAAAAGCACTATTTAGTTTTTGTTGATACTTATTACCTTCTTTATGTCCATTTGTTTGAATTTTTATTTGATTTCGTATTATTTGCAGTAAGTTTATTTTTTCTTCAGTTTTTAATATTCCTAAAAATTTTTCAAGTGTTACCTTTTTTAAAGGTTTTGTTGAGAATATTTCAGACATAAATTTCGGATAGCTTTGAAAGTTATGCCTATTCATAAATTTTATTTCTCTTGTATTGATTTTAGGATTTAGTATTCTGGAGAATAATTCAAATGTTTTGCAAAGAATTGTTCCTGCATATTCTTGAGGAATTCTTGCTGTTACCGGGTTTGTCGGAATGTGAATTTCATAACCTGAAATTGTTCCTTTTTGAGTGGCACTCAATGCAAGTCTTGATTTTTGCGTATTTATTGGTATGGTTTTTATTTTAATTTTTTTCCCAGTGATATTTTGTATCATTGTTTTTAGTATTCCTGGAGAGATTTCACCGTATGAAAAAGCACTTTTCATATTTTCATACAATTTTGCATTCATTTTTTGAGCTTTATTAGTTCTTACTTTTGCACTGCCTTTTGCAAATTTTAAGGGTAAATGTGTTGTTGAGTTTGTAATAGTTAATTTTATCATAGTGATAATGTAAATATTCAAACATTTTTATTTTTGCTAGTTATATAAAAAACATTTACATTTGTGAGTTTGCGAAAATTCAACATCAAAAGGCGGATTCAGTTTACAAGTTTCCATAACAAAAGGGCAACGTGTGTGAAATTTACATCCTGAGGGCAAGTTTTCTGGAGATGGTAGTTCTCCTTGTAGTTTTATTTGTTCTTTCTTTTGGTTAGGTGTAAGTTTCGGGACCGAGCTTAATAATGCTTTTGTGTACGGATGTTTTGGATAATTGAAAATTTCTTCTGTTTTTCCAATTTCAACAATTTCACCCAGATACATTATAGCAATTCTGTCAGATAGATATTTAATTACGCTCAAATCGTGTGAAATAAATAAAAATGTTAAATTAAAATCTTCTTTTAGTTGTTTTAACAGATTAATAATTTGAGCTTGTATACTAACATCCAGTGCGCTAACAGGCTCATCTGCAATAATAAATTCAGGTTCTAGAATTAGTGAGCGTGCAATTGCGATTCGCTGCCTTTGTCCGCCTGAAAATTCATGTGGATAAAGATTCAAACAATTTTTATCTAAACCTACTTTTTGAATTTTATCTTCTATTATTTTCTTTATTTCTTCTTTTTTTAGGTTAGTGTTTATTTCTAGCGGCTCTTTTAGAATTTGCCCTATTTTCATTTTAGGATTTAAACTGGAGTAAGGATTTTGGAAGATTATTTGCATGTTTTGGTAAAAATTTTTTAAATCTTCTCTTTTTTTTAAGGTTATAATATTTTTTTCTTTAAATAAAATTTTAAAATTCGTTTTTTCCGCATCGTATACGGATAAACGTATAGAGTTGGAGCCGATATCGATAACGGCACATTGCATGGATTATTTCCCCCTGAAAAGTGGTGTTTAATTGTATTGTCCAATAATGTAAAAGCAGATTCTGGACGTGATATATCTGACACGATTTCTGTTAAAAGTATTTTGCCCGATTCTAAGAAAAAGATCATCAGAAAAAG
>CAJMAX010000029.1 GCA_905211505.1 uncultured bacterium | reverse complement strand
TGTATATATAAAGTATATATATAATAAATATTTGCTTAAGAGGGTTAAGTTTGTTACATATCTTCACATTTATAAAAATAAAGGGGAGGTAGCTATCCCCTTTATTTGCGCTATCAGGAAAGGAAAGATAGCATTGTTCCGCCAAAGTTTAGAGCATCAGAAACCCATGAACCTGAGGATGCATTTGCGTTATATGCGGCATTGTTATATGAATTTCCTGAATTTGCATTTGAATTTGCTGCTGTTGCAAAGTTTAGAATATTTGAATTCATTGCAGAATTTAAATTATTTAATAGAGTTATGGTATTTATTCTGTTTCTTAGTTCTTCGGAATATAAATTGTTTTGTGTTGCTAATATACTATCGCTTAAATCAGCTACAGCCTCGGCTCTTTTGTCTGTAATTTTGTTTAGGTTATCAAGGAAAATAGAATTATCCAAATTCCCAAATCTTGCGGAAATATCATTTTTTAGATTGTTTTCCATAGGTTTGTAAATACTGTCAATTTGTTTTGTTCCTTGTTGTTTTATTGCGTTTAGCTGTTTATTCCACTCTTTTCTTTGGTTATCTGAGATTTTGAAAAGGTTTCCTAATGAAGAATTTAGATTGTTTTGGATAGAATCATATATTTTTTTTTCAGTTTTAGACATATTGTAGTTAGAACTTACAATATTATTATCTTTATCTCTTTTGGTTGTAGATACGTCTCTCCCGTTAACAGTGATTGTTCCGCTTGAGTACTCAGGGTATTTAGATTTTTTTCCCATAATTAATTATCCTTTCATGCTAAAAAGGACAATATTTAAAAACTTTTCAATCTGGCTAGGACTGCCGATATTATATCATTTTTTGCCAGAATTGTAAAGTTCGTGAGAGAATATTTGAAAAATGTTTATTATCGTATCATAATCATGTTGTTATGGCTGATAAGATTAAAATAGTAGGTGCTAAAGAGCATAATTTAAAAAATGTATCATTAGAAATTCCAAAGAATGAACTTGTAGTTTTTACAGGAGTCTCAGGTTCCGGGAAAAGTTCGTTGGCTTTTGATACGATTTTTGCAGAAGGTCAACGTCGTTATATTGAGAGTTTATCTACCTATGCAAGACAGTTCTTGGGGCAGATGGATAAGCCAAATGTTGAATATATTGACGGACTGTCCCCTGCTATATCTATCGATCAGAAATCTAAAAGTAATAATCCGCGTTCTACAGTGGGGACAATTACTGAAATATATGATTATTTAAGGCTGTTGTATGCACGGGTCGGGGTTCCATACTGTCCATCCTGCGGAAAAAAAATAAAACCTCAAACTCTGGATGAAATTGTTAATAAAATTTTGCAGCTTGGAGAAAGTGTTAAGATTCAAATTCTAGCTCCAATTGTTCGGGGAAAAAAAGGTGAATATTCATCTACTTTTGAGGAATTAAAACAAGAAGGCTTTGTTCGTGTAAAAGTTGATGGTGAAGTTTACAATCTTGACGATGACGAGATTGAACTTGCCAAAACTAAAAAACATGACATAAGTGTTGTGGTTGACAGAATTGTTGTCAAAGAGTCTGCATCATCAAGAATTGCAGATAGTGTTCAAATTGCTTTAAAAAAAGCAGATGGGATTATGATTGTTGATGTCGTTGGTGACAAAGAAATTGTTTTTAGTGAAAAGCTGGCATGTCCGGATTGCAATTTGAGTTTTGAAGAATTAACTCCACGAATTTTTTCTTTCAATGCTCCGTACGGTGCTTGTGAAAGATGTTCCGGATTAGGGGCTGATTTTATTGTAGACCCTGATTTAGTTGTTCCGGATAAGTCTAAATCTCTTAATGAGGGGGCAATTTATGCGTGGGCAACGAGAAGTGCAACTACTTATTATAGTGATTTGTTGTCATCGGTTTGTCAGGCTTGTTCTATAGATATGGATACCCCTTTTAAAGATTTATCTTCTGAGCAGCAGAAAATTATTTTATATGGAACTAAAGAGCCTATAAAGATTAGAGTGCAGCAATTTGGAACTCATAGATATCAAACTAATGTTCAGCCTTTTGTCGGGGTTATTCCATTTTTGGAAAAACGTTATAATGATGCAAATGGTGACTATTGGCGTGAAGAAATTGAAAAATTCATGGTTGCAAAGCCTTGTCCTGCCTGCGGTGGTGCAAGGTTAAAGCCGTTTCCGCTGGCTGTAAAAATCAGGGATAAAAATATTTATGACTTTACCAGAATGTCTATTGATGATGAATTTCAATTTATTACGGATTTATATTTAGATTTAAATGAATTCCAGCTGAAAATAGCAAAACAAATATTGGATGAAATTCGTGAACGTTTGAAGTTTTTAATTGATGTAGGTCTGCATTATCTGGATTTGGCACGTATGGCAGGAACTTTGTCCGGCGGGGAATCTCAGCGTATTCGTTTGGCTTCTCAAATAGGTAGCGGATTAAGCGGGGTTTTATATGTTTTAGATGAACCGTCAATCGGGTTACATCAGCGCGATAATGATATGCTTATAAAGACATTATTTAAGCTTCGAAATTTAGGTAATACATTGATTGTTGTTGAGCACGATGAGGATACAATCAGAAGTGCAGATTATATTGTAGATATTGGCCCAAGAGCCGGGATTGCCGGTGGCGAGATTATAGCTCAAGGAAGTGTTGAAGATATAATTTCTGCAAAAAAATCTATTACAGGTAAATATTTAAGCGGGGAAAAATTTATTCCAATTCCTGATAAAATTCGTGATGGAAATGGTCAATTTTTACAGGTCAGAAATGCTTATCTTAATAATTTAAAAAATGTAGATGTAGATATTCCTCTTGGAAAAATCGTAATTCTTACAGGAGTCTCCGGTAGCGGTAAATCAACCTTGATGCAAGAATTATTATATGAATATGCTGTTCATAAATTGAGAAAAAATAAGCCTAAACCTCAAGGGGTGGATGAGATTACCGGTTTTGAAAATATTGATAAGATAATAGATATTGACCAATCTCCAATAGGAAGAACTCCTCGTTCTAATCCTGCGACATATACTGATGTCTTTACTCCAATAAGAGAACTTTTTGCAAAAACAAATGAGTCAAAAGTTCGCGGGTATAAACCCGGCAGGTTTAGTTTTAACGTAAAAGGCGGAAGATGTGAGGCTTGTAAGGGAGACGGTCTTTTAAAAATTGAGATGAACTTTTTATCAGATGTCTATGTAAAATGTGATATCTGTAAAGGAAAGCGTTATAATCGTGAAACTTTAGAGGTTAAGTATAAAGGTAAAACAATTGCAGATGTTCTGGATATGAGTGTAAAAGAAGCTTTAGAATTTTTTGAGAATATACCTGCTATTAAAAATAAGCTGCAAACGTTGAATGATGTAGGTTTGGATTATATGAAACTCGGTCAAAGTGCGACAACTTTGTCCGGAGGAGAGGCTCAGCGTATAAAACTTGCCTCTGAACTCAATAAGCGTTCTACAGGTAAAACTCTCTATCTTTTAGATGAGCCTTCAGTGGGACTTCACTGGGCAGATTTGGATAAATTGGTGAAAATTCTGCAGGCCTTGGCAGATCAGGGTAACACTATACTTATGATTGAGCATAATCTGGATTTGATTAAAATTGCAGACCATATTATTGATCTTGGCCCCGAGGGTGGTATTGATGGTGGTAGAATTGTGGCTCAGGGGACTCCGCAGGATATTATGAATTGTAAAGATTCTTATACCGGGAAATATTTGAAAAAATATCTGGGAAAACTTTGATATAATTGAATATTTGCTATTTCTTTTAAGTTCTGGTATTATATCTTTTAAAGAATAGGTGGATTTATGTGGCAAAAATTTTTATATTCATGTTTTTTAGTAGTATTATCAGGTGTATATAATCTGGTATTGGCTCAAACTGTTGAAGTTGAAGCGTTATCTGCTTTTTCAACAGCGAACCCGCCGGCTTCAATTATAGTCAAATTGAATGAACCAATGGCTTTGTCAAATGAGATTACTTTAAAGGCAGGAGATGTTATTCAAGGAGATTTGGTTGATGTCGTTAGTCCAAAAAGATTAAAACGTGATGCAAGTTTTTCATTTAAACCTAATTTTTATATGGGGGCAGATGGAATAACACACGATATTAAATCGAATATTGTGGCATCATATACTGAACCGCTTGATAAAAAACAGCTTGCTAAAAATGCGGCTTTAGGTGTAGGTAACTTCTTTGTAAAAGGTTTATCTATGGGTGCTGCGGCTGTGGATGGCGCTGTTAACAATAATGGTGAAAATAGAATAAAATCTTCAGCTAAATCTGTATATCAGGCATCTCCATTTTCTTATGTAGAAAAAGGTGAGGATTTAGAAATTAAAAAGTCTCAAATTTTTTATTTAAAATTCCCAAATGCGGATAAAGATTCAGATAAAGAAGATGAACAAAAAGACAAAAAGTAAATTTTTACTAGTAATATTATAAAAAGGAGTAATATAAAATGAAAAAGTTATTTGGAGTAATTATTGGACTTATTCTATCTTTATGCTTGATGCAAACTACAGAAGCTAAAACTATTCAAGTTTCTGCGTTGGAGGATTTTCAAACTAATAATCCGCCTCAGGTTTTGCATATACAAATGAATGCTAATACGAGATTAGACTACGATTTAATGTTATTTCAAGGGTTCCAGGTAACTGGAAAAGTCGTTCCTCAAAATAATGGCGGATTTGTTTTTATTCCTGTGAGTTATGTTAATTTTCAAGAAGAAAGTCTGCCTATTGAAAAAGAATATCAAGCAGTATATAAGGGTCGTTCAGGTTTAATAAGACAAAACCAGCCATTTTCTCTTGTTTTTCCAAACAACGAACCTGATAACTTCCAATATTATGTTCCAAGTGTTAGCGATATGAATTAAAATATATAAGAGTTTATTGTAAAAGAGCTGCCAAAATCTTAGGTAGCTCTTTTACAATGTTTAAATGATAACTTTTGTTCGGTTTTCGTGTATTATTATGTTGTAGTATTAGTAAAAAAGAGGATTATTATGCATAAATATTTTATTGGTTCCTATCTTGTAACCATATTTGGATTTATTTTTGCTTATTTATGGGGTGAACATGTTCACCATGGTACAGGGTTACTTTGTATTTTTATTGCGGCAATTTTAGCAATATTAGAGACAAGCTTGTCTTTTGATAATGCCGTAGTAAATGCAATGAAACTAGAGCATATGTCTGAAGTTTGGCGTCACAGGTTTTTAACCTGGGGTATTGCTATCGCTGTTTTTGGGATGCGATTTGTGTTCCCAATTCTAGTAGTTTCAATTTTTGCAAAATTAGATATGCTTACGGTTACAAATATTGCCTTAACAGATTCTGACAAATATGCTCATTATTTGCATGAAACACATGCGCCTATTGTTACTTTTGGCGGGATGTTTTTGATTATGTTGTTTCTTAACTACTTTTTTAATCATGAAAAAAATGTTCACTGGATTAAATTTATTGAATCTCCGCTATCTCACCTGGATCATATAAAAGGTATTGAAGTCATAATTTCGTTGTTAGTTGTAGTATTCTTACAGAATTTTATTCCATCAGCTGAGAAAATTCCTGTAATTTTATCAGGAATTTCAGGAATTGTGACGTTTTTAGCTATAGATGGTGTTTCTCATTTCTTGGAACGACACGAAGAAATGAGAATGGCTCAATGTGCAGCTGATTCTGTTAAGTGTGCCGGGTTAATAAGTTTTATATATTTGGAATTGATTGATGCGTCATTTTCATTAGATGGGGTGTTAGGAGCATTTGCGTTGAGTAATGATGTAATTATTATTACAATTGGGCTTGCGATAGGTGCTATGTTTGTGAGATCTTTAACTATAATGCTTGTTGAAACAAAGACATTAGCAAAATTTTTATATCTTGAGCACGGTGCTCACTGGGCTATAGGCGCTCTTGCAATCATAATGCTTATTACTACAGTAAAAGAAGTTCCAGAAGTGGTAACTGGGTTAATAGGTTTATTCTTTATTGTTGCAGCTTTAATTTCTTCAATTATTCATAATAAAAAAATAGCAAAACAAGGTGAAATAAATAATTAAATCGGAAATATCAAATTAAATATAAAAATACTAGCCTTTGAATTTATTTTCAAAGGCTAGTATTTTGTGGTTTATATACAAAATTTATTTTTGTCATTCTGAACTTGTTTCAGAATCTATAAAAAATTAGGTCTCATAAATTCAACTAATTTTCTAGTTAATTTTGTATATAAGTTTTTTCGGAGTTGTTTATAAAGTTGTTTATTCGATATTCCAACTATTTAAATATTCTTCCTGCTCTTTTGTTAGAGTATCTATTTCTATTCCCATTGAATGAAGTTTTAATTCTGCAATTTTTACATCAACTTCGTGAGGAAGTGTATATAATTTATTTTCTAGTTTCCCTTTATTTTTAACTAAAAATTCAATACCAAGAGCCTGATTTGCAAAACTCATATCCATAACACTTGCAGGATGTCCTTCTGCGGCAACAAGGTTAACGAGTCTGCCTTCAGCTAATACATAAATAGATTTTCCATTGTTTAAAACATATTCTTCAAGACCTGGTCTGATTTGCTTGATTTCTGTAGTATAAGCTTTCAATCCGCCAACATTAACTTCCCAGTCAAAGTGTCCAACATTACCAACAAAAGCTCCGTCTTTCATAGTTAAAAGATGTTCAACATCTACAACATGTTTGTCACCGGTTACAGTTAGGAACAAATCACCTTCTAACGCAGCTTTTGCAATAGGCATTACTCTATAGCCTTCCATTGCTGCCTCTAGAGCTTTTAATGGGTCAACTTCACAAACTATAACATTAGCACCAAGAGCTTTAGCTCTCAATGCAACCCCTTTACCGCACCAGCCGTATCCTGAAACAACAACTGTTTTCCCAGCTATAAGAATATTCGCCGCTCTAAGAACTCCGTCAAATGAACTTTGACCTGTTCCATAACGATTGTCATACAGGTGTTTAGTTAAGCTTGTATTGACTCCGACTGCAGGAAAACCTAAGGTGCCTTGAGCTTCCATAGCTTGAAGACGTATAATTCCTGTGGTGGTTTCTTCGGTAGAGCCGATAATTTTACCAATAAGATCCGGTCTTTGAGCGTGGATTGTAGAAACCATATCACATCCATCATCAATTATGATATCAGGGTTATGGTTAATAGCTTCATTAATATGAGATTTGTATGTTTCAACACTTTCTCCAGCTACAGCAAAGACTGGCATGTTATAATATTTTACCAGAGCAGCTGCAACGTCATCTTGTGTTGACAATGGATTTGAAGCTACAAGTACGGAATCTGCACCTCCGGCTTGCATTACTGTACATAAAGCTGCTGTTTCTTTTGTTACGTGTACGCAAGCAGATAGTTTTAGACCTTTAAAAGGTTGTTCTTTTATAAATCTTTCTCTAATGGATTTTAATACAGGCATATCTTTAAATGCCCAATCAATTTGTTTTTTACCTTGTTCTGCCAAATTGATATCTTTAATATCGCATTTAATTCCGGTTGTAAGCATTATATTCTCCTTGTTTGATACAATAAAATAATTGTATTTTCTACACTACATATTATAGCTTATAAATCTATTAATTCTAATTATCCTTTTGTTATGTAAATTTTTCTTAATAAAAATAACCCATGTGACAAAAAAATATTTTTAGAATTGTTATAATTGACACTAAGGAGTGTTGTGTGAAAGTAAGTTTAAATTTAGGGAAAAATAATGCGGAGATTCAAAAGCAAAACATAGCTTTTGGTGGTTTTAAAGTTGAAAAATCCGAAGACGGATTTAAAGAAGTTGAATTTGCTTATCCTTATGATGAGGACAAAGAGGATTGTTATTTAGAGTTGTTTAGGTTGGATAAAGACTCTTATAACAATTATTTTTCAACAGGTAAAATTTATTCAAAAAAGGGTGCTGACCGTTACAAAATGTCACCGGGTTCAAATCGTATTGATTTGGCAAGAACTTACGGTATAGATGACAATACCCCTTTCGCATATCATTATGTCGTTGTTGACAAGAAAAACGGGTATACCAAAACAAGAATAGATGCCGGCGATTCTATTGATGAGAGAAGTTTCAATAATGATGGTCGATCCATTTTTAATATTGTTTTGCCATCAAAATCTGATATTTCGCGTGGCGGTTCTATGAAGTTAGTCATTATAGATTCTCAAAAAGTAGGATATGTATATAATGACTATAATGTGATTATTAAAGATGAAGAATTAGCAAAACGCGGCGAAAACGGAATTAAAACTATTGCCAATAAATTTGGCGGAACTCTTGCAGGACTGGAAACAGCTATTGATAACGGCGAATATGATGGCTATAGCAGAATTATATCTCTTCCTATTTTTACAGATGATGATTTTTCTGCCCATGCATATTGGAATAAAAATTGTTTTCAAATGGCAAGTTCATTAGGAAATATAAATAACTATGCTTCATTGCAAAGAAAAATGTTTGCACATGGTTTAAACTTTGTTTCAGATGGAGCATTTGTTAATGAAGGTTTAGAAGGTGTTCATTTCAAACATTTGTTAAAATGGGGTGAAAAATCACCATTTTATAACTGGTTTAAAGCTTCTGGAATTAAAGACGGCCCTTTGGCTATGGGGGTATTTGGAAAAAATAAAAAGTATATATCACATAAGATTGTAAACTCTCCATATGTTTATAATCAGAATGCAATCGGGCATGTTTCAATTAAGAAAAATCCTATGTATGATTCTAAGAAACCTACATATATCCAGTTTTTTGATAGACGACTTGTTTCTGACTCTGAAAAGACAGATACCCGCTCACTGATTAAAACATATTCAAAAATGAGTACAGATAATGTATACAACTTGCATACTCATAATGATTCAATTATGCCTTATGCATTCGAAATTGATCCTGAAGTGTACAATTTTAATATCAAAGTTTTAAATCAATATAATAAATCCAGTCAACATGGGTTTATAAGATTAAATGACCCTGAAGCTGCAAGAATATTATCTAAATTCCAAAACTTTGAGGTGGAAGGAAAATTCGAAAGTGGTTTTGAAACCTGGGATGCAAATCCGGATATTGCGAAATTAAATTTTGTGTTTTCAAATGCAGATACAAAGGTTTTGAAAAACTTTAAGCCGCAAGAACGTAAGCAGGAAATGCAAAAAATGATAAGAGGTAATATGCAGGTTCAGGATTATGCAATCACCTCAGGGCAGTATTGGACTCAAAAAACTGATGATATTTTAAGGGTTTCAATTGCTCAACAGTTAAAAAATATAGATGCGGACAACCCATCACTTGTATATTCTCAAATTATGAAAAAAGCAGATGGCAAAGTTTTCCCTGAATCATTGAAGGCTCAGCTTAGCAAAAGAGAAGTTGAAAATGTCTTGTTTTGTATGTATAAGAGTAAACGTCCACTATCTGAAGATAATAAAAAAGCTCAGATTCTTGAAGGTTTGATGAATACCCCTCTTGATTCATTTGAGTTTGGCGATAATTTAGTTTCAGTATTATCGTCTCCTTTGATTTCAAAAAGAGCAAATGTTTCCTCTGAAATAGGTGTGCCAAGATACAATTTATACAAAGCAGGAAATAAAAACTTACCGGCTGAATATAAAAAGACGTATGAACAGATGGACGAGTTATATGCAAAAGAAATGGCAGATTATGCTTCAACTGTTTTAGAACTTGTAGATACTTTGTTGCCGGAACAAAGTAAATTGTTTGATGGTAAGGATGTTACAGAATTTGGTAAATATGTTTTACCTATAGTAACTCAAACTATTGCTAAATTTGCGGTAATTAAGTCTTTAGCTCCTGATATTGATGTTGCAATTGATAGAAGAAGCGGAGAATTATCATATGATTACAAAGCTTTGAAGCAGGTCTCACTTGAGACTTTGGGAATATCTAATCCATCTTCACCTCAAGATGAGGCAAAAATGGTGATTTCTGCTATGCGTAAGGGAATAAAACATCTTGATACCTCTTTAAATAGTGAACTTATTGAAAGTTTGGTTAAAACTTTAAAAGATACTAATGTCCATAGTTATCAACTTGCAGATTTGATTATTGATAAAACGCAGGCCGGATTAGACTGGAGAATTGATGCAACAAAAGATATTGCTGATGTTGAGGCTTTGCGAAATGGAAATACTAATTTTGAATATACGTGGCAAAGTGTAATTGACTTCTGGAAAAAATTTACACAGGGAGTAATTGCTAAAAATCCAAATGCATATACTGTTGCAGAGATAACGGATGAAAAGACTTTGCATGATATGGGACTTGGTTATCATTCTAACAAATTCTCAAAATATTCTGATATTGTTACAAAATTCCAGAGAGAAACAGGAATGACGTCTACAGCAAATTATTCTTACTTCTTTACTGATATTGCTAAGATGTTTACAAAATGTTTTGAAGACGGTTCATCCTGGGAAGATAGTAACTATTTGCAGCGTTTGCTGTTTGAAAAAATGGTAGGAGGAAATGACCCGTATTTTAAATCTGGTTCATTGGATTCTTTAATGTATTCATATACTTTTATTGGTAATCATGATAAACCGCGAGCTCTTCATTGTGCAGCTCTGGATATGGGTATGTTCTACACAGATTTGAATTACAAAGAAAATTATGAAAATCGCTTAAAAGCTTATAAGATGATTAATAATAATTTCTTTGATTATGTTAATCCAAATGATGTTAATAATTATGATTTTTCAGCGATTTCTCCAAAAGCAATTGCAATGGGGTATGCGTTGAGAAAAGCATTTATTGATGTCTTAAATGATTATAAATCAAATCCGGAGAATAATTTCCCTGATGAAAAGTTTAATGCTGCATTCAAAGCAATATCTCAATCTGTTTCAGATTTATCCCGTGGTAAATATATGGGTAAAAACTTTGATGCGGATGCATTTGGTATAAAACCTTTTGATGTATCTATTCATATGGCTTTAGAACAGGCTAGAGCTCTTTATGGCTTTAGACTTCCTCCGGAATTTGGAAATAATTTCGAAAAAGATGCTTTTGAAAAAGCGTTAGATCCTGCAATTTCAAAATTGTTGGGAATGATGAAGTATTTGGTTGCTCTACCTGGCATGCCAACATTATTTGATGGTGATGATGTCGGAGCAACCGGTTATGATTCTAAGACAAAAAATATGTATTTACAGGGGCGCCAGAGAGTTCATGATGAGTGGGCTGAGGTTGGCAATAAAAAGTATAAAGACTTTATTGCAAAACACAAAAAAGAATTTAATGAGATAATGTCACTCCGTAAGAATCCAAAATGCAATGCTTTGAATAATGGCGCTCCATTTATGCTTCCTTTGCAGGATGCTAAAGATGCGTATAATGATGGTAATAATTTCAAAGTTCCTGTTATTTTCAGGCAAAGTACTGATGGTAGGATGGCAATATCTGTTTTAAATCCATCCGGTTTGCATTCTGACTATGAAAAATATTATTCTCCGCAGAAATTAACTATGGATTCTATTAAGCTTAATTTTGAAACTCAAAAAGATGCAAATGGTAATGAGCATACAGTATTTTGTGATGGTGCAGATGGTGTTGGTATACCTGGGTTAAAAAATGGAACAAAATTTGTTAATGCAAAAGATGAGAATGATGTTTATTATGTTAATGAGTTAGATGGCAAGTATTTCTTAAAACACGGCAGTGGAGATGGCAGAATTACTGTAGATGATACTACACTTATTCTTTATCATGCTCCGGAAAATCAACCATTGACTTTTACCGGTTTGTATAATACGCAACCTTCAACTGCAGTAATAAACGCGTATGAAACAAAAGAATCTCAGCAAGGGAAAAGATTGGCAATCATTAAATAAACATTTATGATATAAAAAGCAAAGACGCGAGACATTTATTTAAAGTCTCGCGTCTTTGCAAAATTATTATTTTTGTTTCTTAGACTGCAAATCTGAAATGTGCAAGGTCTCCATCTTGCATTACGTAGTCTTTACCTTCAAGTCTTGTGACCCCTTTTTCTTTACAGGCATTGTAAGAACCAAGTTCTGCAAAATCTTTATACGGAGTGATTTCTGCTCTGATAAATCCTTTTTCGAAGTCTGTATGGATAACGCCAGCCGCTTGTGGAGCTTTTGTACCTGCTGTAATTGTCCAGGCATGAATTTCTTTTTCTCCGGCAGTAATGAACGTTCTCAGTTTTAAAAGACTATACACAGATTTTATCATTCTGTTTATACCGCTGTCTTCAATACCAAGTTCCTTTAAATATTCTTCAGCTTCTTCTTTACCTAAATCTGCCAGTTCTTCTTCGATTTTTGCTGTAATTATAACCATTTCAGCTCCGTGGCTATTTGCATATTCTTGAACTCTTTTTGTGTAATCATTACCATTTTTTAAATCGAATTCAGATACATTTGCACAGTATATAACAGGCTTTGTAGATAGCAAGTTTAACATTTTTACTACAGGGATTTCATCTTCTTCAAAGTGCTTTGATATATCAATGAATGTGCAATCAGAGAGTAATTCTGTTAATTTTTTTAGAACTTTATCTTCAAGAACAGCATCCTTGTCGCCGGATTTTACGACTTTAGCAATTCTTGCTTGACGTCTTTCTACTGATGCCATATCTGCAAGAGCCAATTCTGTATTAATAGTTTCAATATCACTTATAGGGTCAACTTTTCCCTCCACATGAATAGTATTTTCGTCATCAAAGCATCTTACAACTTGAATAATTGCGTCAACTTCTCTAATATTTTGCAAAAACTGATTGCCAAGCCCTTCTCCTTTACTTGCGCCTTTGACAAGTCCTGCAATATCAACAAATTCAATTGCTGTAGGTATAATTGTTTGAGCTTTACAGAGCTTTGATAATATGGCCAGTCTTTCATCCGGTACTTCTACAACCCCAATATTAGGTTCGATGGTACAAAACGGATAATTTGCGCTTTGGGCATTTCTCGCGTTTGTTAGTGCATTAAATAATGTTGATTTCCCAACATTTGGTAATCCTACAATTCCTGTTCTAAGCATTTATATTTCAACCTCTTTTAGCTATTTCTCTTTACTTTAATTTTACCCCAAATGCGTTGCAATATATATTCTTTTCTCTTTATGTAAAGATATGTTTCTTAAATATTCTTCTTTTTAGTAAGAGTCATTACGAATTTAGTTTTAATTTGTTTTTTTTATTAGATCCTGAACCAAGTTCAGGATGACTATTGTTTTTATTTGTAGATGTTGATTTATTTTATTTTATACTGTATTATTATGTAACGAAATGTTTCAATATATACTATTTATTGATATATTACGCAATTTTTATGAAGATGAAACCTTTATATATCTGTAAGGGAAATAAAAGATATTAGGGGATATGGTTATGAGAAATGATTATAATTTAATTACAGTTGATGAGTATGTAAAATCTTTAAGAAATGATAATAATCCAAATGATGAATCTATGATAACAGCAGAAGATTATGCAAAATCTTTGAGAACTCAATTTGTCAAATATCAGGCATCTTCTTTAATGACAGTTCAAGATTATGTAAAATCTCTGGATGTTGATGATAGATATGTCACAGAGCAGGAAAAAGCTATTTCTAAGAAAATAGAACTTGCTATTTCTAAACAAGAAACAAAAGCTGAAAAAGATGCAAAATTATTGGAAAAACTATTAGCTTAAATTTTTATTATAAATAAGAAAGCGCGAATTAGAATTCTAATTCGCGCTTTCTTATATTGT
>CAJMAX010000028.1 GCA_905211505.1 uncultured bacterium | reverse complement strand
CGCCGTCCCTCCTTTTAGAAAAATAGCGAAAACTTGCGCAAAAAGTAGGGGGAACCCTCAAAAAACGGAAATGCGAACAAGCTTGCATGGAACAGACAACTTCAATATGACAAGATGCTCTAATATCTGCAAAATGAATTTTAATTAAAATAATGGGATGAAATTCATAAATAAAAAAAGGAAGGAAAATAATCATTCATTTTCTGTTTCCAAAACGAGCGGCATATGGTCACTAAATTTGAGCCATTCTTTTCCCTCAATGCTAAAGTTTTTTAAAGTAGAAATATTTTGACGTCCCATAAATGCATAATCAATGTGAAAACCACGCGCCGCATCCCGATGATAATAGCTGGTCGGTAACGACTCATGCCCCTGTTTAATGTGATTAATTTCGTGATATGCGCTAAACATTTCTAATTCGCTCATGAGTTCAAGAAAACGTGCGTAATTATGTTCTTTCTTATGATAATGATTCCATTGCATATTGCTGTTAAAATCACCTATCATAATCATTGAAGGTGTAAAAAAGCGGGAATAACGCTCCATAAATACACACATTTGTCCGATATAATCCCAGTCGGGATTGCCTTTTACCTTGGAGGCCCAAATTCCGGTTACTGAACACTCTTCTCCGCGCGGAGATGAAACAACAGTAGGCAAGACATATTTGAACTCAGGGGAGAAAAAATCAGCCATTCGCAATGTGAAACCATGAAAGCTGAAAATACTCATTCCTTTAAAGGCTTTATCGCCGCACCATAAATGATTGTTTGCAGGAATAAAGATATTTTTTTCTTTCAAATAATCAGGGCTTTCGCTTTCTTGGATTATCCAGATATCAGCGTTGAATTTTTCTAAGGCTTGGAATTTGTTGCGAAAGCCGCCGTTGCAGTTCCAACTGATAATTTTCATTTTTTCTCCACAACCGTCTTTTTATTTGCTGAAAATAACAAGGGCAGAATTTAACGCCATTTGATTCTGATTCTGGAAAGTTCTCGACCGTCATTTAAAGATTTGATACTATGCAGGGAAGTCATCGGTTCAGTCATCTGTGTCAAAGCCTCTACCTGTTCGCCGTAATGGCCTTCTTTTTTGAAACAGATTTCCAGCTCTGCTGTTGAATGATTTAAACGTAATTCAGGATCAACGCTTTCTGTCGCCCAAAGGGGATAAACCGCATTGTTGACATGCTGGTTCAGGTCGATATCGTCAAAACGAACATGAAATTCCCGACGATGATCGATTTTTTCCAAATCCGGCAAACGCGGAAAATCTGTCGGCAAAGCCCTTTCTTCGATAGCTGAATACTCCGGCAGATTATCTCTCAGACAAACGGGGCGTTTCTTTTCAAAATTAATCAGTATCCACTGGCTTGAAGCCCGGATTAAATCTTCTCCGCTGGTGTTAATTACGTGAAAATCCCTGATTGCGCCGAGTTTCTTTTCTTCAGACGGCCAGGTAATAATTTTAATCTGTTCATGAATCTTGGGCAGGCGGTTAATTTTTATATGATAATTGCTTCCGACCCAGGCCAGTCCGCGGGAGAGGCAATATTCCAGTCCCAGTTCCATTTTTGAAGCGTGTTCGTCGGCGATATCCTGAAAAATATTAAGCAGCGTAACGATTCTCAGGACGCTGTTCTTATTGCATTCGTAAGACCTGATAACATATTCTTTTTCATGTTTAGTTACCTGTACCATTTTTTCCTCTGTTCAGATTGATGCGTTTTTGTAAATAAGATTTAAATCGGTTTTGGCAACGCCGCCGGCTGATGGTACGCTTAAGAAAACCATGTCCGGAAGTCGGTTTTTGAAAAACTTCTGCCATATAGGCAAAATCATCGCTGTTGTAAATAACAACAAGCCATTTAGCAGGGGAGGCAGAAACAAGCTCGATTCTTTTTCTTTTAATCCTGTAAATCTGGTTGTTTTTCGGAGTTGTATCGACAATTTTCAAGCCACAGTAATTTGCCAGTTCGCGCACGTCATCAATCATATAAGTCGGGCAGTGTGTCGGCAAAAAGACCGGTCGGCGTCCCAATATATTATTTAACTCTTCATAGTCGCCGAAAAAGCCGTGCCCGTATCCTTGTAACTCCGGATAATCATCAACCGTTGCAAACTTGATATTTTTAAGATTAAGCTGTCCTTTAAGGGGATTGAAAAACGTTTTTGCCGTGATGATGCCGTAACAGTCTTTTTTGCTGACGTTAAAAACATCGGGAATATGATTATATGTTCCGATAACTACATAATCATCGTTTAATTTGGCAACTTCTTCTTCATTATGCGAATAGGAAACAACAATTTTCCCTTCTGCCATTTTTTCAAAAGAAATCCCATATTCTATAATCATTTTCAAATAGCCGAAAAAGTCTGTATTTCCATAAAATACGACATTTTTCTTAAGTTTTAAGGCCGCCAGAAATGCTGTAATATACATTTCCGGATGTGTCGGATAAACCGGAAGGAATATCTTTGATTTTCGGCTTTTGCGAATGAGTTTAACCAGACATTTCAATGTATCGGCTTCTTTGAGGGCAAAACCGTCAGAATAAATGCCGTAAAAGTCAGCAACGACGGCATTGATAGATGGCGCCAGTTCTCTGAGCCTTTTGATGTTAGTCGGCGGCCGAAAATATGTTGTTTGGTCAAGTTTCATATCGCCGGTATGATAAACAACCGCGTTAGGCGATTTTATGATTAATCCCAGACTGTCAAAACAGGTATGCGAAGAAGCCAGTACTTCTATTTCCAAAGAACCAATGCTAAGGCGGCTGCCATCCTCAATAACGTTAAACTTAGGCCATAAATTTTGTGGAAAGTGATACCCTTGCAAAAGGTCATAGAGTATCATAAACGTATATTTCCCGGCATACAAACACGGAAGCTTATAGCCCGCTTTCAAATAATGGATAATACCGTTAAGATGGTCAGGATGCGAATGGGTTAAAAAAAGGGCTTTAGGCATATCTTCTTTATCGGACAGAATATCCCGAATATCGGGAACTGCTGCCGCTGAATTTTGTATGCCTAAAGCCTGATGATTGTCAAATTTGCCCAAATCGACCAATATCGTTGTCGACTGACGTTTTCCGTTACTGCGAATGACATCGGTATAACGATAACAATGGCCGCTGATTTGGTCAATATTATTGCCTCCCAGTGGCTGCCAATAAAGTCCGGTATTTTTAATTGCTTCATACATAACACATATCTATTAGCAGATAATGTCCGTCAAGGCAATTAATTAATCGTTCCTTGTCTATATTCTGCCAATTTTTGCTCTCTCCAGCTCTGTGCTTTTTGAGCAGCATCGTTGTTGCGCAACTTATACTCGGCAATGTCGGCCGTTGTTATTTTTTTGACATTTTTCTTTGTTGCGGCATTATGCTCGTTCTTTCTGCCGCGTTCAATATTCTGAGCAACTTTGGCAGCTTTAACATTACGCTCGGCAATAGATTTTCCGTCATTTTGTTTTTTTACTTTGGCATAAGCGACAACCAGCTTTTTCTTATATCTTAATGCTTTTTTCAAAACATTGGAATGATAAGCCATAGCCGCTTTAAACCAGTCGTTTCCTTTGGCCTTATACAGCTTTTTCAGATATTTTGCGCCGTATTCTACGTTTTTGTACGGATCTAAAGCTTCTTCGACGGATTTAAAATTCTTGCCGTGAAACTTCAAATTAATCTGCATACAGCCGACGTCAATACTTTTAACGCCTTTAGCCTGCAAAGCCTTAACGGCTTTAACGGCTTCAGCTTTGGTCTTGAAAAAATGCCCTTTGCCTTGGGCGTTAATTGTCCACGGCCAACCCAACGTCTGTTTTTTTTCGGCATTCCATCTGCCTGTTTCAACATTGGTAATCGTGGTCAAAAGATGTTCTTTAATCTGATATTTTTCCTCATATTTCAGAGCAGCGTTTTTACAAACCAGCGCATCATCCATACCGGAATATGTTTTTGCCTGCGCAGGCTGAATTAACATCAGTAATAATAAAAGTAACATTAAAATGTTTGATACGAAGATCGCATCCCTCTAAACCCTCAGAACAGCCACAAAAATCCCTAAGTAAAAAATTACTAATTTCAATTTGCTTACCGGCTTATTTTATAATCACAAGATTCATAAATCCTGAGGTTGTTTATTTCATGGCCGCAAAGCAATATATTCTATAAAAAATATGCGGCGCGTTCAAACAAGTTATGGCTAAACATTAACCAATTATTAACAAAACAAGATGACTTATAACATATTTATTTTTTAAAATCCAGCAAAAAATTTGCAAAGGCCTCGATTGAAGAGCATAAATCAGAACTAATCTTTTGAAATTTATTGTTTTTTTTATGCACATCTTCTGCCATATAAAGCCCTCTGTTCATCTCCAGCTGCATGGTGTAAATTTTTTTGCGCGGCTGACAGTAGTTAAATGTGATAAAAGCCCCGGAATACGGACAGTTTGCGGAAACTTTATAATCAAAATTTTCAAGGCTGTTTTTCATAAAATCGCTCATTTCTAACGGACAGCTTTGGTCAAACAGCGTCCCAAGGCAAAAATCAATCGGCCGGCTTTCCTGCATGACAGAACAAATTTTTGAAGGCATGGAATGGCAGTCTAACACAAAGCAAAAGCCGAATTTTTTGAGTGTCTTGTCAATAAGTTGCTGCAGTTTTTTATGATAAACATCATAAACATACTTAATTCGTTCCTGAACTTCATGATAATCAAGCAGGCCGTCATAAATATTTTCTCTTTTGGCATTGATACGATGAACCACGCCCAGCCCGACGCGGCAGCGGATTCCTCCTTGGACATCTCCTTGGCTGGGATAATTGTAATACATCTTGGGGTCTATTTCTATTTTATCGCGGTTAACATCAACAAAAGCGCGGGAAATATTCATGCTGACCAATGGGATTCCTGTGTTTGACGCGGGCAGAATGAGCTCATCGACAAAAGAGTCTTCATTGCTTCTCAGAATGTCCGCCGGCATGGTAACGGCGTTCAGAAATTCTTCGGGAAAAGTTTGGCCGCTGTGAGGCGAAGATAACACCAAAGGAAAAAGAATATCTTTGCTGTTATATTCATCAAAAATTTTCAGTTTTTTATAGTCAACGGTAAAGTCGAATTTTTTTTCAGTCAAAGCCGGCCCTTTCGCTTCAGAATCTATTATATCCTGCAAATTATATCTGGAAATGATTAACTTTTCCATAACAAAAATAGTTGGAAAATGTGGGAAAGCAGCCTGTGAAAATAACAAAAAAACAGCTCCCATAATAGGAGCCGTTTAAAATTGGTGGGGCTGAGCTGGCAATTCACAAACTATTCTTATTTTTCCAAGCCTCTGATAAATCCGTAATAACAAGCAAAGAACCACTAAGACCAAATGCCCCTAGAGGAACTGCATAAAGCCCGAAATATTCTTTTTCGCTGTCACAAAAAATAAATTTTAACAATAGAACAGAAACCAAAAGGGCAACAGATGAAACAATAAGAATAAAACTTAATAGTTTTTCCATCGGCAAACCTTCTGATTTTGCCCTATAAATCCCATAACCCAAACCAAGCAATGGTATAAGTAAACTACACCACGCATTCCAAGCATACATAAAAATCATACAATTATAATTTAATAGTTAATAACAGAAAAATGATAACAAAATTTTATAAAAAAACAAGTTTTATTAAATATTTGATTTTAAAAAGAAAAACAGCTCCTTTTTCAAAGGAACTGTCGGAATTGGTGGGAGTGACAAGACTCGAACTTGTGACCTCTACGATGTCAAAATGTCTCTTTCCTTTGAAAACATTGATATTTAACCATTTTGAACTGTGACACAATATTGTGCCACGCCTGTACCAGCCACCGAATCGTAACAAGTAATGCTTCCTCATTTGTGCAGCGTAATGGTTACTTGTGCTGTAATCTTAGATAGACGAGATAAGCAATTATCTTATCTTGTTACCTCATCTCTAAATACTTGTTTTATTTTCTGCATTTTTAATCATCTCGTCAAATTTACTCATATTGGGCAGAATTTCATATTCACACGGATAATCAGGATCTATTCTGGATTCTGCTATTTTATAAATTATCCACTCAAAATTTCGATCACAATTATCTTTGATTGTGTGTAATAATGCATCTTTTGAAAAATCAATTATATTGTATAGAAACACTTCTACATCTCTAAGCAAATCAATTTGTTCCGTTTCTTTATAGTTGTTATCTAATTTAATTTTATACTTATATGATGGTGGCATAATTTTATTATTAGGTGCTGGTTCTATATTGTAAATTTTTATATAGGTAACCTCATTTTCAGGATGTTCTAAGCAATTTCTAATTTGCCAAGTTTCTTTCCACCAAGGAATATCATCTGTTCGTATAGTATTTGCCCACTCTGAATTTTCCCCATAATATTGAGAATATCGAGCCACAAAACTATCTAAGTTTGTAAAAACACCTATTTTATCCTCATACATTCTTCTAAAAAAAGACAATAGAACCTTTTGGGCTTTATGAAATGAAAAGATGAAATCCTTTATTGATGGCTCTAACTCATCAATCTGAGGAATATCAGGGAGAAAATCGTACTTACTTGTTTCAATAAGATTATCATACGCTTTACCTTTTTTTATAAATTCATTTATTAATCGCTGGTACAACTCATATAGATGCACAATATGTTTCAATAATTCAAAATATGAATTTAGAATGACATCCTTTTTAGAATTATCTTCTAGAATTACATTGTTCAATATTTTCTTTGCCAAGCCTAATGTTTTATATACAAGACTATCCTTTGTTCCATAACCAATTACTTTACGAGTTATAGCTTTTGTATTGGGATATTTTCTTTCTGGGTCAATAGCATCAGGTGTCTTTATCTCATAAATACTCTCTGTTCTTATAACATATAAGATGTTACCTAATGGCATAAAATCCATAATATTCCCGCCCTCTTTATCTAATTTAATTTGAAAAGCGGCATCCCTTTTTTTATTAATAAAATCTCTATCCATCAGTAGTCTTCCTTTTTTGACATTTATATTACAATATAAATTACATACAAAATAGCAAAATCTTCAAAAATTAACATTTATGAAGATTTTTCTTGAAACGCCTGCGAATCCTAACATATTGAAATTAGGACCATTTCTTGACATTTTATAAATTTTCATTTATATATAGTTTATATACTTTAATGAATATTTTATGAGGTTAAAATGAAGCGTGGAAAATCAAAATTATTGTCTGATACAGATGTAAAAAATTGTCTTCGGTTCATCAATGATATGCCATCACATCAGGAACGAACTAGATTAATGTTCTTGATGATGCTGATGACTTCTCTTCGCATTCATTCAATCCAAAAATTAACGATTGGACAAGTTTATGATGAAAAATTTAATCCGGTGGAATCATTTTTGCTTCAACCAGAACAAAACAAAGGCGGAAAAAAGGCTCTGCAAGTCTATTTGAACGATACATTAAAGCAAGAATTGAAGAAATATGCCAAATTTTTACTTTCAGATAAGTATATCCAACCTAAAATGAATGATTATCTATTCAAATCAAATAAAGGATCTTACCTTTCCAAACAACAGATAATTCATATTTTCAGACAAATTTTTGATGGCGTAGGACTGGATAAACAATATAGAGTTCATTCATTGAGGGCAACCTGCCTGACAAAATTAATGGATGCCAATTACCCCTTACCTTTGATTCAACAGATCTCTGGGCATTCATCAATACAAACACTTTCTATTTACTATCGAACAAATCCTAAAAATATTCAAAACGCTTTGGAAACATTGAATTTATAATTTTTACTTTGTTTCGAATAATTCTTCCATTGCTTCATATAGTTCTGGATCAATTGTAACAACCCTTTTTTCATAGTCAAAATATAAAACTATACCACCTTCTGGGGATAAGATTAACAAACTTTGATAAATTGACATTTCTTGATTCGAAAGTTTTCTTTGATTTTTATAAAAACCCTGATTACATTCATATAATGTTTTTATTCTCTTATCATCAGAATTACAAATTACGCCTTTGTAATATGTTACTCTTTCCTTCTTATATAAATTATTTTCACGATATAGCTTATAGCGGCCATATTGATCAATAATTATATTCCATAAAATTTGTATAAAACTGGCTATACCTAAAAATAATAGACTTATTCCTACTGCCTGACCAATCTCAATATATTCAAAATTTGTAAGTAAATACGGAGATAAGAAATAACCAGCAAGTCCCAACACCGTCAAAAAAATAGCATTTTTTTGAAATATCTCAAAAACTGATTTAAAGTTTTTAATTAGTTCTTCCATCTTATCCTCAACAAAAATATTAGTTTAATCAGGCTATAACAATCAACCTGATCTTGTCAAATAAATACTCCTGGTTTTGAAACTAAAATTTAAAAGGGATATAATGAAAAAACATTACTTTACGCTACTATTCCTATTCCATAATGTTCTGAATAACTTCCCTTGCTAATTCGGTAGCGTTCCAGCCGGAACTGTTAAATCCAAAAGTGGATTTTATTCCTTTTGGGGTATCTAACAGAGTAATTAGGACATATTCTTGTCCTTGATAGCTGAAATGTCCAAGGAATGTTGTGATAACTTCATCTGGATTATCTAATTTATAATCAGTAGTAGTCAGACCATAAATATTGATACTCTCAATGTTTACCTTACGAGCTGTTCCTGTAAGCACATTACCTCTTAACTTCTCTAAATCTTCTTTTGTGGCTGTTTTGATGAAAGCCGTATAATCTTGGATAAACTGCTGTGGTGTTGCCGATTTGTCCTCTTTCAGCAATTTCATTATATTTTTGGGAGCATAAGAATAATCTGTATTATAATCAAAATTTTTCAAACTGCTGATTGATGCCGAGTTCAAAACTTTATTGTTTTGAAGATTCATCAGAATAAAAGCCCCACCAGCAGCATTAAATTTTTCAATTTCTTCTGCTAATACACTATAATTCCTTTTGCAGGTGGAAGATGCTGTATTGCAGTTTTCAGCAAAAGATTTGTTGTCAGCAATGTTTTGATGAGCACATCCCATCAAAATTAGAGAAATCATCATCAAAACCTTTTTCATTACCTTTCTCCTTATATTAAATCAATTCTTCTGCCACCCAGAGAATCGTTTGAATTATTGCAAAAAAAGCATTTATTCCCTTACTAATGTTTGTAATTTTTACAAAAGTCATTTTTCTTTTCTTGTGGCAATTGGGAGAAAATATTTAACATTTGCAATTCTTCTTGGGGTATTTCTGTTATAAGAATTTTATTATTTCCATAAATTGGATGTGGTGTCTTTAACGGAATAATCGAGCAGCGAAAACTCATTTTTCGCCACATTCCAAAGCCGTTTTGCACCTCTGCTGAACCAATATACATTTCAGGTAAACTGCCATTTTCATCACATACAGAAAATGGTTTAAAAGAAGCGTTTTTATAACCATAATTAACATTTTTTTCCAATTCTTGAATACATAAAGATACATTCGTATCTGAAATGGCATTATCAGTATTGGATATGATGAACAAAAACAAACATATTATTCCAATGATTATTCCGTATTTTTCTTCTTTCTTTAATTTTACATTAGAGTTGGTTTTTAATTCCTTATTAATGCTACATATCATTTTCCAAGCAAAGATAACAAAGGCAATGATTATCAGGAGCATAAAATAAAGCAGGAGCCAACCATAATCATTAGCAATTATGCAAAAAACTAATATTGGTATTAATAACAGAGCTAATATTTTAGCTGTTTTTACATTTACAATTTTAGGAACTTCAAACTTAACAGAACTGACATCTGGTTTTTCTTGCAGCTTTATTTCCTTTATTTTGTTCTTTTCAAGCAATATTAAATGAAAATATTTCTCATTTACTTGTATTTTTTTCGATTTAATATTGACCAGATGATGTTCTTGAATAAAGGCAACAGCATTCTTAATATCTTCTATTTTATATTCTTCTGACAGTTTGCTGTTAATTTCTTTTTCCGATACTATTTGAGGTGCATCAAATTTGGAAACGAATAAATAAAGTATTTTAAGAATTAATTCTGATGAAACATTATATTCAACAGCTTTATCCAATACAGCATAGAAATCGTCTTTTAATTTATTTTCCATACTCTTTTTCGCCATATACGAAGGTAACTCCCAAGCAAGTATAAACACTATAATATAGATGATGATTTCCAGCATTTTATCTCCTAACTTAATTCAATGTTCGTAAATCAGGAATGCATCGGTTAACAAGTTGGTTAATTGTTTGCAATTGATTACACTGTGTTCCTATTTCCAAACCCAGACTCAAAAATGATTGGTAATTTTCCAAAGAACCGTACATAGCTGAAAAACGCATTCTATCCATCATAATCAATCGTTCAGCTCCTCCTGGTACAGGTGCAGTGCATTCTATTTGTCCTGCTTGAATGCCGATGCATAAAGCTGTTCGTTCTGCTCGGGAAAGCTGATAATAACGGTTATTATCAAAAACAACATCATATGGTGAATTTCCACTGACACCACTGTTATCGCTATACACAACCATTATTATGGCGGCACATAATTGTAATATGGCAACAACGAATACTATTAAGATTCTTAACTTATTATTCATCTCTTATTCCTCAATTTTACCAAAAGTTTTACGAATTTTAAGAAGGCAACTTTCTAAAAGCAGACTAATTTCTTTATTAAAGATGATATGGCGACAAGAATACATCAGATACATACCTGTAAAGAACACAGCCAAATTTCCCAGAATTTGTATATCAGGCATTTTAGCAAGGAAACCTGCATCAATAAAAATGTTCCATAAAGCAAATGTATAAATTAACACTTTATGAAAGACGGATTTATATTGGGGAATATAGTAAGTTTGAGCAATCATAAAGTACACACTGACATAAGCGAGCATTCCTTTATATGGAGTAAATGAAAACAATGTCAGACTAATAAAACAGACAACAAACAATGTTTTGTTCAAATAAAATTCTATTTTTTTATCAATAAGAATATTAAAAGCAAAAACAGAAACAAATCCTGAAAGCCCTGCTATTGCTAGCTGTGCAGTTACTGACAATCCTAATTTGTTTCCAATACCTAAATTTGTAAATAGCAACAGAAAAACAGTTATAATCCATATATATTTTGAATATTTTCCAATTTGGGAAAACAGTTTAGAATAATTTAAAGATAAGCATATTGCTATTGGTATAGCAAATGACAAAATTCGGAACAATTTTGTGCTAATAATAGAGGAAACTAGACCATTCTGCCACGTTCCTCCTGTTAGATGTCCTGATGCAAGCAAAATTGAAGAAATAATCAGAAATGCTAATTTTAATAAAAAGCACCATTTCATCATCTTGCACATATTTTCATACGAAAAATTATTTACTTTCTTTTCAAGATTATTACTCATAAAATTTTCCTTTATCAAAACATAGATAAACATTCTTGCTGTTTGTCTTTCCCTTTAATCTGCCAGCAATATGACTTTTCCCTCTTGATTATTGCCAGACAATATTTTTGCTCGTCATTATCTTTAATTTGCCAGCAGTAGGTTGTGTCATTTTTAGTCTTTGCCAAACACATCTTTTGAACATCATTGTTGCTGATTGCCCAACAGTCAGCTTTGGCTGGGTTAATAGCAGAAAAGATTAAGATAAATGCCCAGATATACCTCATTATAGATTTTCTCCTAGAACATCTTCTTTGATTTAAGTTTATTGACTTCCGCTTTTAATTCTTGTGCACGGGCATCATTGGCAGCTTTTATTGCCTGCTGACGTTTTATTTCTTTGTTTTTCATTTGCTGAACATACTGCTTGGCACCTTTATTTCCCTTTTGCAGAGCTTTATTAAAGTGTTCCTGAACCAACCGACAATCATAATATTCATCATCTCTTAATGTTGTGCAGTTTTTATCATCATACGGAAAAATTTCCTTTTTTACTAAAAACAGAGAATATGATGCCTGACCATCTCCCCACTCATCAGCAACTTCCAACATATCCATTGCTGTCTTTCTATTATCATCATTTTGGGGATAGAAACGCTCATCTATTAATAAACTTGCAGCAGTCGTGTAATATTTGGGCTCTCCATTACTATCATCTCCTGGTCTTCCTGCTCTGGGAAATCCCATATTTGATAACTTAATCAAAGTGTAAAACAAGCTGTCTGCCAATTCGGATTTGATTTTCAAATTTTCTTCATTCAAGCCCTTATCAAACATTTCAAATACAGTATTTGCATATGTCAAAAGCAGAGCATTTGTTTCGCTGTCAGTGGGAAGCATTTGCAATTGTCTGGAAAAAAATGTCAGCTCTGATTTCTTTTTATAACTACTTGCAGATGATAAAATTAAAGCATTATTTTTTGCCGCAATAACTGCCAATGGATTTTCTGTGCACTGATTTTGATTGTAAGGATGTTTTTGATAACGGTTGTTATAATCATAACAGGTCGTTTCAACAATGCTCAATAACTCATACGCCTTATTATAATCCTTACTTTTTACACTACTGACCGCTTCTTCTACAACCTGCCGTTTATCCATAAAATAATATTCACTGTTTGCACAAGCACCCAAAGCTAGTAAGGTTAAACCTGCAACTATCTTTTTCATCATAAATGCTCCTAAATGTTAAAATTATTAATCTTTTGCTGAATTATCTCTTCTTGTTGTTTTTTCTTTCGTTCTTGTTTGTTTTTTTCTTCATTCTGTTGGTTTTGTTCTGATTGTCGTATCCTTTCTTGGGCTTTCTGATAATTCCCCCAATTGATAAAGAGTTTTTTGATAGCAATAGGCTGATTGTTTTCGAAACTGACTTCAACTTTTAAAACCCACGGTTTTTCAATCCAGAAGAAAATTTCACTATCCTCATTACAAGAAACGGCTATTTTTTGAGTTATCTTGTCATTTTTAGGGTGATATAAGGTATCTTGATTACAGTTAGAAATGTGATGTTTTCTTTTTATTATTTTATCTGGTTTTCCGTAATTTTCCGCCAATTTAGTTAAAATCGTATCGTAAGGAATATTTCTGACATCAACAACAGTTGTGTAATTACCCAAAGGCGTCACAACAATAGGTAAATTGTCAGAATATCCCAACAATACACCGCTCTTACAAATTTTATACGATACAGTTTTGTTCTTTACACACGGGTTATTATTCTCAGTATGTAAAGGATACTGGAAAGCTAAAAAACAATTATGAGAATTATTGCCGTCTCTAATGCAATCATTAAATTTCTCTTGTTGGTTTTCATAACAATCAGTATCCAGAAAAGATACTTCTAGTTTTTTTATTTCTTCTTTATTCTGACAGGCATATAATGGCACTAAACCAATATCAATGTCATCATCAACAAACATAGCTTTATCCCGAACAGCCGTTCTAGGAATGCTACGATTGTTCATAAACTGGTTATTGGGTAAATCCCGTAGGTGACCACCATCAACCTCGAAATTTTTGATTTTAATTTTTCCTTTTTCTATTTCTTTTAGTGTCCAACCATTAATTTTTTGGTCGTATAATGATTTTTTGGGAGCACTATTGAAAATATCTTTCGTAATTTCCTCGCCCCAAAGCAATTCAAAACTTTTCTTTTCCAGCTCCTGTCTATAAATTTCGTTAGTATTAGCCTGTGCAAATTGGCTGTATCCTAAGGAAAATTCTAATGACATCAAAAATAGTATAATTTTATTCATTTCTGCTCCTAATGAATAATTTAAAGAACAGTAAATTATACACTCATTTCTGCCTGCCGTTATTTTCCTCTAATTCCTACTAAAACCAAGTATTTCAACAGATTAGGTATATAATATTCTTTTTTTCTTGCATTTTTTATTTTCCCAGGTATGTTAAAATAAAAAGTTCATTATTTTTCAACATATTAGCTTAGATTTTCACTCTAATTCAATAAATAAAAGAAAAAGGATTAGAGATGATATACGCTTATGTTAGGGTTAGTT
>CAJMAX010000027.1 GCA_905211505.1 uncultured bacterium | reverse complement strand
AAGGCTGTACCGAATACGATTCCGGTTCAGGGAGCGATATTTAATCTTCAATTTGAAATATCTTATAAACTTCAGGATCTTGCCTATCAGACAGAGCGTCTGATTGCATACAGGAAAGCTCTGGTGCAGAACATGAGTCAGAAAGTGAAGAAACTGGAGAAAGGTAACTTTGCTGTGCGTCAGCATTTAAAATATGTGGAAATATATTCAAATGAATCGAATTATCAGATGCTTACTTATGAAGATACTCTGCTTGTGAAGGAGGAGGTTGCACCACTTATCCAGCCAGATGGGGACGAGGCAAGTGCAGTTCGATTTGATGCACTTATGTATGGTATTGAGCTTGCCTATTTAATTGGGAAGAAATATACGAGGGCACGCAGTGATCTTCGTAAAAAAGTTGCCGGAATTGCTGGAATGGGGCATATTCCAGCAATTCAGGCGCAGAGAGAATTAATTGATAAAATTTTAGAAAAAGCTCGTTTGGGTAAAGGTTTAACTCATAGAGAAGCTGCAGTTTTATTGGACTGTGAAATTGAAGAGAAAAATCAAGAAATTTTCAAATTAGCTGAAAAAATTAAACAGGATTATTACGGAAACAGAATTGTTTTATTTGCTCCTTTATATTTATCAAATTATTGTGTAAATGGTTGTGTATATTGTCCATATCATGCAAAAAATAAACACATTCCTCGTAAAAAAATGACACAAGAAGAGATAAAAGAGGAAGTTATCGCACTTCAAGATATGGGACATAAACGTCTTGCAATAGAAACAGGGGAAGATCCTGTTAATAATCCGATTGAATATGTTTTAGAATCTTTAAAAACTATTTATTCAATTCATCATAAAAATGGTGCAATAAGAAGAGCCAATGTTAATATTGCAGCTACAACCGTTGAGAATTATAGAAAATTAAAAGAAGCAGGAATTGGAACATATATTTTATTCCAGGAAACTTATAATAAAGAGTCTTATGAAAGATTACATCCAACAGGACCAAAACACAATTACGCATACCATACCGAAGCTATGGATAGAGCTATGCAAGGCGGAATTGATGATGTAGGTTTGGGTGTTTTATTCGGTTTAGAATTGTATCGTTATGAATTTTCAGCATTATTAATGCATGCTGAACATTTAGAAGCCGTATTTGGGGTTGGTCCTCATACAATTTCAGTTCCTAGAATTAGAAAAGCTGATGATATTGATCCATCAACTTTTGATAATGGAATTGATGATGATACTTTTGCAAAGATTGTTGCTTGTATTAGAATTGCAGTTCCATATACAGGAATGATTATTTCAACAAGAGAATCTAAAAAATGTAGAGAAAGAGTTTTGAAGTTAGGTGTATCCCAAATAAGTGGAGGTTCAAAAACAAGTGTGGGTGGTTATGCTCATCCGGAAGAAGAATCAGAAGAAGATACTGCTCAATTTGATGTTGAAGATAGAAGAACTTTAGATGAAATTATAAAATGGCTTATGGAACTTGGTTATGTTCCAAGTTTTTGTACTGCTTGCTATAGAGAAGGCAGAGTTGGTGATAGGTTTATGGCAATCTGCAAAGAACAACAAATTCATAATTTCTGCCATCCGAATGCGATAATGACACTAAAAGAATATTTAGAAGATTATGCATCTAAAGAAACTAAAAAAGTTGGTGAAGAATTGATTAAAAAAGAATTGAGCTGTTTCGCCGACAAAAAAATCGAAAGTATTGTTGAAAATAATCTTGAAAGTATTGAACAAGGTCAAAGAGATTTCAGATTTTAAAAATAATTTTCCGACACTAAAAAAGGCTATTTGAAAAATTTCAAATAGCCTAAATTTTTATATTTCAAATTATCATAATAATTAAATTCTGTTGTGCCAAACTCCGCCTTGTCTATCAACAAAAGCATCGTAGCAAGACCAGAATCTAAATACACCAGTCAAACCTAAAAGTGCGTGGGTAACATTTTTGTCAAATGGTTGGTCATTAACTGCTTGACCTAAACCAGGCCAAATTAATAATGATAATGCTGCAGCACCAACAGATGTGGCACTAACTTGGCCGTTAGTTCCATGAGTTCCTGCAAATGCACTTGGTGTTGCTATAGTTAGTATTGCTATGGCAATTGTTGTTAATAATATTTTTTTCATATTTCCTCCTTGATTTATTATTTTTCAAATGCTTCTGCGATAGATTTGTTATAATCAGGTCGCAAAATACCTTTTTCTGTGATAATACCTGTTATAAGTTCATGAGGGGTAACATCAAAACCCGGATTAATTATATTTACTCCCTCTGCGCAAATAGGTTTTCCATTGATATGCGTAACTTCTTCATGAGATCGCTCTTCAATAACAATTTCATCACCTGATTTGATGCTTGTATCAATTGTTGAAAGTGGTGCTGCAACATAGAATGGAATATTATGATATTTTGCGGCAATTGCTACTGTATATGTACCAATTTTGTTAGCTGCATCACCGTTTGCAGCAATTCTATCAGCACCCACACAAACCATATCAATCATCCCTTTTTTCATAAAATATGAACACATTCCGTCAGTAATAAGAGTTACAGGTATGCCGTCCATAGTAAGTTCAAGTGTTGTAATTCTTGCGCCCTGTTGACGCGGTCTTGTCTCATCTGCAAAAACTTGTACTGTAGGGTCATTAGCAAATGCAGAACGCACAACGCCCAGTGCTGTACCATAGCCGACTGTCGCTAATGCTCCTGCATTACAGTGAGTTAGGATAGTGGCACCTTTTGGAACAACTTCAGCACCATAATCACCTATTTTTTTGTTTATTGCAATATCTTCCAGTTCTAATTTCTTTCCGTTATCTGCAAGTTCTTTTATAAGTGTTTTAATATCAGATTGTGAATTTTTAATAATTTCTTTTTGTTTTTCTACAGCCCACATAAGGTTAACAGCAGTAGGTCTTGCGCTTGCCATATAATCAGCTTTTTCTAATAATTTTTTAATAAAATCTTCTCTTGAAAGATTTAATTTTTCTAATTCTTGGGCATATAAAACAACTCCATGGGCTCCGGCAATGCCAATAGCAGGAGCTCCTCTTACTATCATTGTTTTTATTGCATCAAACATATCTTGACCCGTTTTTATATCTACATATTCAAAATGTTGTGGAAATTTTGTTTGGTCAACCATTCTTGAATATGTGTCAATCCATTCAATTGTTCTTATTTTTGATGTAAATTCTGTCATTTTTTGTCCTTTTGTTATTTATAAGTTTCCTGTGTAAAATCTTTCGTATTTTGTATTTGTGGATGTTTTTTCTCGTAAACATCGCGAATAAAATTTATAATATAATATGTTGCAAACCCGGTAAATGAGTTGGTTGTTGCGCATAAAACTCCAAGAAAGATAATGAAAGTTCCAGTTAACCATATCGGTGAATTTGCAATCATTGCAGTTAAGAAGAAATTTGGAGTAAAATGAAAAACTTTTGCCAGTAAAACCATAAGGATTGAGTATGATACAGCAAAAGTAAAATTTGCGCTGAATCCGATTATTGCACCTGTGATGATACTGTCTTTTGGAGAGGTTAAATCCAATTCCCCAGCCATTATCAAGTATAAAATTACAATAGGTGCGGCTAGTAATAATATTAAGAATAACATTATCATACCAACAACAGGTATTGGTGCCAATAAACCTAAAACTAGGCCCAAAATTAAACTTAAAATTATTATTTTTTGAATTAAAAACCTATCCATATTATCCCTTTAATCAATCCTAACATCTAAATATAAAAAACTCAAATTTTTTTCACATAAGTTAATGCATCAGGACTTCTTGTAAAAGATATTGCAATTGCAATTGAATCAATTGTGTCATCTAATTTTGGAAGTTTCTCTTTTTCTAAGCAAATTTTTACCATTTGTTCAACTTCTTTTTTAGACGCCCTTCCATATCCTGTTAATATTTGCTTAACTTCCATTGGTGTATATTCAAAAATTGGAATATTATTTTTTTCAAGGACTGTTAAAATAACTCCTCTAGCGTGAGCAACAGGCATAACTGTTGTTTGATTTCTAAAGAAAAATAATTTTTCAATTGCGCAAATATCCGGTTTGAATTTTTCGACAATTGTTGACATGTCATTAAAAATTTCTAATAATCTTGCGGATTCTTTTTGACCTTTCGCAGTTTGAATGGAACCGGAAGTTAAAAGTTCAATATTTTTTCCGTCAAATTCCAAAAGACTATAACCAACTATTGCCATTCCCGGGTCGATACCTAATATTTTCATACATATATTTTAGCAGAAAAGAGTGTTAATGTTAAATATTAACAACACAAAAAGGGATAAATATTTATTATCCCTTTTTGTTCAAACGTAGATATATTAACTAATCTTCGGATTCTCTGATTGGAATTGTAATAACAAGATAATTCCCGTCTGTTTCTTTAGTTAAATCAGGGAGTTTAACATTTTCTCCAAACATATAATTTTGTTGAAATTCTGAAATTTGTTCATTATTTTTGGATTTTCTTATTGAGCGTCCATTGATTGTTAGAATATTACCATTAGTAGTAACCTGAACATTATTTTCATTGTTATCAAACGCTCTTAAATCAATCAGAATTTTATAAAAGTCTTTTGTTTGTTCCAGATGAATAACCTGTGCTGCATTACGTGCAAATTTGAAATCTTTTTTCATCATGTTATCCATTCTTCTCAGGTCTTTAGCCATCATTCTCTCCATTCGATGAGGAAATGGCGGCATGACAGTTCTGGCTATCATGTTTTTAAAGTGCCAATCCGCAACTGTGTAAAAGGCACAAAATGCACCAAGAAAAATTAATAATCCTGTCATTAAGGTTTTCATTATCGGATGATTAGCGCACATTGGATGATTTACTTCTTTAATTTTTACAGTTTCTTCTGTTTTTTGATTTTCTTCCATATTATCTCCTTTCGATATAATATTAGTTAGTTAAGATTTTTTTGCAATACCTAATCGGGGATAATAAATCGGTTAGTTTTAGCTTGATAAAACATTAAAATGTGTTATAATAATTTTGATGAAAGGGTTAGTTTATGGCTAAAATTTTAGTAACAATGCCTGATGAGTTTTTAAATAAGGTAGATGGTCTTGCAGATACTGAACGTTGTTCTAGAAGTGAGCTTATTAGGGCTGCATTAAGAAATTATATGCGCAGAGTGTCAAAGCAGCAGCTCAAGGATGCTTCTCGTAATGCAGAAATTTTAGAAGACATATTGAGTTAAATTTATTTGTCAAAATTAAGCTTTTGAGATTATATATCTGTTATTCAGAACTGGCGGAACGTTTCCCTGAGCTGGCAGGATGTTGCCCTGAACCCGTTTTAGGGGTTCAGTCGAGTACAGAGATTCCAAAACGAGTTCGGAATGACAGTGCTACGTACGTAGGTCTGTCACCAGTTGTTTATTCAATACGCCAACACCTCAGCTCCGCAAGGTGCTACGCACATTTGCTACCAGTTATAGTTTTAAATTGAGTGATATTGTTTAACTGAGATAATAGCCGAACTATCCTACAAAAATATAATAATAGGTTATTCACATGTGTTCAGAATGACACATTATTTGTTTTTGTGACGAAAATTTGTTTTCTATGCTAATTCGCTTGAAACTTCGATGTTTCAATACTTTTGGATATCATGATATTAGTATCAATTTGATACCATTAGTCCAAAATAAATTATTTATATTCGTTCAGAATGTCGAAATCCTGATAAAATTTTACTGTTGCTTGTTTACGGGGTTGCAGGAGTCTTTTTGAATTTTCCTGCAATCCACTCAAATGGTTTTTTGATGTAGTTTACCGCAGTTTGGGTGATGTTTTTTAATCCTTGAGTATTTATTTTGCCTTTTGTAACTGCAAATATTGCACCGGTTATTCCTGCAGCTATAATCGCTCCAAATGCCCATTTCTTCCAACCAGGATTTTGAACTAAACTTTTGTCATTATAACTATCGATTTGTGGTAAATCTTTTAATTTAGTCCCCTCAGGTAATAGAGAAATATCTGTTATTGGTAAGTCGGCCATTTGAGGATTTCCGACAAATCTTGCCGGTTTATCTAAAATGTATGCGGTAGCATCAAAATCAATAACGCCGCCTGCAGCTAAGCTGTCCAATGAATACGCCCAATTTGAAGACATAAAAAATCCTTTATATTTTACCTACATATATATAAAGGATTTTTGTTGTTAAAAATTGCGTGTTTATAAAATTTTGTTTAGTTTTTGTAAAAGAATACTTTATATGATTGAAAGTGTTTTTATGGTACGATTTGTACATAAATAACGAATTTATGAGGTATAGAAATATGGAAAAATATTATTTAACAACAGCTATTGATTATGTTAACGGTGCTCCACATATCGGACACGCTTATGAAAAGATTTTGACAGATATTATTGCAAGACATTATTCTCAAAGAACTGATAATATGTTTTTCTTAACAGGTACAGATGAACACGGTATTAAAATCCAAAAAACATCAGCTGCTCAAGGTAAAACTCCAAAAGAATTATGTGATGAAAATTCTCAAAAATTTAAAGATGCGTGGAAAGCGTTGGATGTTAATTACAATAGATTTATCCGTACAACTGATGAAGATCATGAAAAAACAGTTCAAAAAATATTCAAAAAACTTGTTGACAAAGGTGATATCTACAAGCACGAATATGAAGGTTTATACTGTTCAGGCTGTGAATGTTTCTTAAATCCTAAAGATTTAACTGAAGACGGACTTTGTCCTGATCACTTGAAAAAACCTGAAGTTGTTAAGGAAGAAAATTATTTCTTCAAACTTACAAAATATAAAGATGCAATTATTAAACACATAAAAGAAAATCCGGAATTTATTGTTCCATCATTCAGAGCTAACGAAGTTTTAAATCAATTGGAAGATATTCAGGATATTTCAGTTTCAAGAAGTAAAGAAAATGTAGGTTGGGGGATTGATATTTTAGATGATCCGGAACAATCTATTTATGTTTGGATTGATGCATTGTCAAATTATATTACAGCAATTGGCTATGATACAGAAAATCCGTCAGAACAATTTAAAAAATTATGGCCTGTAGATGTCCACGTTATTGGGAAAGATATTTTAAAATTCCATAGTATTTATTGGCCTGCGATTTTAATGGCGTTGGATTTACCTTTGCCAAAACACATTTTTGCACACGGCTGGATTACTATTGATGAAACAAAAATGTCTAAATCTTTAGGTAACGTTGTTTCTCCAACTTCTGTTCTTGAGAACTTTGAATTAGCTCATCCTGATGCATTTAGATATTATATGGCAACATCTGCTCCTTGTGGACGTGATGGTAATTATTCAGATCAAGATTTTAAAGAAAAAGTAAATGCACACCTTGCAAATAGTATGGGTAACTTGTTGAACAGAAGTTTATCAATGCTTGTGAAATATTTTGATGGTGAAATTAAAGAAGAATTTTTATCAAATCGATCTAAAGAGGCTGAAAGCTTGTTAAAGACAGCATTAGGAACAGTTAAAATCGTAGAAAATCATTTTAACCATTTCGAAATTCAAGAAGCTGCCCAAGAGATTATATCATTGGTTGATGCAACAAATAAATTTGTAACAGATAATGCCCCTTGGACACTTGCAAAAGAAGAAAAAATGACTGAATGTGGTCAGGTATTGGCTACAGTTTTGGAAGTTATGTGTGTAGTATCATCATTGATTTACCCATATTGTCCAAATATTGCTGAGGATATGGCTAAACAGTTATCTTACGATTTAGCTACAAAACTTGATGATATTACGATAAATAATATTAAAGTTGGAAAGCTTGTATCAAAAGAAGATATTCACCCTGTATTTTTGAGGGTTGATTCAGAGTTAGCTGATAAGAGTAAAAAATAAAAGGGTTAGCTCCTGCACATCCTCGCGACATAGACTAGTTAAGAGATTTGGCGGGGAAGGAGCTGAGATAATGATTTTCTGTATATCAAAAAAGCGTTATGGTTTATCTTTATGATAATCATAACGCTTTTAGCAATCATTTACTAGGGAGTTAAGAAAGACTTTAAGCGTAGCGACCTCTTAAGGTCTTTTCCCTATATAACTATTATTTAATATCTTTTAACAATTTGTCAAGTCTGCCTTATTTTTTATTTGTTTAATAGAACTATATGGTTTAAAAAATAAAGATTTGTATTGATTATGCCATAGTTTATATATCAACGCCTTGCATCATGTTAACAAGCTGCGAAATAGTACCATCCATTGTTACGCTGTCAGATGTCCTTTGTTGTAAAAATGCGTTAACTTTTGGCATCATTTCAATGGCAATATCAAGTTTAGGGTTTGAACCGGGTTGATACATGCCAACGTCAATAAGGTCTTTGTTTTCCCGGTACATTGACATAATTGTTCTTAATTTTGCAGCCGCAGCTTTATGTTCCGGAGAAGCTATAGCACTCATCAAACGCGAAATACTTCCTAATACATCAATTGCAGGGTAGTGGTTAGATTCTGCAACTTTTCTTGATAAAAAAATGTGACCGTCAACGATACCACGAACAATGTCTACGATAGGATCAGATATATCATCACCTTCCATTAATACTGTATAAAGAGCTGTAATAGATCCTTTTGGACTATTTCCGGCACGCTCAAGAACTTTTTGCAGCCATGAAAATATTGAAGGCGGATAACCTTTCATTGTTGGAGGTTCACCCAAGGATAGACCAACTTCACGTCCTGCCATGGCACAACGGGTTACGGTATCTGTCATTAAGAAAACTTTTTTACCCTGATCTCTAAAATATTCACATACAGCTGTTGCAGTTAAGAGTGCTTTTTGACGAATCAATGGCGGCTGATCACCTGTTGAACATACAAGGACAGATTTTGCCATACCAACTTCGCCCAAAGAATCCTCAACAAATTCTTTAACTTCACGGCCACGTTCTCCGATTAGTGCAACAACGTTGACGTCTGCATCAGAGTTTCTTGCAATCATACCTAGGAGTGTACTTTTACCAACTCCGGAACCAGCAAACAACCCCAAGCGCTGACCGCAGCCCATTGTCATACAGCCATCAATTGCTCGAACACCTGTGGAAAATTGTTCTGTAATAATTGGTCTTTCAAATGGCCCTGGAGGTGGTCCCTCTACCGGACGCCATGTTGCACCTGTGGTATCCAGCGGTTTGCCGTCAATCGGGTTGCCAAGCGGGTCAATCAGTCTTCCTAGTAAAAAGTCTCCAACAGGTACTATAATTGGATTCCCTGTAGATGTTACAAGGCTTCCCTGTCCGATACCAGTTCCGTCAAGTAATAGTGCAAGTTGTGCAACTTCACCTCTAAAGGCTTGAACTTCTGCGGGTTTTTGTTGCCCGTCATGTGTTTCTATAAAACATAAATCCCCAATTTTTAGTCCTGGAAGTTTTACTTCTACTGTCAAACCCAGAAGTTTTGAAACTGTTCCTTTATATGAAATAAGTTGCGTTTCATTGAGTTTTTGTTTAACTCTCTGTTTCAAATCTTCAATACTGCTTTTGTCAATCTCTGCCATATTTTTATTATATCAATATTTATTTAATTATCAATTTGTTAAACGTTGTTTAGACTAGTTGATATGTTTTACTCTTTTTTAAGATGAATGGTCTGGTATATTTTTCAAAAAACTATCCTTAAAAATAGTTCTTTTTAGTGTTTTACAATACTTGAATTTTAGTGTATAATTGAACTTGAGAGAAGTTTTATGTTACAAGAAGAAAATAAAACAGATGTTATAGTTGTAGGTGCAGGTCCAAGTGGTGTAGCTTGTGCAATTACTCTTGCAAAAGCTGGGAAAGAAGTTGTACTGATTGAGCGTGGAATGTTTGCGGGGAGTAAAAATGTTTTTGGTGGTGCAATTTATACACAACCGACAAAAGAAATATTCCCGAATTTTGAGGCTGATGCACCTATAGAAAGACGGAATATTGAACATAATTTTATAATCCTTGGTGAATCTGATTCTACAACTGTTACTTATAGAAAAGATGATAATGTGAGTTATTCTGTGATTCGCGGCAAGTTTGACCGCTGGGCTGCGGAACAGGCAAGAAAAGCCGGGGTGATTCTTGTTGAGCAGACGGTTGTAAGAGAATTGTTAAAAGAAAATAATAAAGTTGTAGGGGTTAGAACTGAATTAGAAGATTATTATGCAGATATTGTGGTTTTAGCAGATGGTGTTAATTCTCTTCTTGCAAAGCAAATAGGCTTGAGAAAAGAAATTGAAACAAAAGATGTTGCTTTGAGTGTAAAAGAAGTTATAAAGCTTGATAAAGATGTTATTAATCAGAGATTTAGGGTTAATGATAAAGAGGGCGTTATTGGCGAAATTTTTGGGGGCCCTATGCTTGGTTCATTGGGTCTAGGTTTTATGTACACTAATACTGATTCTGTAACTATCGGACTCGGTGTTACATTAAATGATTTAGTTGAAAAAGGATTAAGACCTTTTGAACTCTTGGAACAATTAAAAGCTCATCCTGCTATTGCACCATTGCTTGATGGCGGAACATTAAAAGAATATTCAGCCCATTTAATTCCTGAGGGCGGGTATAAAAAAGTGCCTAAACTTTGTGATAATGGTGTTATGATTGTTGGTGATGCTGGCATGCTTGTTAATAATCTGCACTGGGAAGGAACGAACCTTGCAATGATTAGCGGGAAGCTAGCTGCAGAAACTGCTATTATTTCATTAAATACCGGTGATTGTTCTAAAAAAGTTTTGTCACAATACGAAAAAAGTTTGAATAATTCGTTTGTGTTGAAAGATATGAAAACTTATAAAGAATTGATGGATGTTTTTCACAGTCGTCAAAAAGCTTTTTTGAGTTATTATCTGAAAAAAATTAATTCGTTTTTTGAAATGTTTACTTCAGTTAATAGTGTTCCTAAAAAAGATAATTATTGGAAATTTATCAAAAGTATTTTTACGGATAGAAAAATTTCAGAATTATTTAAAGATATATTTGCTCTTGTTAAGTTGGTATGGAGTATTTTGATATGAACTTAGATAAAAAACTATATACATTAAAATATTCTCCAGATACAGAGTCTCACTTAAAGCCTGACAAAGAGCAGTGCAAGTTGTGTAAAAGTAAGAATTGTACCTATATTTGTCCTGCAAAAGTTTATGAATGGAACGAGGAAACGCAGGAAGTAATCGTTAATTATGAAAATTGTCTTGAGTGCGGAGCCTGCAGGATTGCCTGTGAGAGGAAATGTATTGGCTGGGAATATCCTAAGGGGACGAAAGGTGTAACATTTAAACAAGGATAATCTAAAATTTATAATTTAATTAAAGGAGATGAAAAGATGAAAGAAGAGTATTCACAACAACACAGACGCTGGTATGATAAAGACCCTGTTTTATCAGAAGCTGTAAAAACATTAGAAGAGACAGATGACCAAACTCAAATTAGAGTGGCGCTGAATTTAATTAAAATTATTATCGAACACAATATTGAAGATGAAAAATTTGAGGCTGTAGATGATATTATTAATGCAGTAGGTTCAGGACTTGATGATAACAGACGCGGCCGCTGGTATGACATTGATACTACATTAAGAACTGCAATGAATATGCTTCAAAACTGTCCTGCTGATACTCAAAAAGTTATTGCTAAAGAAATGGCAAAAATGGTTGTTGACGTTATTAAAAAGGATGAAGATTCTGATGATGAAGAAAATTAGTCTATTGTAGATTAAAGTTATACATTGAAAAATTACAAGCTCATAGAGGCTTGTAATTTTTTATTTAGAATGAAACTTATTATGAATAGTTGAGTGCTGGCTGTTGAATAAAAAAGGCTAGATTTTATACTCTCTAACCTAAAGAATTATTCATTAACCGAATAACATATTACCCCTTAATTATTTTTTGCAGTGTCCCTCCATTTTGGAAGAAAATTTCTTTTTGTACAGGAAGGCTTGGTATTGATGTTATTGTAGCACCTTGCTGATTATTTTGTTGTGATTGGTTTTTAGAAACCACTTCATAAGATTTTATCGAACGTTTTCCTGTTAATCTTTGCATAAAGTTATAATATTTTTTCTTGAATCCTGTTGAATTATTTTGTTTTGTTTCAATATCAATCAATTCATCTCTGGAATGAGTTTTTAATGGAGTACCTACAGATGATCTTGTTAACATTTCACCTAATGTCGTGTTGGTTAGGGTAATCCAACTCATTCCTAATAGTGAAGAGTTATATTGATTTCTGAATGTTGAATTGAACAGGTCAATCAATAATGTTTGATAGAATAATCTTGACCCTTCCTGAACAAATCTTTCTTTGAATTTTGTATCTGCGCCTTGTTTGTCGTTGCCGTTTGATTTCAGCATAACCATATTGTAGTTATCTGTCATCAAGAACCAAATTGTAGCTATTGATGCAGCTGTTTTTGCAAGGTTAGATAACTCTGCGTTTGATACGCTAGATAAAGAATCTACGTTAAATGCTTTTAGAAGATTTACCTGAACGTAATCTTTAAACTGTTCAGCATTAAAATCTTTTTTCAGAGCCTGTTTGCTTATTTTTTCAAAACTGTTTGCTAGAGCTTGAATATCTTGAACAGGTTTAGATGCTTTGCCTTTTCTAAATACACTCATAAGTTTTTCATCTATCATCCAGTATGGAAGTGTTACTGTGTTCCACATAAATTTGAATGGCGCTATGAAGAAGTTTACAAGTGGTTTAATTTTTTTATCTTTTGAGCCTAAATCAATAATAGATTGTCCGTCTACTGTTTTTAGGGCAGTTTTGCCAACTTGTTCATATTTATCTGCGAGTTTTTCAAATCCGTTTTCTCTAAGTACTTTTACAACTTCGTCAAATTTTTTACTGTCTACAGTATATTTTTGGGATGTTAAAGATTTATATAAACTTGTGAATGGTCTGTACAGAACTTTGTCTTCGAATGTTTTTACTGCACTGTCTAATTTTAAATCTTTTATCCCAAGTTTTTCAAATTTTTCAGGATTGTTGATTTTCATATTTTCAAAATATTTTAGTGCAGCATTTTTGACTGCAGTAAGATTTTTCAATCCTTTGATTCCATAGCCGATACCTAGAACTGCAGCAGAGGCTTTCACTATTGTATCGAAAGATAATAGTGGTTTTTGTTGTTCTTTCTGTTTATTTGCTATAGATACTTGTTTATTATTTTCATCTGATTTGAATGTTAATGGTTTGATTTTTGCTTCCGGAGCATTAAGTTTTTCATTTTCTTTACGTGCTTCTTCCGGAGTTAGTCTTGTAATGTGTTTGCCGTTTGATAAACGTGAATACATTTCTGTTACAAGAACAGTGATTCCTGTTGTGAGGACAATTCCTGCTTTTGATTTATTGATGAACTTTTGGAAAGCTCCCATAGTAATCAATGTTAGATATCCGCTTGTTAAAATTCTGCTGACTTCTTGTTTAAACCTTGTTTTCTTTTCTTTGTCTGCGGCTTTTGGATCATCATCCATCATTCTTGATAAGTTATAAGCATCGTTTGCTAGGAAAATTGCAGGAGGTAATCCTGATACTAATCTGTTTAAAGCTCTTTCATGTTTTGTATCATAATTACCTGATTTAGGGTCAAACTGTTTTAATTCAGCTTGAAATATTTTAGATTCCATCTTAGAATCAACGTCTGCTGTAATTTTTGCAATTTCTTCTGCAGTTAAATCTGAAATAGATTTACCTGCCTGTTTTGCAAATGCTTCTTTTGCAGCATCAAGTTTCATATCTCTGAAAGTTATTAAACCTGTTAGAGAGTTAACTTTAGCGTCAATTTTAGAACGTTGTCTGATAGCTTTGAACATTGGTCTTTCTAACGTTTTTGCAGACCAATCTTTTAACCCTGGAATTTTGCCTAAAAGTTCAACTGTACCGTTGAGCATATCACCAGGTAAAACTTTGAACGGATAAATTATTCCATCCCAAGCAAGATGAGGAATAGTTTTTTTGTTTATTGTAATTCTATCTCCATTTACCGAGATTAAATTTGAAGTTCTGTCAGCATGTTTAACTGTAATATTTTCCAGAAGTTCTCTTCCCATCTCGCCGACATATTTATCTGCGAATTTTAGGAACTCATCTTTGCTGTATGTTTTATCCAGTTGTTTGTATAAACCTAAAGAAAGACCTTTAAAACTTAAATCTGATGAATGATTAGTTTTTAAAGGTCTCTTAATATCTTGGTTATTATATTGTGAATAAAATTTTGAAGAATGGAGAGTGGTCTCTGAATTTGGAGACATTGGCTCCTGTTTATAACGCTGCTTGTCTATTCGAAATTTTGTCGCACTATTTATTATCATTTCACACACCTGTTTTTCATGTATTTTCAAACATACTAAAACAAAACGCAAGTATAATTTGCTAAATATTTACTAATTTTAACAATTTAAAATGTCTATAAATACTTATGTA
>CAJMAX010000026.1 GCA_905211505.1 uncultured bacterium | reverse complement strand
TTGCCTTTGTTGTTGTTTCATTAACATTGATTGCTCGCTCTCGTTGAGGACTCAACTAGAATTAGATAAATTATAAATATTACCTATAATAATATTTATGTAATTCTTTAGTTTTCTCGTATCTTTATATGAAATTTTTCAGCTTCTATTGTAAATATTAATTATAACTTGTATTATTACTATCATTATGGCAGATATAGAAACTTTTAAAGCAATTAAAGAAATTTTAATAACTCAAAAACATACTCTTGAAGATATTGAGCTTGTAGAGACAGCATATAAATTTGCGAAAAAATTACACGATGGGCAATTTAGGGTTTCTGGAGAACCTTATATTATTCATCCTGTAGAAGTTGCAAAAATTCTTGTAGGATTAGAGGTTGATACGCATACGATTATTGCAGCATTTTTGCATGACGTTTTGGAGGATACCGATACTAAACCTGAAACTATTGAACAGCTTTTTGGGTCTGATGTATTAACTCTTGTTCAAGGTGTTACAAAACTTGGTAAATTGCAATTCAAGTCTAAAGAAGAACGTCAGGCGGAAAATTTTAGAAGATTATTTATTGCAATGGCAAATGATATTAGGGTTATATTTTTAAAACTCGCTGACAGGTTGCATAATATGCGAACTTTGAATTTTATGGAGCCTGCAAAGCAAAAGAAAATTGCTCAGGAAACTCTTGATATTTTTGCCCCATTAGCTAATCGTTTGGGTATTTATAAAATTAAGGCAGAATTAGAAGATTTGTCTTTGCGTTACCTTGATCCTGATAAGTATTATGAAATAGCTCAGCTAGTTGCACAAACAAAAGCAGATAGGGAAGCTACAGTTAATATTTTAATAGATAAAATATCTAATGATGTAAAAAAAAGCGGGATAAATGCCCAAATAACAGGCAGGGCAAAACATTATTACAGTATTTACGCAAAAATGAAACGTCAGAATATTACATTTCATGATTTGTATGATATTACTGCTGTTCGTGTCATTGTTGATACTGTAAAAGAATGTTATGAAGTTTTAGGATTGATACACTCGCAGTTTAAACCGATTCCCGGTAGATTTAAAGACTATATAGCTATGCCAAAAGGTAATATGTATCAGTCTTTACATACTTCGGTAATAGGTCCAAAATCCAAACCTCTTGAAGTTCAAATAAGAACTTGGAAGATGCATCAGGTTGCCGAATATGGTATTGCAGCACACTGGCGATATAAGGAAAAAGGTTCTCAAAAAGCTGATAATTCTTCAGATATGAAATTTTCTTGGATGCATAAACTTGTTGAGTACGACAAGGAAATGAAAAATGCAGAAGATTATGTAAAAAGTGTCAAGTTAGATTTGTTTTCAGATCAAGTGTTTGCTTTTACTCCAAACGGAGATGTCTTAGATTTGCCTAAGGACGCTACTCCTGTAGATTTTTCATATCGTATTCACTCGGATGTTGGTCATAAAACTGTTGGCGCTTTAATTAATGGACGTATTGTACCATTAAGTACTAAATTAAAAAATGGTGATATAGTTGAAATTCTTACATCTAAGACTCCGGCTCCAAGATTAGATTGGCTTACTTTTGTTGTGACAAAGCAAGCTTCTCAAAAAATTAAACAATGGTTTAAGAAAAATAAGCGAGATGAGCATGTTAACCTTGGTAAATCTAATTTAGAACACGAGTTAACCAAAGCTGTTTTTGATGATTACATGAAGCAAGGTGAGTTTGATAAAGTTGCAAAAGCTATGAATTATCAATCTGCTGAAGATTTATTTGCAGCTTTGGGATATGGAGAAACAACGTTAAATAAGGTTGTAAATAAGCTTAAGCGACCTCAAGAAAAGAAGCCGGAAGAAACATTCCATGTCTCTCATAAAAAAGCTTCACAGAAAGATATTATTGGACTAGAGGGTCTTTTATATTCATTTGCAAGATGTTGTTCTCCGATTCCTGGTGAACCAATCGTTGGCGTTGTGACAAGAGCCAAAGGTGTTACTGTGCATCGAGCTGATTGTAAAACTCTTGAAACGATTCCACATGAGCGGTTTATGGATATTCGCTGGGCCGGAGTTAATACAAATAAGACCTATACAACAACAATTAGAATTGAAACTGCCGAAAAATTAGGTTTGTTGAAAGATGTTATTTCTGCAGTATCAGATAATAATGCTAATATTGTGAATGCAACTATAAAAACTAAAAATCATGTAGGTATAATTGAAATTGGGTTGGAGCTTGATAATATTGATACTTTAAAAAAAGTTATTGTATGTATCCAATCATTACCTGATGTGTACAGTGTTAAACGTATTCAAACTTCGTCTAGTATGATAAAAAAATCTTCTGCAAGTAAACCGCAAAAAGGTTTCAGACAAAAACGCAGTACAAAGCGAAGCGAAAATTAGTAAAGGGGTGATATTATGTCATTTTCAATTGAAAGTGTTTGGAAAATTTATTACTATATAGCTTTATTTTCAACAATATTGTTTGTCTTAAAATTGATAATTTTTAATTTTGTTGGCGGGGATAGTGAAGTGTTTTCAGATTTTACAACGGAATTAGATACTGATCCGTCATTTAACTTTTTATCTGTTCAATCTGTAATTGCCTTTTTTATGGGTTTTGGCTGGATGGGTTATGCAGCCTTGAAACAGTTACAATTTTCTCAGTTAACCAGTTTTCTATGTGCTTTTGGTGTAGGTCTGATCTTTTTGGCTGGAACTGCATTTTTGATGTTTAGTGTCAAAAAACTTGAAAAGAAAGTGAAAAAAGATAAGAATACTGCGGTTAAGCAAGTTGGTAGAGCTTATACAAATTTTGAACCGCTTGGTATGGGACAGGTTGAAATTGAAATAAATGGTCAATTGTCTGTTGTTAATGCTTCAAATAATACAGAAGAACAAATTAACGCTTTTGATTTAATTAGAGTTGTTCGAGTAAGTGATGATTTGTTGTATATCGAAAAAGTAAAAAAATAATTATAAGTTAACTATAGGTTGGTAAATAATAAATAAGAAAGGAGATACCAATGTTTGGATTAATGATTGCGGGAGCTCTGGTTCTGATAGCAGTATTTACATTTATTGCAAACCAGTATAAAAGATGTCCGTCAAACAAAATTATTGTCGTTTATGGTAAAACCGGCGGAGAAAAAACCGCAAAATGTGTTCATGGCGGAGGGACATTTATTATCCCGCTAATTCAAGATTACGGTGTTTTATCTTTAGAACCTATGACAACCGATATTGATTTAAAAGGCGCATTGTCAAAAGGTAATATCCGTGTTGCTGTTCCGTCAACTTTTACATTTGGTATTTCTACAGAACCAAGAATTATGATAAATGCTGCAGAACGTTTATTGGGGCTTTCAAAACAAGATGTTATAACTCAGGCAAGTGATATTATTTTAGGTCAATTGCGTCTTGCTATTGCTACTTTGACAATTGAAGAAATTAACCAGGATAGAGAAAAATTCTTGGAACAAATTAACGCAAACGTGAATACTGAGCTTAACAAGATTGGTCTAGAAATAATTAACGTAAATATCAAGGATATTACAGACGAATCAGGTTATATTGATGCAATCGGTAAAAAAGCTGCCGCAGAAGCTATTAACAAAGCAAAAGTAGAAGTTGCACAACAGGAAAAATTAGGTGCTGTTGGTGAGGCATCTGCAAATAAAGAAAAAGAAGTTCAAGTAGCAGAGCAAACAGCTCAAACATTTATCGGTAAAACGAATGCAGAAAGAGAACAACGTATTAAAACGGCAGAACTTGAAGCTCAAGCTGTTGAAGGTGAAAATATTTCAAAAGCTAATATTGCTGAGTACAATGCAACATTAGCAGTAAAACAGGCTGATGCGTTTAGAGAGGGTGAAGTTGCTAAAGCTAATGCGCAGCGTGATGTATTGCTTGCTCAAAAAGAACAAGAAGAAGCTAAATTGAAGAAAGAAGAACTTGCAAGACAAGAAGTTGAAAAACTGAAAATTCAGGTAGAAGCTGATGCTGAAGCTGAAAGATTAAGAAGAATTGCCGCAGGTCAAGCGGATGCTATCAAAGCTAAATATTTTGCAGAAGCAGAAGGGGTAAAAGCTGTCTTGGAAGCAAAAGCAAAAGGTTATCAAGATCTTGTTAAGATTTCAAATAACAAACCTGAAATTGCAACAAGTTTCTTGATGATTGAAAAAGTTGAAAAAATTGTTGAAAAACAAGTTGAGGCAATTAAAAATATTAAATTTGATAAAATCACTGTTTGGGATGGTGGAACAGGAACTTCAAACGGTTCAACTACAGCTAATTTCATGAAAGATTTGATTAAATCACTTCCTGCAATGCACGATTTGGCAGGTCAAGCAGGAATTGAACTACCTCAAATTCTTGGTAAAGTAGATAGCGGTATTCCAGAAGTTGAAGTTGTTCAAAAATCAGTAGAAAAAGGTGAATAGTATAATATTGATTAGTAGTAAAAAAGACCTTGTGTAACAAGGTCTTTTTTATTTGTTTTATTTTTTCTTTCTTAGAATAAGTTCGTAGCCAAGAATGTCGTACAATAATTTTATTTCACTGTACTTTATAGAATCTCTTTTGAGTTTCCCTGAGATATTATGTATTGTATATGGCTGTTGTAATCGTTCAGACATCTTTTTACATAATTCAGTCATTGTCATGTCATTCATTACTAAAAGATGTTTTAACTGTTGCTTTGTATCCATTTCTGAATTATATATCAGTGTTTAACTAAAAGCTTGACTTATTAACTATAACAACTATAATTTAACTATAACGACAAGTATGTATATAGGAATTTGAATTATGAAAAATATGTTTGCTTTTACACTTGCTGAAGTTTTGATAATACTTGGAATTATTGGTGTTGTTGCAGCAATTACTATTCCGGGTCTTCTAACTAATTATAAAGCTATTCAGCTGCATTCAAAGTTTAAAAAGAATTATTCTTTATTAGCTCAAACCTTAAAAATCGCACAAGAAGATGGGATTATTTTTAATGATGTTGCGTATGGATCTTCTGATAGGTATGAGCAGGTTAATGCTTTTAAAAAATATTTGGTGGGAGTTGTAGATTGTGAAATAAGTAAAAATCGTAATTTAAAAGCATGTTTAAGGATTACATATGGTTTAAGCGAAAACTTTAAAGACGGATATAAAACATTGTCTTCAAACTCTCCTGATTTGACTAATCAAGGACTTTTTGATGATGGTCAGATTCTATTACAAGATGGTACGCTTGTCTTTTTTAATGCGGATGGGCAGATGTTAGGGCTTAGTGTCGATATTAATGGAGTAATGTCACCGCCTAATCGTTGGGGGTATGATTTATTTACATTTCAGATAAAAAATGAAAATTTGATTCCTATGGGTTCTAATGGTTCCAAATACATCGATAAAGATGTTTATTGCAGTTTAGATAGTGAAAGTAACTTTAATGGTATTGCTTGTGCTTCTATGGCAACAGATTTGGATTATTTTAAATGGGTAGTGAAGGCTCTAAAGTAAGTTTGAGTTTTTAAGCTGTTAAAAAGACAGAATATGTTATTCTGCCTTTTTTGTTGTATGATTATCAAAAAGGAGTTTTGAATGTCTGAAAAACTTTTGTTGTCTGACTTGTGTCGTATTATTGGAGCTGTAAACTCATTACAAGATTTTGAAGTTGATTATATATGTTTTAATCAAAAGTTTTTGCGTTCGAATAGTGTTTATTTTACAATAGTAACAGAGGGTTTTGATGGTTATAATTTTGACTATGATAAAATAAAAAGTTTGAATTGCGTTGTTGTGACAACAAAACAAATTGAGGATTTACCTTGTATTATTGTTGAGAATCCATTGTCTGCATTGTATAAAGTGGCAGCTTATTTCAGGAATAGGTATGATGAGTTGAAATCTGTAATTGTAACAGGTTCAGTAGGAAAAACCTCAGCTAAAGAAATGTTGTATTCTGTGTTGTCTGCGGGGGCTAAGTCTGTTAGGAATGCCGGTTCTGCAAATTCTACCCGTGAAGCTTGCAGGATGATTTTTAATATTGATGACAGATATCGTTTTGCTATTATGGAATTGGGTTTGAGAGCACCTAATATGCCTTTTCGGATGGGTTCAAATATTTTAAGGCCGGATGCTGTTTTGATTACCAATATTGGAAATTCCCATATTGAGAACTTTAAAGATAAGGCACAAATTCTGGAGCATAAATTATCTGCAGCAGCTTTTATGAAAAAAGACGGAGTTTTATTCCTTAATGGGGATGATGAATTAATGTTTAATTCTAAATATAATTTTAAGGTTGTATTTTTCGGAATTGAGAATAAAAATTGTGATTATATAGCTGAAAATATTGTATTAACAAATGAGGGTTGTGATTTTACTGCAGTTTCAAAAGATAGAAGCTGGAGTTTGAACATTCATTTAAATGTCCCGGGAAAACATAATATTCTTAATGCGCTTGGGGCAGCTGCAATTGCAAGGTGTTTTGGGGTTTCAGATGGTGATATACAAAAAGGTGCTGCAAACTTTAAAACTCAAGGTTTTAGACAAAATGTTGTAAGGGGATATAAAAATAATATTATTATTGCTGATTGTTATAATGCTACTCCTGAATCTATGATTAGTGGTTTTGAAATGCTTAAGAATATGCAATGTGCGGGTCGAAAAATTGCAGTGCTTGGTCATATGATGAGATTGGGAATTCACAGTGAACAACTACATAGAAAAACGGGTAGGGATGTTTCTGCTTATAATTTTGATTTGGTATTAACATACGGGCTTCATGCTGAATATATTTATGATGAGATTAAAAAGGCAGGTGGACAGGGCTTTCATTTTTACACAAAGGATGATTTAGTTGATTTTTTAAAAAGCTATGTAAAAGAAGATGATGTAATTTTATTCAAAGGGGTTGAAAAATTTCATAATTTTCAGGATTTATTTTATCGTTTTAATGATGTTAATTATGTTCCGTCAAATGATAACTATTTAGGTTTGAAATCTTTAGATAACTCTTATCATAGTGAGGCAAAATCAATGTATTTCGGGGATGAAAATACTTGTTATGTTTCTAAAAATGCTAATGAAAAAATTTTAATAAAAGATTTATCTATTTTGCTGGGAGTTTTAATGGTATTAGAAAGGTGTGAAATTGATGAAAATGTTATAATAACACAAACTGCAGCTCAAAAATTTGTGCCTGATACCGGAATAAGGTTCAATCTTTCAAATATTTTTACTGTTGAGGATTTATGTTATGCAGCTATGTTTAAATCTTCATTTGAAGCTATTTACGCTTTGATTGAATATTGCTTTGGAACGTGGGATGATTTTGAAAAAAATCTTACTGAAAAATTATCGGAAATTGGTGCGTTAAATACAAAAATTTCTTCGTTTTCAAATGAAATTTTTTCAGAAACTTATACGACTGCTTATGATATGTTTTTGATAGTTAAATATGCTTTAAATAATCCTAAATTTTTTAAAATAATTTCTGATAAAGTACACGTGTTAAATAATTTAAAATCAGGAAAGCAAACACGAATTACTACCAATAACAATTTATTGATTGAAGAAACTCGTATTCAATACTTGAATTATTATTGTGAAAATGCATTGGGTATAAAGGCTGAAAATGTTTATAATGATAAAAATGAGATATTTAATCAAAGTTTAGTTTCTTGTGTTGAAAAAGATTCTCGAAAAATCATAGGGGTAATTTTAGGCTCAGATGAATTTTATTATTGCAGAAATTCTTATATTGATATGAAAAGAATATTTGAAAATATTATAAACTTTTAATATAGTAGCCAATTTTTACTTTTTATAGTATAATTCTCATAAATAATGTATAAGGAGAGAACCATGGGATATAAAATATTATCAAAAAAAGAAATTTGTCCTAACCAGTTTGAAATAACTATTGATGCACCTTATGTTGTAAGAAATGCTCAAGCAGGACAGTTTATTATTTTTAGAGTAGAAGAAGAAGGCGAAAGAGTTCCTTTGACTATTGCAGATGTTAATAAAGAAAAAGGTGAATTAACTTTAGTATTTATGGCAGTTGGTTATTCTACAAAGAAGCTTGCTCAATTAGAAGTAGGTGATGAGTTAGTTGATCTGGTTGGACCTTTGGGTAAGCCAACCCATATTAAAAAATACGGTACAGCCGTTTGTGTAGCAGGCGGATATGGTGCTGCTCCTTGTTATTTGATTTCTAAAGCTTTAAAAGATGCAGGTAATAAGGTTTATATGATTTCAGGTGCCAGAACAAAAGATCTTTTATTCTGGGAAGATAAGATGAAAGATGCTTGTACTGAATTATATATGACTACAGATGATGGCTCTTACGGCATTAAAGGCTTTGGTACAACTGTATTGAAAGATATTATTGATAGAGAAAAAGTTGATTATGTAATAGCTGTAGGACCTATGCCTATGATGAGAGCTGTTGCAGAGCTTACACGTGATAAAGGTATTTATACAGAAGCCAGTATGAATCCTATTATGGTTGACGGTACAGGTATGTGCGGTGCATGTCGTGTTACTGTCGGTGGTGAAACTAAATTTGCTTGCGTTGATGGGCCGGATTTTGATGCTCACAAAATTGATTTTGATGAAGTAATCAATAGAACCAAAATTTATAAAGACCAAGAACGTAAACGCAGTGAAAATTGTAATTTATTAAAACAAGCTGAAAAAGTATAGGAGAGAGTATTTATGGGTAGAAATGATATTCCTGTTTGTCCGTTAGTTAGTATTGGCTCTGGTATTGATATGGTTTGTAGTCAAACAAAGTGTGCCTGGTATGTTCCTAGCGTGCAAAAGTGTTCAATGTATTTGCTTGCTTATAATGCCCTGTTGGATGCTAACCAAAAGCAGAAGGCAAAACAACAAACTAAGTAATAAGATGTTATTATGTTAAAAATTGCTTTATGTGTAAAACAAGTTCCTGACACTTCTGATATAAAGTGGACAGAACATAATACTATACAAAGAGAAGGGGTTGAAAGTATTATCAATCCTTTCGATGTATATGCGTGTGAATTTGCTCTAAAACTTAAATCTGAGGTAAAAGATGTTCATATCACAGCGTTTACGATGGGACCATCACAGGCTGAAGATATGCTTCGAAAACTTATGGCTGTCGGTTGTGATGAGGCTGTATTAATTTCAGATAAAAAGTTTGCAGGTGCAGATACGTATGCTACCGGTTTGACATTATCTCGTGCTATTAGAACTGTATTACCTGATTTTGATTTAATTATTTGCGGACAGTTTGCTGTAGATGGTGATACTGCTCAAACTGGGCCTAATATTGCAAATTTTTTGGATATCCCGCAGGTTACTTATGTGAAAGATTTTGTTGCATATGAACAGAAATCTCTTGAGGTGATTAAAGAGGTTGAGGATGGTATCGAGAGAGTTAGAGTTTTACTTCCTTCGGTTATTTGTGTTTTACAGAATAATCACGAGCCTAAGCGTCCATTAATAAATGGTATAAAAAATGCTTATAAAAAAGAAATTAGGCATTGTTCAATGGAAGATATAGGATTAACTCCGGAAAAGGTCGGTATAAAAGGGTCGCCTACGTATGTTAGTAAAGCCTTTCGAAATATACCGGCGCATAATGCTCAGAAATTCGCATTGAATGTTGATGATAGTGTAAATTTATTAAGAGATAAATTGCAATCTTTAGGGGTTATTGATAATGGCAAATAATGGTTATTCAGGTATATTAGTGTATGCACAAATTACGCATGAAGATTATATTCACACTGTTTTCTTTGAGCTTTTGACAAAAGCAAAGGATCTGGCTAAGAAACTTGGGAATGTAGAAATTAATGCAGCAGTTTTTGTAAAGCCGAATATAATAGACTCATATAAAGAATCTTTTCAAAATATGGGTGTAGATAAAGTTTATTATTTTGAAGATGAGGCATTAAAAGATTATTCTACGGAATATTATTCAAAATTGTTGGTTGACCTTGTGGGTGTTGTAAAACCTGAAATTCTGCTAATCGGAGCCACAAATCAAGGTAGAGATTTAGCACCGAGGATTGCAAGTGCTCTTGGTACAGGCTTAACAGCAGATTGTATTGAGTTAGATATAAATGAGGATGGTAAACTTGCTGCTACTCGTCCAACTTTTGGTGGTCAGTTAATGGCAACAATTTTATGCCGTAATTATCCGCAAATGGCAACTGTTCGTCCTAATGTTTTTAAGGTCTTGCTCGATGAAGAAATGAAAAATACAGAATTTATTTCCTGTCCTGTTAATATTTCTTATCTAAAAAATCATGTACAAATCCTAGAATTTAAGAAAACTATTGAAACGGTTATAAATGATTTAGATTCTGCAGAAGTTATTGTTGCTGGTGGAAAAGGTCTCAAAAATGACAAAGGTTTTGAACTTATAAAAGAGTTTGCAGATTCAATAGGGGGTATTGTTGCTGCAACAAGAGGTGCTGTAGAAATGGGGTTGGCTCCACAATCAATTCAGGTTGGGCAAACAGGTAAAACTGTACATCCTAAAATTTATATTGCCTGTGCTATATCTGGCGCGGTTCAGCATACTGTTGGTATGCAGGGGGCGGATTATATTATCGCAATTAATAATGATGAACGTGCTCCTATATTTGAAATCGCGGATTGTGGTATTGTTGGTGATGTCTTTGAAATCTTACCAAAGTTCTTAGATAAATAAATGTTAATAGTTTTTATTTCTCCTTTGTGCTAAAATTGTTTGGCAATAGATAAATTTATGAGGGATGTATTTATGACAAACAAGGTTGTTATCGGGGCTCAATGGGGTGATGAAGGTAAAGCAAAAATTACTGACCTTTTAGCTCAAGATGCAGATTTAATTATTAGATACCAGGGTGGATGTAATGCAGGTCATACTGTAGTTGCTCATGGTAAAACTTTTAAGTTTCATTTGATACCTTCTGGTATTTTATATAAAGGTAAAACTTGTTTAATTGGTAATGGAACAGTTATTCTTCCAGAGTATTTTGAAGAAGAACTTAAAGGTTTGAAAGATGAAAATATTGATGTTTCAGGCTTAAAAGTAAGTCCATTGGCAACAATAACAATGCCTTGGCATACAGAAGTTGATGGATATTCTGAAAATACAGCAACAAAAGGTAAAATTGGTACTACTAAAAAAGGTATTGGACCAACTTATACAGATAAAATGCAAAGAATTGCTTTAAAAGTTGGAGATTTATATTCTCCAGAAGCTTTATCTGAAAAGTTAGATGTAATTTTACCAATAAAAAATAAACAATTAAAAGAATTATATAATTTAAAAACATACACAAAAGATGAAGTTTTAGAATTATGCAAAAAATATGCAGAAATTTTCAAACCTTATGTATGTTTTGATTGGCAAGATATGCTAAGAGATGCAAAACGTTCAGGTAAGAAGGTTTTATTTGAAGGAGCTCAAGGTGTAATGCTTGACGTTGATTTTGGAACTTATCCGTTTGTTACAAGTTCAAATCCAATTGGTGGCGGAGCTTGTACTGGTTCTGGGTATGGACCAAAGATGATTGATGAAGTTATTGGTGTAGCTAAGGCTTATTGTACAAGAGTTGGTGAAGGCCCATTTGTTTCAGAATTAACAGATGAAGTAGGTATGGCTATTCAAGATATCGGGCATGAATTTGGAGTAACTACCGGTCGTCCTCGACGTTGCGGATGGTTTGATGCTGTAACTATGAAATACGCTTGCTTAGTAGGCGGTTTAACTTCAATTGCTCTTACTAAAATTGATGTATTTGATACTTTTGAAGAAATAAAAGTATGTACAGCTTATAAAGATACTCGTGATGGTAAGATTTATACCGCATACCCAACAGATGTTTATATTCATAAATATTTGGAACCTGTTTATGAAACTCATCAAGGCTGGAAACAAGATATTACAGCAATTAAAAAGTATGAAGATTTACCGGAAAATGCCAGAAAATACTTAGAAAGACTTGAAGAAATTTTAGAAACTCCGATTTCTATAGTTTCAGTTGGTCCGGATAGAGAACAAACTATCTTCAAAGCATAATCAATTTTGTAAATCTTTCTTAAATTTTAAGCAATAAAATCTACTTATGTGTTTTTATAAATACATAGGTAGATTTTTTATGGAAATAAATAATAATTATCAAATCATAGCATCTAATATTACGCCAAATAAACAAATTAAAAAGCAAAATCCAAGTTTTGCAAGTGATGTTGTTCAAAATAATCAAGTGGTGAAGCTTTCAAATGTCACTCCTGATTATAATGTGTCCACTCCAATTGGATATAATTTTATCGAAGATGTAAAAATCTCTGATAAATTGACTGCAAAATGTTATAAATTATCTAATGGACAAAGAGTTGTAATTCTTCCAAAGGATGGTCCAACAGTTGTAAAAACTTATGTTAATACAGGTTCATTTAATGAGCCTGATAATATTCGTGGTATTAGTCATTATATAGAACATAATTTGTTTAACGGTTCAGAAACTCTTGGCGATAAAGTGTTTTTTGAAGAAGTAAATAAAATGGGTGCTAATACTAACGCATCAACCTCATTTTCAGTAACAGATTATTATATCGAATCAAATTTATTAGATGAAAATGATTTGGAAAATCAAATAAAATTACAAGCAGGACAAATTCAATCTCCAAAATTCCTTTTAGATAAGTTGGAAAAAGAAAAGGCTATTGTTAATTCTGAAATCAATATGTATATGTCAGAAGACGAAAGTCTTGGATATAATCAAACAATTAAAAATTTATTTAACATAAAATCCGATTCTTTAGATTTGGTAGCCGGAACAACAAATAATATTGATAATTTAACAAGAGATGATGTTGTTAATTATTTTAAAAGTAATTATTATCCAGCGAATATGGTCACTGTAATTACAGGCGAAGTGAATCCTGATGATACAATGAAACTTGTATCGAAATATTTTACAGCAAAAAATGCACCTGTTAATGAACGTAAATTTGAGACATTAACACCAACAGATAAGGCAATAAGACAAGATTTTATTTCCCAAAAGAATTCTGGAGGTAGAGCAACTGTCTTTTTAGGATTTGTTGGCCCTGAAAATAATAATACAAAAGATAAAATCTATATGCGAGCATTATCTGTCTTGGCTGGAGGTTTAGAAAATTCCAGAACTGCAGAGCTAGAAAAAACATATGGAGCTTATATAAACTTTTCTCCGGAAAGATTAAGTTCTCGTTCGAATGATAAATCTTTGTATATGGTTACTGCTGATGTTTCAGATGGACGTTCTGAATTATTGTTAAAAAACTTTGGAAAATTTGATGACCGGCAGATCAATCTGGAAGAAGGGATCAATCTAATCCATGGGGAAAATGAATCGGGAAAATCTACGATCCATACCTTTATCAAAGGGATGCTCTTCGGAATCGAACGGGGAAGAGGCAGAGCGGCGCAGAATGATACATTCAGCATCTATGAACCGTGGGACAATCCGAATTATTATTCCGGAACACTGAAATTTGCAAGCGGAGGGAAACATTTCCGTATTGAAAGAAATTTTGATAAATATTCCAAAAAGGTAGAGCTTGTCTGTATAGAGGATGGAGAGGTCCTTTCTGTAGAGGACGGGGATCTGCGGATGCTGCTTGGAGAGATGAATGTTGACCGTTATGAGAATACGGTTTCCATGAGCCAGAGAAATGCACAGATGGGCGAAAGTATGGCGATGGAATTGAAAAATTATGCGACAAATTATTATACTTCAGGCAATGGAGAGATCGATCTGAATGGGGCGTTGGAACAGCTGAAAGGCAGGAAGAAGGTTCTGGAAAATGAGATTCGCATGGAGATGTCCAGAAAGCAGCAGAAGCGTGAAAAACTGGAACAGGAAGTCTCGTTTATCTGGCGTGATGTTCATCATCTGGAGGAGGAACTCGACCGGGTGGAGGAAGAACTGGAGTACAGAGCCGGAAAAGAGGAAGAAAAACGGAAAGAACGGCAGCTGGAAGGAGAACATGGAAAAGGTGTCATGGATGAGATACGTCCGGAAAAATGGAGAATCCATCCGATGGAGATACTGATATTCGCACTGGTTATCGTGGCTGCAGTGCTCATACTTTCGAGACCATGGAATTATCTGGTGGCGATTGTACTGTTCCTTGCATTTGGCCTGTATGTATGGAACCGGATGAAAGTCGGAAAGAAACAGGTAAAGACGGAACCGGAGATCATTTTGGAAGAGATCACGCAGGAAGAAGAAAAGGTTCCGATCGAGAAGTTACGGTGGGAAAAGGCCCATATTACAGAAGAACTGAAAGAAAAAACAATTCAGTATGATAATCTTGGAGAGCAGCTGGCAGAATTGGATGAGATCAATGAACAATCCCGAGAATACGAAATGAAACGCCAGGCAGTTCAGATGGCAGCAGAGCATCTGGAGCAGCTGTCAGGAGCAATGCGCGGATATTTGAAAAGAGATCTGAATGAGAAGGCTTCTGCGATCATCCGTGAGATCACCGGGGGAAAATATACAAAGCTCGTCACAGATGAAAAACTTCATGTATCGCTTGTGACAGACGAAAAACTGGTGGAGATTGAAC
>CAJMAX010000025.1 GCA_905211505.1 uncultured bacterium | reverse complement strand
GAGATTGCAGGTATTGAACCGCAATCAATTAGTAAAATTGAGTCGGGTAAAAATTTTCCACTATTGTCTAATTTAGATAAAATTGCAAATAATTTAGGAATAGAGCTAAAAGATTTTTTTAATTATGAGCATAAAGAAAATGCAGAACAAATGCGAAAAACTTTATTAGAAATTTTTGATTCTTTAGATTTACCTGAAAAAGAAAAACTCTTGCGTATTGCAAGAGTCCTCCAAATTTGAAGTTTTATTTTTATTACTTATTTATCTTTATTTATATTATCTAGTTCAGCATTGAGTGATTTTATTTGAACTTCAAGTTTTTGTCTTTCATCAATTACCGCACTGAAAGCTTTTTCCAGTGTTTTAATTTTTGCTTCAAGAACCTCGACTCTGGAAGCATTATTTGAGCCGGAGATAGATGTTTTTTCCAGTTCTCTTTGGTAAGCTTTTACTTTATCTTTAGTTGCATCATAGAACATGTAGACTGTTCCTGCTCCCGTAAAAATGCCGCCTAATAATATTAGTACTGTATAAGTAGAGAGTCTTATTTCTTTTCCCAGATAGAATCCGTTTTGAGTCCATCCGTGCAAGGCTTTAGGTTCGACTATGTTTGCTGTTAAAATATTTAAGCTTGCATAATTATTAAAATTGATAATTACTAAATATACGATTGCTAATAATATTATAATACTTAGAATTAAAAAGATTTTTTTCATATTATAGGCTCCTATTTCTAAAGTATTTTAAAACTTTTTCCAACTTTTCATCCGGTTGGATTTCAAGTTCAATTATCTCTGCTGAAAAAGGTTTTGCAAATTTCAAGTAGAAAGATTGGAGAACCTGTTCTTCAGTTTTTACTTTTCCTTGTCCTGCGCCGTATAATGTGTCATTGTATACCGGGTGTTTTTTAAAACTTGTATGAACACGTATCTGGTGAGTTCTGCCTGTTACAAGGTTTAATTCTACATAGGTTGCATCATTGCCAAACCTTTCAATAACTTTTAGTTTGGTTACACTAGGACGTCCATCAGGTCGAACTGCCATTTTTTTAGGATTTACGTTATTTCTTCCTATAGGATCAGATATAACATCATTGTCTCTTGGATAATTACCTACTAAAACCGCGTGGTATTTTTTTGTGAGTTCCCGATTCTTAATTAGTGTTGCCAAATATTCATGAGTTTTGTTGTTCTTTGCTATCATTAGTAAGCCCGAAGTGTTTCTGTCCAAACGATGGACTATTCCTCTTCGAAATTCTCCATTGACATCAGATAAATTTTGTCCATATTTAAATAGAAGCGCGTTGACAAGTGTACCGGAATTTTCAAGGGTTGTCGGGTGTGTAAGCATTCCTGAAGGTTTATTTACAACAGCCATATTTTCATCTTCCCAGATTATTTCCAGAGGAATATCTTCCGGTTCAACCTGTAAAACGCTTTCGTTTACAAGATTTTCAAATTCTATTCTGTCGTTTTCTCTCAAAATGTAAGACGGCTTTTTAATGGTTCCGTTTATTAACACTTTTCCTGATTTTATGGCAGATTGGATTTTAGACCGAGAAATTCCATCGTATAATTCTGCCAGGTATAGGTCTAATCTTGTTTCGTCTGTGTTTTCATCAATTATTAAAATCATAAAATTATCTTCCTTTGTAGAAGAGTAGAATTACGACAAGAGCTATAACTCCTATAGTTATAAATATGTCTGCTACATTAAAAATAGGGAAATTAACAAAATTGAGCTGGATATAATCTCTGACAAATCCAAGAACAATTCTTTCATGACAATTTGCAGCAATTCCTGCTGACAGGAGTGAAATAAATGATATAGATATCAGATGGATATTTTTTATATTGTCATGTACATACATAAATAACATAGTTATAGCAACGATTGATACTATAATTAAAAATTCTCTTGCATTTTGGAGTAAGCTGAATGCTGCTCCCGTGTTTTTCAGATAGTGCAGTTGAAATACAGCATTTGAATAATGGTGACCCGACGTTAAATTGTCGACAATCAACTTAGATGAAAATAAAGCTAAAAATAGCCAGAATATGAAGCAAACTATTAGAAAGAAGTATTTACCTATTGATGTTTTCATTTTAATCCTCTAGTTTTATAAAATTATTTTTTGGAATTACATTAACCCTTCTCATAACGCAGGCAAGTCCGGCAACATATATTTGGAAATTCTTTTCATTTGTTTGTTTTGCTTTTGAGATTGCAAGAGAAGCGATGGTATATTCATTTAAGTTGTTGGTATTTGCTTTTAGTACTCGCTCTAGAATTTGAGATTGAGGCATGGCTCTTAGTTCATTTTTTGGTGAACCCGCAGGATATGTAATCGGATCGTGGTCAATTGAGCCCATAATAAAAGTTTTTTCATCAGTATCAACTTTTACTGTTGAGGTGTATGTTTCTCCGGAGCTCACTTGTGCTGGAGCAAGGATTTCAATGTTCATAAATCTTGCATCTCCGTATAATAAAGAAGACTCATCAGAGAGTGCGGTTTCCCCGGATATGAACCAGTTACCGTTTATCTTTACAAGATGGTAGATTCCCGTTGATATAGAGTGAATTTCGCCGGTTACAGGCATTGATTCTATTGTGTCTGTTACAGTGCCAATTGCGGTTTCTATTACGTTTACGTTTGCATAATCGCCTGTTATCTCGATATCAATAATGTCTGTAGTGTATGTTAAATCCTTGCAAGCTTGCCATGTGGCTTCAATACTTTTAAAATATACTTTTTTATCAAAACCGTCATTATTTACATAGGTATCTGTGTAGAGAGTTGATAAATTTTTTAAGTCGTGGCGGTTTGCAAAATTATTATGCGTTTCTAATAATTTTTTTATTTGTTTAATATCTTGTCGCTGTTCTTTTCTTTGTTCCAGTCTGTACTTCTTGTCAGAAACAAGTGATGCTTCTGAATAAAGAGTTGTTAGTGGCATAATTAATGCGCTAATAATCAATAAATATACTATTTTCTTCATGTCATACAGTATAGTTGAAAAACTAAAAAAGTTTAATAGTATGAATAATGTAGATTATTGTTTTTGTTAATAAATCTTAAAAAAGTGTAATTTTTACCATAAATGAGGGTATATAGATTATAAGAGAATATAAAATAATGTTTGGAGGATATAATTTTTATGGATATGGCTTTAAAACCTATGGCTGTCTTAGATATGGAGTCTAAACTAAGGTCAACTGTTGATATGTTTAGATTATCAAAAATAGAAAGAATGCTCTCAGACTGTTTGGAAAATATGCCGGATAAAAGTCCTGTTGATTATATTGGAGAATTGAATAAATCTGATATTCTGCACTAATAGTGTAAATTAATGTTTAAAATGTATAACATATATGTTTTTCGTGCTATCATAGTACTGTTATAGGAAAAGGAAAAGAACATGAGTTTAACAGTATATTTAGGGATAGACGTTGGTTCCGTTACAACTAAATTAGCTTTAGTTGACGAAACAGGAAAATATGTTGATAGTATTATGCTAAAAACTGCCGGGAAACCGGTTTTGGCGGTGCAAAACGGTTTAAATCAGTTATATTCAAAAAGATTAACTGAATATAATGTTATGGGTGTTGGTACAACTGGCTCCGGGCGTGCATTGGCAGGTTCGCTGGTTGGTGCCGATGTTGTGAAAAACGAAATTACAGCTCACGCCGTAGCCGCTAGTACTAATATCCCTGGCGTTCAGACAATTCTTGAAATTGGTGGACAGGATAGTAAGATTATTATTTTACGTGACGGTATTGTTACAGACTTTGCAATGAATACTGTTTGTGCTGCAGGGACAGGCAGTTTCTTAGACCATCAGGCTCAAAGATTGAATGTGCCTATTGAAGAATTTGGTCCAACAGCATTAAAATCAACAAATCCAGCCAGAATAGCTGGTAGATGCGGTGTTTTTGCGGAATCTGACTTGATTCACAAGCAGCAATTAGGGTATCCGGTTGAAGATTTGTTATATGGACTTTGTCAGGCACTTGTAAGAAATTATTTAAGTAACCTTGCTTTAGGTAAGGAGCTTCTCCCAACCGTATCTTTCCAGGGTGGTGTTGCTACTAATACCGGTATGGTTAAAGCTTTTGAAGAAGCTTTAAATACAAAAATTGTTGTTCCAGAAAATCACCAGACAATGGGTGCAATTGGTGCGGCTTTATTGGCAATGGAAAATCATCAATATACAGAAGCTAAAACTAAGTTTAAAGGCTGGAATGTTGCTGATATGAAGTTCTCATCTATTACATGTACATGTACAGGATGTTCAAATAATTGTGAAGTTATTACAATTGTTGAAGGTGTTGATGAAGTTCAGCATGTTGAAAAAATTAAAGATGTTAAAGGTAATATCATAGCTCGCTGGGGTGGAACCTGCGGTCGCTGGGATATAAGCTAGGATAAATTTATATGCAAAATTTCGGGCAAAACTCTCAGAGTAATTTATCGAGAACTTCAATTCTATCGGAGTTGTCTAACGGTAATGCTGAACTCGGCGAGGCTTTTGCCCTTATTTTAGCAGATATGGTTACTCAAAGCGGTATACCTAATCCTGAAGCTGAACCTTTTGATGTTGTTCCTGACTCATGGAGGACTCTTGCAGCTAAAGCAGATAAAACTCCTGAAGAGATAAAAAAGCTGGATGAATCTTTTAAAGAAGAAGTTCAAATTTTGGCGGAGTCCTATTTATTATATATTGCAAAGGTTGTTGGAAATAAAACAGGAAAGCTGCAGTATTCAGAATATGAAGCGTACATGTTAAAATATCGTTTCGGGCGTTATGATATTATGAATAAACCTGAGTATCTTAAACAGGTTAAAATACAAATACAGAATGCTTTTGCAAAGATTTCTGCTCATGGTGAAACCCGCGGAGATAATTTAATTGATAAAGTTGATATGGCGACATTTATTTTTGCAGTATCAACAAAGTCTCGTAGAGATGAAAATGATCATTTTGTTGGTTTTGAGATTAATGGTATTATCAAGCCTGAAGATTATGCCGTAAATGAGCATAATTTATTTTTGCCGGATGATAATTTGTTTTCTATAAAATTAAGGGTTGCTTATAACAGTTTAAATAATAAAGTATAGGTGGTGTAATGAAAAAATTTGTTTCTTTGCTTGTAATATTTTCTTTAGCTTTGGGGCATAATGTTTTTGCTGTTGAAAATATTGTCAGTCTTGATGAAATCTCCAACAAGGAACAGACTTTACCAGACAATAAGTTACAAACTCCTTTAGAGGTTTCTGTAACATTTGATTGGCTGGATATTTCACAGGCTCAAAGAGATGAGCAGGTATCTTATTATCAAAATCTTTTATTTGAAAATAATTCAAGTAGAATTTATTATACAAAAGATGAATTTAAAAAAGAATTTGCACAATATTTTAAAGATAAAAAATACAAACATCATTATATGCTTGCGAATAACGGGGTTACAGAAGATGAAGAAGCAAAGTATTGTGCGTTTTATTACAAAAAAGATGTTTTGGTAATGTATGCTATACAGTATAAAAATAATCCTAATAGGGCATTTTATTACACGGCATTTGGCGGGTTGCGATATACTGATATAATGTCAGATGAATATCCTAATTTTCCTTATACATCAATGCAGTATGATAAAAAAGGAAAATTATCTAGTGCGATATATTTTGTATCAAAAGATATTCAATATATGTACAATAAGGACAAAGAATTTCAAGGTTTATGGTACAAAGATAAAATGTATGATAAAAAGGGTAATCAGGTTTTGACCCGTACAAATTGGTAAATTTGGAAGATAGATTGTAAAAAAGGAGGTATAATATGCTAAAACTCAATAATAACAAGAAAATCGGGGGGGGGTAACCTTTTAAAGCTTCACTCTGAGAGTATTCTAAGGTCTTTAAAATTATTTATTTTAAATTTTAATCCTACCGGTACCTCCGGTTATTTAAAACCTTTACTACCCCATCCCGAACATACAACTTGTTATTCTGCCCTCTCAAATTGTCATCCTGAACTCGTTTCAGGATCTGAATCAAAACGCTTAATTAAGAGATTCCGAACTGAATTAGGAATGACCGTATTCGCAAAGAAAGCTGCATTCACCCTCGCCGAAGTCCTTATTACCCTCGGGATAATAGGCGTGGTTGCAGCATTGACTATTCCAACTTTGATTTCTAATACTAATGGAGCTCGAAACAGGGCACAATTTAAAAAAGTGATTTCTACTTTGAATCAGGCTGGAAAAATGTCTCAAGCTCAATATGGCTTTGATTTCGGAGGGACAAATGCTTTGTGTAATGCTGACGCGCAAATGGGTGCAGGTGAGCATCCGGATAATGTTATGTCAATTTGTGCAATTTTTAATGGTACATTATCAGGAGCGACATATTACGGAGAGCATACAAATATCCCTATAAAAGATGGATATACAGGTGCTTCGGGAAAGAATTATTATCAAATAAATGATGTTGATGCAAAGACTGATTGGTTAACTTCGACAGGAGCTTCTTACTTTTTGGCATATCAATTAGCTGATGGATCTATTGTTGCTTTTCATAAAAATTTAAGTGGCTGTGAACTTCCATCAGGGGTAGTATTAACAAATGATTATATAAAGACAAACCTTGCAAAGTGTATTGGCTGGATTGACGTTAATGGCACTTCATTACCTAATAGAGAAGTCAGGTGTTCTTCCGGCAAGAATTCTATAGATTCAGGTTCTAATTGTATAGTAAAAAATGATGCTTTGCATATGAATGATGTTTTTCCTATCGTTTTTCATGATGGAACTGTGGAGCCGGCATCAGGTGCAAGTTTGTATGTATTAAAGACTTCAAAGTAGAGTAGTTATTAATGTGGTTGCAGGTAAAGTTTTGATTTTGCTTTACCATGGATAGTCTTGAGTAATTTCCCATCCGGCACGTCTGATTTTTTCTGCACAGCATTCGCCTATTCCTGATTTTGAGCAATCTTTGTTTATTTCTTTATCTGTTTTTTGGTAGCAGTATGGTCTAATTCCGCCACCATTATCTTGTGTTCTAGATAGCCAAAATACGTCACGCCCGAATTTATTTGGTTTAGCTCCCCCATTAAGGTCAACGATTATTTGGTATAGTTCTTGTTTCTTATTAGTATTCGGATCCCCACTCCAGGTTGATAAAAATATCGCGTATACTGTGCCATCAGGTGTGATAAACGTTGGACGTAAGCGAGGTTCAACAATGTACCAAATACTTTTTTTGCCATTTGTCTGAGTAAATGGAGTATATGATTTGTAGCCGCATGGAGTAATAGTTTCACAGTATGTTAGAGCTTTTATATAGGGTGCCCAGTATGTGTTAAAATATTCTTTGGAATCCAAATCTTTTGTTTCACTTGCAGAGAGTTCACCAAGATCTTCAAATGATAATTTGTATGCTTGGTTCATGATGGAAATTGATTTTTGTAACTGTGTTGCTGTTTGTTTTTTGAGATAATTATTGAGCAAACCTGGAATTGTTAATGCTGTGACAATTCCAATAATTCCAAGAATAATTAATGTTTCTGCAAGTGTAAAGGCTGATTTTTTCATGAAATTAGTTTCTCCTTCATGTTCTATATATAGAAATGCCACAGCTATTTTATCATTATTATTCTATATATGTAACATGTGTTTAAAAATAGCCAAATATTATTGGATGCAATATCTTGCGTGCTTAGAGAAGAACGTGTGAAATCAGGCAAATCTGCAAGGATGCTTGCTTATGAGTATGATTTGCATGTATCTATGATTAGCAGGGCGGAGAATTCTAAAAATGATATTAAGGTTACTTCGATTTATGCACTGTGTGAAGCTTTAAATATTCCTGTGGATGTGTTTTTTAATAAAGTCAAAAATAAACTGCCGCAAGATTTTTCCTTGTTGGATTTATGATTATCACGGCAGTTTATAAAATTTTATCTTTTATTTTGTTACAATTGATAATATGTAATTATCTGTAAAGTATTTGTTTGCCACTTCAATGATATCTGAATCAGTTACACTGTTTATCAAATTTTCATATTTATCTTTGAATTCGTACCCTCTTGTTGAGGCTTCATACCAACCAAGATTTGAGGCTTTGTCAAGATTTGTTTCAAGCCCTATGACATAATTGCCTAAAAGCTTTTCTTTTGCATCTTTTAATTCTTTGTCTCCAACATATTCTGTTTTTAGTCGTTTTATTTCATTAAATAAACCGGCTTTTGCTTTGTCTAGTGTATCAGGATTTGTTCCGATATATAGCATAAAGCTTCCGCGCAGTACATTTGGCGAATAACCTGTCCCAAGCTGGTATGCAAGTCCCTGCTGTTCTCTTAAATTTTTAAATAGTCTGGAACTCATGCCTGTTCCAAGAATCGCATCTATAACTTGAAGAGTTGCATAATCTTTCTGGTTTAATACTCCATTTGTCTGCCAGCCAAGCATTATCCATGCTGTTTGTGTTGTTGGCATTTTTTGAATGGTTTGTTTTGGTGATGTTATTGGCTCCATTTTTGAGTTATGTTTTGTATAGTCAAAGTTTTCAATATTATTTTTCTTTTTGAATATGTTATTTAATTCTTTTATTGTTTTATCTCTATCAATATTGCCATTTATTGAAATAACCATGTTTTCAGGTCTGAATACATTTTGATAATATTTAATCATATCTTCTCTTGTAATAAGAGGAATATTTTTTTCAAGGACTTTTGAAGATATTGAATATGGTTCATTTTTATAAATTAAATCTCTGTATTCTTCAAGAGCTCTTTGAATTGGAATATCTTTATTTCTTGTGATTGCACTTAGTTTTTCTGTTTTAATTTTGTCAATTTCATAGCTGTCAAATGTTGCATTATTTACAATTTCGTTTAGTAGTTCAAGTGTTTTATCATATTCATCTCTGGTAGTTAAGACAGTGATAGCAAATGCATCAGGACTTGAAGATGGAGCAATCTTAATTCCATTATCTTCAAGTCTTTGAGATAACTCTATCGGTGAATAATTTTTTGTACCTCTAAGCATTGCGGAAGCTACAAGGTTTCCTGTTCCGGATTTTTTTTCTATTAATTGACCGCCTTTTACATAAATACTCATTGCGATAATATCGTTTACAGTATTTGGAGTGTATAATAGAGTTGCTCCGTTTGATAATTTGTATTTTTGAGATTGAGTATTTTCACTTATCAGTTCTGCTGTGCCGGTATTTTGTGATACATTTGCAACAGGAAGATTTTTTGAACTTTCCGGAAGTACTATTGAAACCGCACTTTTATTTATTCCTAAATATTTTTCCGCTGCTTTTTTTACATCTTCTTTTGTTACGCATTTTATATTATCAAGGTAGTTATCATAGAATTTTATATCATTAGTTAACGCCATAGTGTATCCTATTTCTGTTGCGATATTTGTTATTGACTCTCTTGAGTAATACGTATCTCTTTCTATAATATTTTTCGCAAGATTTAATTGTTCTTCTGTAATACCTTGTTTTTGGATTTTTGCAATTTCGTCAAATATTGCATTTTGTACAGTTTTACATTTCTCAGGTGTAAAATTTGCATAAATATAGAAAATTCCATCATCTCTGTATGTTGAGTTTCCTGCATCTACCGAGTTTACTATTCTTTTATTTTCTTTTAACACTTGATTAAGTATTGAAGAGCGTCCTTCTCCAAGAATTGTTGCAAGAACATCCAGAGCATAGGAATCTTTATCAATAATAGGGGTTCCTCTAAATCCTATTATCATGTATCCTGATTCTGTTTCTGTGTATGCAACTTTTTTTTGCTGCTGGGTTAATTGAGGTTCTTTTTGATAAATTGTTTTTGTTTGTTTTTTGTATTCTGCGTTAAAAACCTGTTTGATTTTTTCAACAGCATGTTCTGGTGTTACGTCTCCGACTACAATTGTAACCATATTCGATGGTGAGTAGTGTTCATTATAGAAATTTAAAACCTGATCTCTTGTAATTGTTTCTATTACGGAACTTTTCCCAATAACTTTTCTTTTATACGGGTGATTTGTATACATCATCTCATTTAAGTTATCTTGCAGCATTTTGGTCGGAGAATTTAAGTCTTTGCTTATTTCTTCCAGTACGACTTTTCTTTCTTTTTCAAGTTCGTTTCTAGGAATAAGCGGATGTAGCATCATATCAGCATGAAGTTCCATTGCAAGATCAAAATCTTTAGACGGAATTGTTACGTAGTAATGTGTAAAATCTTTACTTGTGGCGGCATTTGTAATTGCCCCTTTTGTTTCTAGAATTTTATCAAATTCGCCCGGCTCATGGTTTGTTGTACCTTTAAAGAATAGATGTTCTAAGAAGTGTGCTACTCCATTATTTGAATCATTTTCATCAATTGAACCTGTTTTTATCCAGGTATCAATTGTCACAATTGGATTATTTTTTACTTCCTGTACTACAACTGTTTGACCGTTATCAAGTTTGTACATTTGAGCATTTGATGCCCATACCATATTTCCACAAACTAGTATTGCTGCAACTAATATAAATTTTTTCATGTGTACCATCCTTTTTGAACTGATTATATAATAAAATATTTTAAATAATATGACCTTGTAGGAGGAAATATTATACTGCAGGCATTTCCTGTAAAATATCAGTTGATTTAAATTTCTTTGGCGATTTTAGTGCAATATATTCTTTTAGCGCTTCAAAAGTTACCGTACAAACTTTTTCATTTGCTTTTAATTCGTATTCCCCTTTTTCATCAAAATCATTAATTGACATTTGTTTGAAAAAATCTCTCAATTTGTAAGGCATTTGTTTTTTTGAGTAGTGAATTTTTTCTGCACAGCAGCTGCACACAACCCCTCCAATTTGAGGAACAAAAAACATTGTTTCATTTCCAATTTTATTATGACAGTGCAGGCATGTTTCCAGCTCTATTGAAAAACCGGATTCAATCATCATTTTTAGTTGAAATTTAATAACGCAAAGCAGAATTTCGACTTTTGACTGTGATGTTGAAATTGCATTTAGTGTTTTGTAGAGCAAATTATAAATTGTTTCAGAACTTGGATCTTCCTCGAGTCCAAAATTATGAACAACTTCTGTTACATACATTGAATACATAATTTTGTCGATATCCTGACGCGTTTTGTGGAAAGTATTTAAAACTTCAGCCTGACAAATTGTGTCAAGATTTTTCCCTTTATGCAGCATCAAAGTGTTAGCAACAAGCAAATCCATGCGGGCACCTAATTTGCTTTTAGGTTTTTTTACCCCCTTGGCTACCCCCCTGATTAGTCCCTTATCTTTTGAGTACATAACAATTATTTTGTCTGATTCACTCAAGTTATAGGACTTTAAATTAATTGCGTCTGTTACAAAATTATTTTGCATTGTCCTAATATTATGTTCTATATAATTTTTACGAAACTTTGTTCATGCCTGTACCGTGGTATATACCTCTCATCAGCTGTTCAAGTTCAGATTTGTTATCAGAATAAGTCAATGCGACTTCTTTGGATATTTTGCCTTCATTGTACAACTTATAGATAGACATATTCATTGTTGTCATATTGTTGAACGAACCGTTTTTAACGAGTTCATAAATTTGTTCAAGTTCATCTTTTTGAATAAAGTCTTTAACTGTAGGTGTCACTACAAGGATTTCTGTAGCAGGACATCTTGTACCTCCGTCAATTGTAGGTATAAGTTTTTGAGAAATAGTTCCTCTTAGAGTATTTGCAATTTGGTTTCTTACAAACGGTCTTTCATTCGGATCAAATAGGTTAATAATTCTGGCAACTGTCTGAACTGAGTCGTTTGTGTGGATTGTTGATACTACGAGGTGACCAGTTTCTGCGGCTTTTAATGCTGATTCAACAGTTTCTCTGTCACGGATTTCACCGATAAATATAACATCAGGGTCTTGTCTTAAAGCGTATTTAACACCGTCAGAGAATGATGGTGTGTCAATAAGAAGTTGACGTTGAGAAACAATAGATTTTTTATTTGAGAAAATAAATTCAACAGGGTCTTCAATTGTAACAATGTGTTTAGCTGTCGAAGCATTGATATAATCAATCAAAGACGCAATGGTTGTAGATTTACCAGAACCTGTTGGGCCGGTAATAAGTACAAGACCATTGTTAAAGCTTGCAAATTCTTCCAGTGTTGTAGGAAGAAATAATTCTTTGAATGTTTTAATGTAGTATGGAATTGCACGAATAACCATAGCTGTTTTACCAAGCTGGCGACTCATGTTAATACGAAAACGCGAACACCCGGGTATTTCGTATGAAAAGTCAATATCAAAGAATCTGGTAATTCTGTCTTTCAAGTGTTGAGGAGCTACTGTACGAATAACAAATTCCATATCTTCAGCTGTTAAAGGCGGTAAATTAATTCTCATAATCTGGCCTGAAACTCTGATTGCAGGTCTTTCTCCTTCACAGATGTGAGCATCTGATGCTCCGACAGAAACAGCCTGTCTTAAAAAATCTTCAATATAGAAATCGTTATTACTCATAAAGTCCTCTTCTTCACCATACAGTATACCATTATTTTTAGTTTTGCACAACTATAATCTCTGTGGTATCATTCAGATGTTGGAATTATGATTAATAACGAGCAAATTAGGGATTTTTTACAAAATAAAAATTTTGTGATGTTTTTCACAGCGTTAGTTTTTATGAGCGGTATTCTTGCTTGTTTTTACGGATTTGGAATTCTATTTGCAAGTTTTTTTACATTAGTGTTAATAGTCTTTTTGGTTTTTGACCTTTTTAGTGTAAAGAGAACTTTATTTTTAATTTTAGTTTTTTATTGTGGATTTATCTTAACATTTTGTAAAACTAAAAATTATGATGAGTTACTTTTAATAGCACCAATGCAGGCAGATTTTACAGGTAGAATAGTTAGTATTCCTAATTCTTCAGATAAGACCCGATTGAAGTTTTTCATGAATGTAGAATCTGCTAATAAAGAACCTGTAAAAGGTAAAACATTAGTTTTTCTTAGTGGTGAATCTGAAAAGTTACCAAGTTTAAATATTGGTGAAACTATTTCATTACATGGGAATTTAAGAAAACCTTTTTATTCCACAAATCCCTCACAGTTTGATTATAGTGCATATTTAAAAAATTTTAGTACATTTACAGTTTTATATTCTGACGGTGAAAATTGTAGGATTCTAAAAAATGAAAATACTGGACTAAAATGGAAAGTTTTTCGATATTTAAATGCTACAAGGAATAAAATTCTAGAGCGACATGGTAAATACTTAAAGAGTCCTAATCTGGAAATTTTAGGCGGAATAGTTTTTGGGGATGACGCTGTCGCTCCGCCTGATTATATTAAGAATTCTTTTATAAATTCAGGGTTGCTGCATATTCTGGCAGCTTCCGGAATGAATGTGGCATTTATTTATACATTCTGGTTTTTTATTTTAAGATTTCTGGGGGTGCCGTTCAAACCTAGAGTATTATCAGGAATGATAGTAATTATTCTGTATACATTGATGACAGGGCTTGGAGCTTCTGTTGTCAGGGCAGCTCTTATGCTGTTATTTGTCCTTGCTGGAAAACTTATAGATAGGGATGCTCATAGTATTTCTCTTTTATCTCTGGTTGCTGTTTTGATGCTTATTTACAATCCGGCTTATATAAATGATGTAAGTTTTCAATTGTCGTTTCTTGTTACTTTTGGCTTGTTGACTACAGCACAGATATTTGCAGAAAAATTATCTGTTGTTCCAAATTGGATTAAGATACCTGTTTTGGTGCCACTTGTGGCTCAGATTTGGATTGCTCCGGTTCAAATGTTTTACTTTAATACATTTAGTCTGTATTCGATTTTTGCAAATATTGCAACTGTTAGTTTGTTGAGTGTTATAAGTTTTGGCGGGTTTGTAAGTTCTGTTTTGGCAATTATCACTCCTATTGCAGATATAGTATGTATGTGTTTTGACTTTTTTATGACTTATTTGCTGAATGTTCTTGTATGGATATCCGATTTCTTCGCAAATTTGCCTTACTGCCTTGTTCAAACCGTGCATCCTGATATCTGGCAATTAGTATTGTATTATTCAATGCTTTTGAGTGTGACATGTTTAGTTAAATATAACCAGTATAAAAAGACTGTATTTGCTATTTTAGTGTTTAGTTTTGCTTTGGTTTGTACCGGAATAAAACCAGTATCAAGTGAGCTTGAAGTTATAGCATTTGATGTGGGTAATGCAGATTCTTTTCTTATTAAAACTCCAGCAAGTAAGTATTTCTTTGTAGATACAGGAAAAGCCTCATATAAAAGCGGAAATTCGCAGGCTAAAATTATTATGCTGAAGTATTTGAAAGATAGAGGGATAAAAAATTTGGAAGGAGTTATTGTAACTCACTTTGATAATGACCACTCTGGTGGAGTTGTTGATTTTTTGCATAATGTTAATGTCAAAACTTTATATTTGAATTCGACAGATGGTTCTACTCAAACAGCAAAAAGTATTTTTAAAGAGGTTAATGATACTGGTCAAAGGGTTGAATTTGTTAAAAATAATTCAGTAATTTATACGGAACCTCAATTTAAATTAAGTGTTTATAAAGCTGAAATAAGCGGAAAAAATAAGGATAATGAATCTTCAACACTTACTCTTTTAAGTTATAAAAATTTCGACATGCTTTTTATGGGTGATGCCGGGGCTAAGGCCTTTTCAAAGCTTAGTGATTATATTCCTCATAATGTTGAAGTTTTAAAAGTCGGACATCATGGCGGTGCAAATGTTGTAGATAGAGCAATGTTAAAACATTTAGGAAATACTATATCGTTAATTTCAACAGGGGTAAACTACTTTGGTCATCCGAATCAGGGGACACTTGATTTGTTACGCGAAACGAGTATCTTAAGAACTGATATTTTGAATTCTATAAAAATTTCTACGGATGGAGATTTGTATAAAATTTACTCATATGATCTCCATGATAAAAAATATAAAATTAAAGAAAAATTTTATTCAAAATAGATTTATAAAT
>CAJMAX010000024.1 GCA_905211505.1 uncultured bacterium | reverse complement strand
ATTAATCTTACTAAAAAACAATTAATCGTCATAACTACACTTATAGTATACTTTTCAAGATTTTTCAATTATTAAGTTTTATGAATTCTCTATAATTTTATATACTTTTATTATAGAATTTGCATATGAATAATAAAATATTAGTCATTGATGATGACATTGCAATTAACGAATTAATAAAAGTAAATCTGGAACTGGCAGGATACAAAATTTTCCAGGCATATGATGGAGTAAAAGGGTTTGCATTAGTAAAACAAGAATTACCCTCTTTGATTGTACTTGATGTAATGATGCCTGATGTTGACGGTTTTACCGTGGCCAAAAGAATTCGTCAAAATGAAGAGACGAAAAATATACCAATAATCATGCTTACAGCATTATCTCAATTAAATGACAAAGTTAAAGGTTTTGATATTGGAGTAGACGATTACTTAGTAAAACCCTTTGAAATAGAAGAGCTACTTGTTAGAGTCAGAGCTTTGTTAAAAAGAACAAACCAAATTCCAGTCTCTGCATCAACACGAGATTTACTCACATTAGGTGAAATAACTCTCCTCCCTGAACAATATAGCGTAAAAATCTCTGAAAAACAGGTAAAATTAACTCCTATAGAGTTTGACATTTTTAACCTGCTTTTCCAGAATCATGGGAATATGGTTTCCTCAGCACAACTACTCAAAGACATTTGGGGTTATTCTCCAGACGATGATATTGAAACTATCAGGGTTCATATCAGACACTTAAGAGCTAAAATAGATAAAATTTCAAACGGAAAAAGATATATAGAAACAATCTACGGCGGCGGGTATAAGCTAAATATTGACTAATTGAATAAATCTAGATACACCTTGTAATATATAAAAAGAGTCTTTTAAAATTAAAAGACTCTTTTTTAACAAATTTTTAATTTGAAATATAAACTTAAGCTTCAGCAGGAGCTTCTTCTGCTTGTGCAGCAGCTTCAGCTGCAGCTTTTGCAGCTTCTTCTTCAGCCTGTTTCTTAGCTAATGCTTTTTTAGACAATTTCACAGCTTCTTTTTTAACATAATTTAAAGAACCATCGTCATTACAATTTTTGATTAAATAAGCAACAGTTTCTGTCGGTTGAGCACCTTTTGAAATCCAATCAAGAGCTGCAACTTTATCCAATTTCATAACTTTAGTTTTTGGATTATAATGACCTAACTCTTGAATTGGTCTGCCTTCTCTTTTTGTTGTTGAATTGATAACGATAATTCTGTATGTTGGAGCTTTTTTAGCACCTAATCTTTTTAATCTGATTTTTAACATTTTTATTTCCTTCTTTTATTTAATTGATATCCTATCAGTAACTCAACCGCCGCTTGCTAAATTACCTGAACCAGGTTAAAGAGGAATTACCTAGTTGTACTTAAATTTAACCATAAACAGATTATTAGTGCAACCCATTGTTAATAATTATGGAGTATTGCTTAATACGCCCGCATAGACAATCCTTATGAGTTGATTTTAATATTTTTTGCGGTAAAATTTGAAAAGATACATGTAGTAAAATAAAAAGGATATTAAAAATGAAATCGACATTAACTCAAAAACAAGACAACTTAGTAACTTTAAATATGGTTATACCTGCAAATGAAGCTACATCAGCTTACAACTCTGCAGTTAAACGTATATCTCAGCACATTAATATTGACGGATTTAGAAAAGGTAAAGCTCCTAGAGCTGTAATAGAAAGACATGTAGGTGTTGATAGAATTCAACAGGAAGCTTTAGATATTTTATTACCTAAACATATTGGTCAAGCCATTTATGATAATAAACTTGATGTTATTTCTCAACCGGCTATTACAGATTATAAATTTGAGTTAGGCAAAGATGTTGAAGTTAATTTCGAAGTTGAAATTAGACCGGAAGTAAAATTAGGTTCTTACAAAGATTTAGATTTAAAAGTAGAAATCCCTACAAAAGATGACAAAGCTTTTGATAAAGCTCTAGAAGGATTTTTAACTCAGCATGCATCTATGGAATTAGTATTAGACAGACCATCAAATGAAACAGATACAGTAGTATTTGATTTTGATGGAACTTGTAACGGTGAAAAGATTCAAGGCGGCTCAGCTAAAAGTTACACCCTTGACTTAGCTCATTCTAATTTCATTCCTGGATTTGCAGAACAATTAGTTGGTCACAACATCAAAGATGAATTTGATATTCAAGTAACATTCCCTGCAGACTACCATGATGAAAAACTAAAAGGCCAGCCTGCTACATTTGCAATCAAAATGAATGAAATTAAGCAAAGAGTACTACCAGAATTGACTGATGAATTCGTAAAAAAATCAAGCAGATTCTCTACAGTTGATGAATTAAAAGCTGACATCCAAGATTACATCGACCATCAGAGAGAAAGCTTAAAAAAATCAGCTGCTGAAGCTGCAGTGTTCAAATCTGTAGTTGAATCAACAGAGATTGAAGTTCCTCAAAGAATGATTGATAGAGAAGTTGCATCTCTAAAGGCTGATTACCAACAAAGATTATCTTATCAAGGAATGGATTGGGATACATTTATTAAATCTCAAGGCAGCGAAGATGAATTTAACAACACTTTAGCCGAAGACGCAAAAGTTAGAATTGTTAATTCTCTAATCATTGATAAAATTTCAAAAGAAGAAAATATTTCTGTAGAACAGTCAGATTTTTCCGAAAAACTTTCTCAAATGTCAGCTTTATACGGAGTTGGACCGGAAGAAATGCTAAAACAATTCGGACAAAATCCTGACTTTTTATCAACATTATCTCAACAGATTGTTAACGATAAAGTAAGAAATTTCTTAGTTGATAACAACAAAATTGAATATGTTGAAGTTGATTCTAACAAAGAAAAAGTTGAAGCTTAATAAAATACAAGTATAATATTAAAATAAGAAAGGGAATTAAATCATGAGTTTTGTACCTGTAGTAGTAGAACAATCAAGCCGTGGCGAAAGATCATTTGATATTTTCTCAAGACTATTAAGAGAAAGAATCATATTTCTGGGCACAGCTATTGATGATATGGTAGCCAATCTGGTCGTTGCACAATTATTATTATTGGATAGCGAAAATCCGGAAAAAGATATAATGCTGTATATTAATAGCCCTGGCGGCAGTGTAACTGCAGGTTTCGCGATTTATGATACGATGCAGCACATTAGAGCTGATGTTTCAACAATTTGTCTTGGACAAGCTGCTTCAATGGGTGCATTCCTGCTTTCTTCTGGAACAAAAGGAAAGAGAATGGCTCTACCTCACTCCAGAGTATTGATTCACCAACCTTTAGGCGGAGCTCAAGGTCAAGCTACTGATATTGAAATCCAAGCTGCTGAAATTATTAGAATTAAAAAATCATTAAATGAGATTTTAGCTAATAATACAGGTCAATCAATCAAAAAAATTGAAAAAGATACAGATAGAGACTATATCATGACACCTCAAGAAGCCCTTGAATATGGTATGATTGATAAAGTTATATCAAGAGATATTATAAAATAGTAAAAAGTCATTCTGAGATGATGTATTGTAGATTCTTCGCAAATCCTCAGAATGACTTAAAAGTCGAAGAATCTTAAAAGTGGATTTTATCCAAAGATGGTGATAATAAATGCCAAAACATGATGATGATAAATTAAAATGTTCTTTTTGCGGAAAAACTCAAGACCAGGTAAAAAAATTAATTGCAGGGCCGGAAGTTTATATCTGTGATGAGTGTGTTGAACTTTGTAATGAAATTTTAGATGAAGAATTTTTTGAATCTAAAGAAAAAGAAAGTTCAACAGATGGTGATAATCCTGAAAAGGCTGAAAAACCAATTCCAAAACCTCACGAAATTAAAGAATATTTGGATCAATATATTGTTGGTCAGGATGATGCGAAAAAAGTATTGTCTGTAGCTGTTTATAACCATTACAAACGTCTAAAACATAATAAAGAAAATAAAAAGGATTCTGTTGAAATCCAAAAATCAAACATATTGCTTGTTGGTCCTACAGGTTCAGGTAAAACGTTACTGGCTCAAACTCTTGCAAAAATGCTTGATGTACCTTTTGCAGTTGCAGATGCTACAACATTAACAGAAGCCGGCTATGTTGGTGATGACGTTGAAAATATACTTTTACGCTTATATCAAAATGCAGAATTCGATTCATCAAAAGCTGAACGTGGTATTATTTATATTGATGAAATTGATAAGATTTCCAGAAAATCTGAAAATACATCTATAACTAGAGATGTATCCGGAGAGGGTGTTCAACAGGCTTTACTAAAAATGATAGAAGGTACTGTTGCTCATGTTCCACCACAGGGTGGAAGAAAACATCCTCATCAGGAATTTATTGAAATTGATACAAGTAATATCCTGTTTATTGTTGGCGGAGCGTTTGTAGGCTTAGAAAAAATTGTTGAACGCAGAGCTGGCGAGGGAACTTCTGTTGGTTTTGGAGCAAAAGCGCCAATGACCCAAATAGAAAAAGAAGCTGCTGCGGCACGTTTATTGAAAAAATTGCAGCCGGAAGATTTATTAAAATTTGGATTAATTCCAGAATTTATCGGTCGTGTGCCTGTTTATGCAGTATTAGACCAGTTAAATGAAAAAACATTAAAAATGATTTTAACTGAACCTAAAAATGCAGTTCTAAAACAATATCAGGCATTACTAAAAATGGATGGAGTTGATTTGGAATTTGAACCTGAAGCGGTTGAATTAATAGCAAAAGAAGCAATTAAACGTAAAACCGGAGCTAGAGCTTTGCGTTCTATCGTTGAAGAAATTATGCTTGATGTTATGTATGATGTTCCAACAAAAGAGAATATTGATAAGTTTGTTGTAACAACAGAAATGGTTAAAAATAGAAAAAATGCCGAAGTTGTAAAACTTCCAACTAAAGATACAACAAGTGAAATTGCTTAAACTTAATAAAGAGAAAAAAACAAAGCGAGTGACTCAGTTTTGTCACTCGCTTTGTTTTTTTATTAGTATTTGAAGATACTTTTAAAGCTCAGCATTTATTACAATAGCTATGTATAAGCAAGATGCAACTTTTCTTTGTGATGATTTTAGAGATAAAATTTGAAATAATTATGAGCCCAAAACTAGGAATTCATCTACATAATTTAAATTGCAAAACTCGTATTTTTATGTGAAAATTGTGTAAAAGGGAGAATTGTGTATGGGAGAGTCCAAGACTTTAATATTAATTGATGGTCATGCTTTAGCATTCCGGCAGTATTATGCACTGGAAAGAACTAATATGCAGACAAAAGATGGCACACCAACCTGGGCTGTTTATGGTTTTTTCAAAGCAATTTTCGACTTACTAAAAAATCAATCATTATCAGCCGATGCAATTGGAGTTGCATTTGATGTATCGCATCACACTTTTCGAACTGAGAAATACACCGAGTACAAAGCAAATCGCCAGGCTATGCCTGACCCTATGCGAATCCAAATGGAACTTATCTATGACGGACTTAAAGCTTTCAATATTCCTATTTACACCAAAGCCGGATTTGAAGCTGACGATGTGATTGGAACAATATCTAAAAGAGCATGCGAACTTGGCCATAAAGTTCTTATACTGACAGGTGATCAAGATTCGTTTCAGCTTGTTGATAAAGATGGATGTGTAAAAGTAATAATTCCTTCAAAAGGTGAGCTTGTTGAATATAATTGGGATAAAGTTTATGAAAAATTAGGGGTTTACCCTAATCAAGTCATAGATTACAAAGCTCTAAGAGGAGATACTTCAGATAACATACCAGGAATTAAAGGGATTGGAGAAAAAACAGCAGTCAAATTACTAACAGAATTTAAAACAGTTGAAGAAGTACTAAATAACGCTGATAAAATTAGCGGGAATGCAATTAAAGAAAAAATAAAAAATGGAAGAGAACAAGCAGAGTTAAGTAAATACCTTGCAACTATTATTCGAGATGTTGATGTTCAATTTGACTTTGATAAAACAAATATTGAGCTTCCTGAAATTGCAGCAGTAACAGAATTTTTAAGAAAAATGCAATTTTATACATTTTTAAAAAATATTGAATTCATTCTAAAAACATTCGATAAAAATCACTCATTATCCGAAGAAAATATTTTACAAAAAGAAACTGTTGACCCATTAAATATAACATCACCTAACGGACAATTAGGTTTGTTTGCACAAGCTGTTCAATCTGAAGTAAACAAAGAAGAGTTAAATTTTACCTCTAAACTTATCACTGATGCTGATGATTTTAAGGATATGATTACAACTCTTTCTAACCAAAATGTTATTTCTTTAAAAGTTTTTGCAGATGTAAAAAACGCTGTTGATTCAAAAATATTTGGAATTGCACTAGGCTATAATGCAGGTATAGAATTTAAGGAAAAACTACTATTTAGCCATGATTCAAAAACTATGGTGTACTATATACCAGTTTCGCATAATATAACAAAACAACTAGGAATTGAATTTATTGCTGAAAATTTAAAAGAACTGCTTTATAACAACTCCATTAAGAAAATAACACATGATTTAAAAACCGAGTACAATATACTAAAAGTAGCAGGTCTGGAAATTAAAGGCGTTATTTTTGACACATTGTTATCAAGTTATATAAAGGATTCTAACGCATCTGCAGAATTTGATATTCAATGCATGGAAAGAATTAATCATGTTCTACCAACAATTTTGACCGAAAACAAAAACTCTAAATTGTCAGATTTTGAAATAGGGACAGTTCAGAATTATACAGGTGATGTTATTGCCAGCTTGTTTGAATTAACAAAATTTTGGTGTAACAGCCTTGATGAAAAAGAACTTAATATACTACAAACAATTGAAATTCCATTAGCCCATGTACTGGCTGACATGGAATATATAGGAGTGTCAGTTGATGTTGATTACTTAAAAAATTTAACCGGCGATTTAAATACAAAACTATCAGAACTAGAGATGAAAATATTTAATCTGGCTGGAGAAAATTTCAATCTAAATTCACCAAAACAAGTAGGTCATATTCTATTCGACAAATTAGAATTAAAAACCCGTAAAAAACGCGGAAAATCTAAAAATTCAACAAGCGCAGAAGTATTAGCAACACTGGCTGAAGAACATGAAATTGCAAAATTAATATTAGAATACAGAAAATATTCTAAACTAAAATCAACTTACACTGATGCTTTACCGGCGCTAATTAAAAAAAAGGATAACAGAATCCACACAACATTCAACCAAACAACTACGACAACAGGAAGATTATCTTCTTCAAATCCTAATTTACAAAATATACCAATCCGAACTGAAGAAGGAAATAAAATTCGTCAGGCATTTATCCCTGGTGACAGAGAAAATTATTTAATTATGTCTGCAGATTATTCTCAAATCGAACTTCGAATACTTGCGCATGTTTCCGAAGACAATAACTTGATAAATGCTTTTAACTCTGAAATTGATGTACATACTTTAACTGCGTCAAAAGTCTTCGATGTACCAATTGAAGAAGTTACTAAACAAATGCGATATAAAGCAAAAGCTGTAAACTTTGGGATTGTATACGGACAAAGTAAGTACGGACTAGCAAAAGCTCTCGGAATATCCGCAGCTGAAGCCGACATGTTTATTGGTAAATACTTCCTAACATATCCAAAAATAAAAGAATATATGAACAACATGGTAGCACTAGTAGAAGAACAAGGATACGTTGAAACAATCTTTGGAAGGAAGCGTTATCTGCAAAATGAAATAAATAATCCAAACGCTATGGTTAGAGAATTCGCAAAAAGAGCTGCTATTAATCATCCAATGCAAGGCTCAGCTTCAGATTTAATAAAATTAGCAATGATTGATTTTGCAAAAAAACTCAATAACCATAACCTTAAATCCAAAATGATTCTACAAGTTCATGATGAACTTGTAGTTGAAGTCGAAAAAACAGAACTTGAATTAGTAAAAAAACTTGTTATAGAAGCTATGGAACAAAATCAACCACTTAGAGTTCCATTACTTGTAGACGTTAACGTAGGTGACTCATGGAAAGAATCGTAAAATTTATATTTTTATTTATATGTTTAGTATTATTTGGAACTTCAAATGTCTATGCAACAGAGACAATGAATTTGAGTACACTAATTACAGCCCAAAATGTAAAGTTTGAAACTTGTACCAAAGTTTTTAATACAGATAATGTTTCACTCCTATACTTAACTATAGCGGCAATAAACGCAAATAGATTCACAATTGACGAAATTCAATCTAAATCCGGATATATCTTGTTCACAGCAGTTAATAAACGGTTTTTAGCTACAGTAACAAATGTTAATACCAAACAGGGCATGCTTAAAATCACTCCAGAAGACAACAATTATTTCTTCCAACCTGGAATAGTTTTAAATATTTTTAAATATATTGAACTCAATTTGAATGAAAAGCCAAAAAACATTTTAACTAATTAGAATTTATGGTTTTGAATATTTTTAATGCGTTTGAAGTTGTAGATTTTATAATCTCTTCAACTGATACATTCCGAAGTATTGCAATTTCTTCAGCAACATATTTGACATAACACGGTTGATTCTCTTTACCGCGAAATGGAACCGGAGCCAAATAAGGATCATCCGTTTCCAATAACAAATATTCCAGTGGAATATTTGCAGCAACCTCTTTTGCCTTAACCGCATTTTTAAATGTAACAACACCGCCCAGAGAAATATAAATACCTTCTTTTATACATTCTCTTGCAAATTCTAAACTACCTGAAAAACAGTGCAATATAGCAACTGAATTTTTATTATACTTCTTTAGTATATCAATGGTATCCGAATGAGCATCACGGGAATGAATATTTATAGGTAAATCCATCTGATTTGCAAAATCAATTTGTTTTATAAAAATTTCTTTTTGAATATCTTTAAAGGATTTATCCCAATAATAATCCAGCCCAATTTCGCCAATACCAATAATTTTAGAATTATTTTTTATAATATGCTCCATATCTAGTAGTATTTTATCCGAAAAATCTCTGGCATACTCAGGGTAAACCCCTACATAACCATACACATCTTCATATTGCATAATAAAATTATCCACTTCAAATATATCTTGAGGTGAACTGGATGGAATTATAGTTATGATATTTTCCTGTTTAGCATTATTAATTGCGTCATCTATATTACGCTCTTTAAGCATATTCACATGCGAATGTGTATTAATTATTTTTCTGTTTTTCATGATATAAATTATACCTTAAAGTTTTTATTTATTCACATTATAGCAAATTTATTTTATTATAAATTTATATTATAGTAAGTAATCTGATAGGAGTTTTTATTTATGGTTTCTATTTCTAAAATTAGTTTAAATACTTCAAGACCATATTCTTATAAATTGAATTATTATGAAACTAGAGAACAAATGGAATCTCGTTTACGTGATGAAAGAGAAAAAATACAGAGTTCTATAGAGCAAAATAATGATAAAATAAATGATTATACCAGTAGATTATCATCACTGAAATCCAAAATAAATGATGATAAAAATGATATTGAGTCAGATAAATCAAAAATAACAGAAATTGAACATAAATATGAAGATAGAAAATCTAAGTTAAATGATGAATTAAATTCGGATGAAGAAGATTTACGTAGAGATGAAGATAGATATGAAAGTGTCCAAAACCATTTATCTGATTTAAAACATATGCATAGTAATTTAGTGGATAAGCTAAATAGTGTTAAATAAGTTTTAGATAATTATTAATAGAAAAAGAGTCCGAAATAATTCGGACTCTTTTTTAGCCTATTGCTGAATATTTTATTTCATTAATTCGCCAACGGCTTTGTATACAGACATACGTTTAGCAGCATCTTCTTCTGCTTGAGCATATAATGCCTCAGCTTGTTCAGGGTTAGTCTTCATAAGTGATTTATAACGACCTTCTGATTTAATGAATTCTTGATAGCTGCCTTTCGGATCTTTAGCGTCCCAGGTGAACGGTTGTTCAGGGTTAGCAGGGTTATATCTGTATAATGGGAAGTAACCTGCTTCAACTGCACGTTTTTGTTCTGTTTGAGTTTTGCTCATGTCGATACCGTGAGCGATACATGGAGCATAAGCAAAGATGATTGATGGTCCATCATAAGCTTCAGCTTCTTGGAATGCTTTAAGAGTTTGACCTCTATCTGCACCTAAAGCAACTGATGCCACGTATACATAACCATAAGACATACTCATTAAGCCCATGTTTTTCTTGTATGTTTGTTTACCACCTGTTGCAAACTTAGCAACAGCACCGGTAGGAGTTGATTTAGAAGCCTGACCGCCAGTGTTAGAGTAAACTTCAGTATCAAGAACAAGAATATTTACGTTTTTGTTTTGAGCAAGAACGTGGTCAATACCGCCGTATCCTATATCATTTGCCCATCCGTCACCACCGATAATCCATACAGATTTATCAGTAAAGTAATCTTCAAGTTCTTTAACTTTAGCTAAGTCTGAACAATCACACTGTGCAGCATATTTTTCAATAACTTCTTTAGCTTTTGCTTGAGCTTTGATAGCTTCATCAGTTTTAGAATTATCCCAATGAGACATAGCTTCATTCAAAGCTTCTTTTAAGTCAGCTGGAGTTTTTTCACTTTCAAGAACTTTTTCAACGTAAGTTTTCAAAGTATCTCTGTTTTGATCAACTGCCAATCTCATACCGAAACCAAATTCTGCGTTGTCTTCGAATAATGAGTTAGCCCAAGCCGGACCTCTACCATCCTTATTAGTTGTATAAGGAATTGTAGGGAATGTACCAGAGTAGATTGATGAACAACCAGTAGCGTTAGCTACGATAGCATTTTCACCAAACAATTGTGATACTAATTTAACGTATGGAGTTTCACCACAACCTGCACAAGCACCTGAGAATTCAAATAATGGTTTTCTCAACATAGCACCTTTGATAGTCTTTGTAGTATTTTTACCCATAACATTATCAGGTAACTCATCAAAGAATTTTTCATTTTCAAGTTCGCAAGCTTCAACTTCGTTTTCAATAGTTGACCAAGTCAAAGCAGCTTTTTCAGGATTTTTAGACATTGGACATTGATCCAAACATACACCACAGCCTGTACAATCTTCACAGTAAACTTGAAGTTTGAATTTTTCACCATGGTCGTTAGGTTTAGCATCTACAGTATTAAATGAAGCCGGAGCATCTTTCAAATCATCTGCTTCAACCAATTTAGTTCTGATTGCTGCGTGAGGACAAGCTGATGCACAAATACCGCATTGAATACAGTATTCAGAATTCCAATGAGGAACTCTTGGAGCAATACCACGTTTTTCAAGACAAGCTGTACCAGTAGGAATAACACCGTCATTGCTCATTGCAGACACAGGAATATCGTCACCTTTTAATCTCATTGATGGTTCAATGATTTTCTTGGCAAATTCAGATGCATGTTCAGGGATGAATTTTACATCATCAACACAACCAACACCGTCTAAAGATGCTGGAACTGAAACTTCTTCAGTTGCGTTAACGGCAGCATCAATCAAAGCAAGGTTCATGTTTACTACATCATCACCTTTTTTCTTGAATGTCTTAGTTGTCATAGCTTTCATACCTTCTAAAGCTTGTTCAAAAGGAATGATTCCAGAAACTTTGAAGTATGCAACCATCATAACTGTGTTTGCACCTTTACCTCTTAAACCAGGTTGTTGCTTGATAAGAGATTCAGCATCTACATTGTAGAATTTAATTTTCTTATCAATAATAGTTTTTTGCATATCTCTGGTTAAATGAGCAAAAGCTTCATCTTTAGAGTAAGGGCTGTTTAGTAAGAATGTACCGCCTTCTTTAATACCTTTTAACAGGTCATATCTTCCGATGTAAGAGTGAGCTGAACAAGATACGAAATCAGGAGCTGTAATTAAGTAAGTTGACTTAATTTGTTGATCCCCAAAACGTAAGTGAGATACTGTTACACCAAAAGATTTCTTAGAGTCATAAGCAAAGTATGCTTGCGCATCTTTATCTGTATATTGACCAATAATTTTAATTGAGTTTTTGTTAGCACCAACAGTACCATCAGAACCCAAGCCCCAGAACATACAATTTGTAGTTCCTGCAGGTTCGGTAACGATGTGTTCTTCAATTTTCAATGATTTATTTGTAACATCGTCTTCGATACCAACTGTGAAACCGTGGAAACCATTATTTTCAGCATGTTTGTAGATAGCAAGAACCATTGATGGTGTAAATTCTTTTGAAGATAAACCATAACGTCCGCCAATAACTCTAACATCTTTGTTTTCCAATGCTGCAACAACGTCAAGATATAAAGGTTCACCAATTGAACCAGGTTCTTTTGTTCTGTCTAAAACAGTAATACGTTTTACTGACTTAGGAAGAGCTTCATTGAAGCGTTTAACATCAAACGGTCTGTATAATCTAACTTTTACCAAACCATATTTAGTACCACGGTTAGCGTTCAGGTATTCAATAGTTTCTTCGATAGTTTCGCAACCTGAACCCATAGCAACGATAACATCAGTAGCATCAGCTGCACCAACATAATCGAATGGATGATATTGTCTTCCTGTTACAGATGCAACTTTATCCATGTATTCTTGAACGATATCAGGAACTGCATCATAGTATTTGTTAACTGTTTCACGACCCTGGAAGTATACGTCAGTATTTTGAGCGCCAACTTTACATACAGGAGCTTCAGGTCTTAAAGCTCTTTTTCTGAATTCTTCGATATATTTAGGTTCTACTAATTTAGCGATATCTTCATATGAAATTTCTTCGATTTTGTGAATTTCGTGAGAAGTTCTGAATCCGTCAAAGAATTGTAGGAATGGAACTTTTGCCTTATAAGTTGCAAGGTGAGCAACTAAAGCCAAATCCATTTCTTCTTGAACAGAGTTAGCTGCTAACATTGCATAACCTGTGTTACGACAGCCCATAACGTCTGTATGGTCGCCGAAAATTGCCAATGATTGAGCTGCTAAAGCACGAGCTGATACGTGAATTACGTGAGGTAACATTTCACCTGCAGCTTTGTGCATAACAGGAATCATCAAAAGTAAACCTTGAGAAGCTGTATATGTTGATGTTAATGAACCAGCAGCTAAAGAACCATGAACAGCACCAGCTGCACCTGCTTCTGATTGCATTTCAGCAACTTTTACAGTTTTTCCCCAAATGTTTTTCTTTCCTTGAGAAGCCCATTCATCAATCCATTCACCCATAGTTGATGAAGGAGTGATAGGATAAATTGCGGATACTTCACTTAACGCATAGGCAATATGCGCTGCGGCGTAGTTACCGTCAACTGTTATTGTTTTTCCTGGCATAATTAATAAACCCTCCTTATTTATATGCGCTATTACTTAAATAACTGTACCCTTATATGATAATACAAACATATACTTAAACCAAATTCTCTTTTTGTAAAATTATGTTAAGTTCCACAAATTTTTAACCTATTTATGTGAAAATTATTTTTGTCACGTTTTAATACTATTGTTTGTGTAGTATGAAAGGAATAATTTATGAATATATCAAGTATTACCCCATTTCAAAATGATAAAAGAGTTAAATTTTCTGTAAATACAAATTCAACCCCGCTTTTAAAGCCAAAATTTTCAAAAACACTAACTGCGGATACTGTTACATTTTCTGGAGGAATGACAAAAGTATCTGATTTTATTGAAGCTCAAATTGGGGCAGATGCTGGCAGACTAAGCCGTATAGCAACAACTTATTTGGATATTTTAGAATCTGTAGCATTTAGATTAAAAGATAAAGGTTTTACTTTTGATAGAGCATATTGTGAACAAAATCCTGTTAAATCTCCAAAGTCATACACAAGTAAAATTGTACGATCAGGCAAATTTAAAGTTCCTGATACTATACGTGCAACACTTTATTGTAATAATCCATATGATTTATCTACATTAAATGATTTTTTACTTCCTGAAATGAAGAAAAGAGGTTATGTTTTAAGTGAAACCGAAATGCCTATTAAAGATTTGATGAAACGCGGATACATCCCAACAGAAGAAGAACTAAAGAATTTATCTTTAGAAAAGACAGTTGCAGATTTAGACATCAGATTAGAAGATGTTGGAGATCAGGTGGGTAAACTTGCCCCGGAACTTAGATATAGTATAGGTAAACCTCAAAAGTCCGGTTACGAAGACATTCAAATGCGATTTATAAGAGACTTTGATAAAAAGAAAAGTCCTGTACAACATGAGCTTATAATCCTATTTGGACCAAATACAGCAAATGCAAAACATATTGAGTCAGAAAAAGTTTATAATAATTTAAGGAAATTGGATGAACTACGTATAGATTTATCTGATAAAACAATCGGCTCGCACTCATACAGAGCCGGCAGATACATTGACTTAATTAAACAAATGTTCAGAGGCAAAGTTTCTGAAAAGTTGTTTTTAAATGCAAAAAATAGAGATAAATACGAAATATTTGAAGATATACCAATTTCTTTTTCCAAAGAAGATGTTGATTTATTTGAAAGCTACTTTTCAGGATTAAATGACAGGATAAGCTCATGTTATAAAGAACGTAAAAATAACTCAAAAGCTAGTGATACCGCAAGACGACAAATCACAACAGATTTTCGACATGACAAGGCTGAAATAAGTAAGATTCGTCAAAATTTGAAAGACACTATTGAATATTTTAATTATCAAAATGACCTAGCTAAACAAAATTAAACTTTTATAATAGCTACATTTTCAACATGATAAGTATGACAGAACATATCAAAAGGTTGTATTGATTCTACAGTACAGCCTTTTTCTGTCAGGTATTTTAAATCTCTAGCAAGCGTTGCAGGATTGCAGCTTACATAGATTATTTCAGATTTAGACAGACGGACAGCATTATCAAGACTTTCTTTAGAACATCCTTTTCTAGGTGGGTCTAAAATAATCGCATCAAATTGTCTCTTTTCGTTTTTAAAGAATTTCGCAGCATCTTGATTGTGTATTTCAATATTTTTTACACGATTATCCAGAGCTGTTTCTCTAGCCAATTCTGTAGATTCTTTATTTTCTTCAACTGTTACAACAATTTTGCAAACATCAGATACACAAATACCAAAAGATGATATTCCTGCATAGGCATCAAGAACAGTCGGTTTATCAAAAGTTTGTACAAGATGTTCTTTTACATATTTAAATATATTTTCTGCACTTTTCGGATTAATTTGAAAAAATGTGTTTGGTCCTATTTTGAAAGTTTTATCCAAGATTTTTTCTTCAACAAAATTTTTACCGCAGAGACATTCTGATTTATTACCAAGAATAACATTTGTCTTTTTTGAATTGAAATTTACGCATACACCTGAAATTTCTTTGAATTCTTCATATATACATTTTGCAAAATCTTTTAATCTTTCAAATGATTTTGTAGCATTAACAACAAGAACTACTAAATTCTTACCTGTTGCTTTAGAACTTCTTATAACAACATGTCTTAAATCTCCACTATGATGTTTTTCATTAAAGCCAGAAATTCCAAAATCAAAAGCTTTTGCTCTTATAAAATTAATAATCCTATCACATATTTCAGGTTGAATCGGACAATACTTTATATTTACTATTTCATGAGTTCCCGGTTTATAGTATCCTGCAAGAATTCTTTTGGAATTTTTTGTTTCTGATACCGGATACTGAATTTTATGCCTGTAATTCTTAATTTCCGGACTTGGCACAACCTCTTGTATAACAATATCAAGATTTCCAATATTTTTAATAGTTTCTTCAACAATCTGCTTTTTTACCTTTAATTGGTAATCATAATCAATAAACTGAAGTTGACATGCTCCACATACCTTTTGCAAAGGACAAAATGGTTTTATGCGGTAAGGAGATTCCTCTATTATTTGAATGATTTTAGCATTTGCATAATTTTTATTTACTTTAGTTATTTTAATCTTTACTTTATCTAAAGGACAAGCATCAGACATAAAAACAACAAATCCATCAACTTTTGCTATACCAGCACCAAGATTTGTAATTTTTTCAACTTCAACTATATATTCATCATTAATCTTCATACAATTAATTA
>CAJMAX010000023.1 GCA_905211505.1 uncultured bacterium | reverse complement strand
GAAAAAAATATATATATTAATTTTTACTTCAATAATTATGATTATTGCATACAGTGATGTCGTTGATAGTTGCTCAAAAATTGATAAAGTTATTTCTGAGATGTTAGATTTAGATTCAAAAATAAGAACTGAGATTGATACCTCATCAAAAAGTATTATAAAATTAGTGAAAGATTAAAATTCAAATATAAAGTCATCAGATGTATTTATTGTATTTGCTTGTCCATCCTGGAGTTCTTTTGTCATTTGCGGTGTTATTAAGTTTTCTAGCGCATTTGGTGTAAATTGAGGAGTAACGTCACTTTGTTTGTTTTTAATGTTAAATGTTCTTACATCTTTAGGAAAAAATCTCATATTTATATTCTGGCTAATGTTTTGAGCCACGTTGTTTTTTGAATACTGTTTTATTTTTTCAAGCTGAGAAGCTGCTTGTGCCTGATTAGAAGCGCTAAAGAAACCATTTGAATTTGTTAATTGCTTATTGTATTTATTGCTCCACATTACAATATTATTAACTGTGTCAGTCAATACGGCAGTTGTACGCATTGTGAACGGGTAAGTTATTTTAAATGCTGTTGAAATTTCTAAAGCTTCCCATACATTTCTTTTAAGTGAAGATTTATCATTGATTGCATAGTTAGCTATGAGGATAATAGATTTTACATTGAATTCTTTTGAAAGCTGTTGCAGGGTTTGAAAGTCTATTTTTTCATTTTGTTCATATTGCTTCAACATTTGTTCTGTAGCTGTTTTTAGCTGCGGAAGCTGTAAAAGCCTCATTCTAACCTCAGCTAGCTCTGCTGCATGTATTGATTTATATGAATTTAAATTAACAATAACATCCTCTGCGATAATTTCGGAGGTCTCCGGGAAACAAAAATAATTGTCGCATACAGAGTATATGTTTGTTGGTAATACCAGCACATTAAAATCTACAGCAAAAGTTTTTCCAACAGCTGCAAAGATAAAAAATATTGTAAATAAAGATTTCAACACAAACTTTTTCATACTTTGATTATAGCATAATTTCTTATCATGTGGTATAATAAACATATGGATCGAGACTTGGTTAAAATTTTGGGTTTTAATGTTGATTGCTTTACGTTTGATGAAGCTGTTAATTATGCATTGTCGCATCCTGGTCAAATTATCACAATTAATCCTGAAATGATTTCTAATGCTCAAAAACTACCTGACTTTGCTCAGATTATTAATAGTGCTGAACTTGTAGTTCCAGATGGTATTGGGGTCGAATTAGGACTTAGAATCCTTGGTCATAAAGTGCACCGAATAGCTGGTGTTGAATTGGGTAAAACTCTTATTGTTAAGTTTTCTGAAGCTGGAAAGTCTGTTGCTCTTATTGGTGCAAAGCCTGAAGTTATTGATAAGGCTGTTAAAAATTTGTGTGATGAGATTTCTAATTTAAACGTTGTATATTCACATGATGGTTATTTTTCAGATGATAATGAAGTTTTGTCTGATGTGTCTAAGGCATCTCCCGACTTAGTTCTGGTTGCTTTGGGTTCTCCAAAACAAGAACTTTTTATCAATGATTTGAAAAAAATGCTGCCTAATGCGACAATGATCGGATTGGGTGGAAGTTTTGATGTCTGGGCCGGAGTTGTTGAAAGAGCGCCAAAAATTTATCAGAAGTTGGGTCTTGAGTGGTTATATCGTACAATTAAAGAGCCGAAAAGGTTTAAACGAATATTCCCAACTTTGCCTTTATTTGTATTTAAAGTTATAAGAGAGAGGATAATAAACAAATAATGAACTTGAGTAATTCAGATATTAAACATATAAAAGATTTGTGTCTTGAAAATCGTCAAAATGTTCTCAAGATGGTTTATAATGCGCAATCCGGTCATATTGGCGGCTCACTTTCTTCTTGTGAAATTATGACAGTTCTGTTTCATAAGTGTATGCGTCATTCTTTAAAAGGAAAACTGTCTAAAGATTATGATAAGCGGGATAGATTTGTTTTATCCAAAGGACATGTCTCTCCGATATATTATTCAGTTTTAGCCCAGTTAGGTTTTATAAAAAAATCCGAGTTAATGACTTTTAGAAAACTAGGAACAAGACTTCAAGGACATCCATCATTATGGTGTCCAGGGGTTGAAGTTGCGACAGGTTCTTTGGGACAAGGGTTGTCTATGGCTTGTGGAATTGCTCTATCCCTAAAAATTGATAAAAATCCGGCAAATGTATTTGTGCTTCTTGGTGATGGAGAAATGCAGGAGGGTAATGTGTGGGAAGCTTTAATGCAGGCCTCTCATAGAAATTTAAATAATTTAATTGCTATTATAGATAGAAATAATTTACAGATTGATGGCAATACAGAATGTGTAAAAGCATTAGGTAATTTGTCCGAAAAAATTCGAACTTTTGGCTGGAATGTTCTAGAAATTGATGGACATGACATAAATGCTGTTTATAATGCCATTGAAGAAGCTAAGAAAGCCGCGAAACCAACTGCAATTGTTGCTTCTACAATAAAAGGTAAAGGTGTCAGCTATATGGAAAACAATGCAGGTTGGCATGGCAAAGCTCCGTCAAAAGATGAATATGAGCAAGCGATGTTAGAATTGGTATAATTAACTGGAGGTATGATGAACTTCTTTAAAAATAATAAAAAATCCGGATTTACTTTAACAGAAATTTCTATTGCAGTCTTGATTGTAGCAGTGCTTGTTGCTTTATGCGGTTTGGTAGTAAAAGAGCAGCTAAGAAAGTCTTCAGAATATTCATATTATCTTGCTTATCGAACTGTAGAAAAGCTTGCAGGCCAGATAGCTGCTCTTCCTGATTCTATTGCATCTACCGAACAGGATTCTAAAAATTTGGCAAAAATAAATAAGTCTAGTGATTTTGAACATTTTATTGTCAAAAATTCTGTTTTGGCAAAAACAAAAATAAAGTCTAAATGGTCTTTATTGGCTGCAAAATTTGCTTATTCTGAAGCTTATGTATTTTATAGATTATTCCCAAAATCATACGCTGAGACTTTTACTACAACCTATCCATTGTTTAGTAAGGAGGATATTGATGATTATCTTTTGCGTTTGAGAGTTTGTGGCGGTGAGCAGATTGTAAATCCAGATAAAGAGCCTGTACAAAATCCTGATGGTACAACCTCAGACCAATATTATACAAAGGATGATTTTTTTGAACCTGGTGAAGATGGAGAAGAGGGCTATGATGGATGTGCTGCCGATAATCTATCAACAGAAGTACTAGGTTTTTTTAGTAATAGTAATTGTGACTTTCCAGAGTTAGAAGCTCCTTCAATAACAAATGCTATTCGTAATGGAAGTCTAACTTTTGAATCTCTTTGCAGTGACAAAGTTAATCAATATTGTACTTCTACTCCTGCGGGTTCAAATGACACATATAGTGTAACTATTGAAAATGAAACTGATGAAGATGGTATTACAGAATCTACATGTAAATTAATTCAGACTACTTATACAAATACAACTGGCGGTAGCGGACCGTCTTTTGATTATGAAAGGGAGCCTGTTTCTGCTAATGCTTGTGGTGTCGCCAATGGTTATTATAATATGATTAATGATGCCCCTAAGGAAGATGGAGGTAAACAATATTTTGTCAATTGTGTATGTAGAGCAGGTTATTCTCTTTCAGCTAATAATGAAAAAGTTTGCTGTCAAGATCTCAATGATTTAAAAAATCAATATGCTAAAAATAATACAACAGATCAAGATACTATTTGTAAAGCTTGTGCTAATGATTTTGATGAGTTGTATAATTCTTGCTGTCCAGACCATTCTGTATACTCTGGTGTAAACGATACTACAAATTTAACCGGTTGTTCATGTGTTGAAGGTTTCGAGATGGGTTTTACCAAAGCTGGTTACCCAGAATGTCATAGAGTGTCTTGTTCAAAAGGCTCAACATATGATGCAGAAAGAGAAGTTTGTATAACTAATCCACCAATTCTTTCCGGTGAAAATTTCTGTAAATCTATTGTTAAATATTGGAACGTAGAATCTTCTTCTTGTGGTGGGTTTACTTCCGAAGGGACTATTCACTATAATAAAGCTGTATTTGATGCTGCAACCGGAAATAATAAAAAGTATTTGTCAGTTGATAGTAAAAATGGTGCTTTTGCAAATTTAAAACCTAATGTAGTTTTATCTAATGGTTTAAAATTATGGGTTTTAGGTGATAAATCTGCCTCTATTCCTGGTTTATCTTATAATCCATCTAATGTTACCCCTGCTCAAAATGTTTGTATGCGTTTAGAGGGTAAATCAACTATTCTGGATTGTCAGGATGCAACAGGCGGCAAGGGTTATTTCTGTAAAAATGAAAATAACTGTTATACTCTTGATGAGAGAAGTCTAACGACAGGTAAAATGACAGATGCTAGAAATTGTTGTGCCTCTCTTGATTTGACTAATATTGCCATTAAAGATGAGGCTAATTATGAAAAGCAAAATGTGGCATTTGCTGTTAGTGGTTTTACTGTTTTTGTTGATATTGACGGTAATAAGGGTTCAGGTACATTATGGGATGATGTATTTCCATTCTTTGTAGGTGCTAATGGTACAGTATATCCTGGATATCCTTTGGATGGTGTTAAGAAAGAAAACACCACTGCCGTATCTTTATATGTTGGTGGTAATGATGCTTCAAGTCTTCCTACCGATGTATATTACTTTGATGGTAACAATCGTAGAAAAGTTCTGGCTTATCAATCTGTTTCTTATGCTAGGGCAGCTTGTCTATCACGTTCAATTAGTGAGTATACTCCTTATTGTTTAAATTTAGGACTTCGTTTTAACGAAAAAGATGAAAATCCTTGTGATAGCAGAAGATGCTTTGTTGGCGTAAGAAATAAATTGAGATTTTTCTAGGTAATATTGAAAACAGGCTTTTTCTAAAGCCTGTTTTTCTTTTGAAAGGTTATAATATATGATTATTGATAAACTTGATAATATTAATTTTTATAGTAATATTCCTGAGCCAGTATTAGATTTTCTTAAAAATCTTGATGGTAATAATATAACTTTGGGAAAAACTATAATAGATGACAGCAGTTATGTAAATATCGAAAAATACAAAACAAAACCGATAAAAGATGCTAAATATGAAACACATGATAATTATGCAGATATCCAGCTGCTTATTAATGGCCGAGAGAAAATATATCTGTCTGAACGTGCTGAATTAACGATTTTAGAACCTTATAATTTTGAAAAAGATATTACTTTTTATTCAGATTCTGTTGCAAAAGATAAATATGTGACATTGGAAGGCACAAATTTTATAATGCTATACCCCCATGAAGCTCATGCTCCACAAATTTCTTGTAGTGAAGATACTTCAGAAGAAGTAATTAAAGTAGTTGTTAAAATTAGAGTGAATTAATATTTATCAGTAGAGACGTATGAAGTTTTACTTCTTTAGTTTTTCCGGATAAATATTCCATTCAATATCTTCATTTTTCCTGAACCACGTTAATTGACGTTTTGCGTAATTTCGTGTATTTTTCTTTAATAATTCTTTAGCATCTTCCAGAGAATATTTATTATCAATGTATCCTAAAATTTCTCGATAGCCGATTGTGTTTATTAAGTTTGGTATTCGTCCATGTTTTGTTAATAGGTTTTGTGTTTCTTTAATAAGTCCTTTATCTATCATTATATCAACACGGTCATCAATCCGTTTATACAGCGTTTCTCTGTCAAAATTTCGACCAATCCATTTAACATTAAACTCCGGTTCTTTTATTCCTCGGGTTGAACTTAAAGGTTTTCCTGTTTCATTTATTATTTCTAAGGCTCTTATAATTTTTTTTCTATCATTTTGATTTATTGTCTCAGCGCTTTCTATGTCTTGTGTTTTTAAAAGTTCGTATAGTTCCTGACTTTCTAACGTATAAAGCTTATTACGAAACTCCTTATTTGGTGAAATTTGCGGTAAATCGTAATTTTTTAGTAATATATTCAAATAAAGTCCTGTACCGCCAACAATAATAGGAGTTTTGCCTTTTTTAAATATTTCTATAATTTTTTCCTTTGCTTGTTGTTTGTATAGACCCGCTGAATAATCAAATTCGGGTTCAACTATATCAATGAGATGGTGTGGAATATTTTCCCGTTCTGTAATCTCCGGTTTTGCCGTTCCAATATCAAATCCTTTATATACAAGTCTGGAATCTGCTGAAATAATTTCACCGTCAAGCTTTTTTGCTAATTCTATTGAATAAGCAGTTTTACCGCTTGCTGTTGCTCCAACTATTGCTATAACGTTAATTCTATTGTTCATAAAGGAAGGTCTGTTCATAATAAGTGAATATTAGCACAACAATATATACAAATAAATAATAATAAAGGACTAAAACAAAAAAGTATAAAATTGGATTATACATTAATAGTGTATTTAGAACTGAGACACAAATCATTAAAACGTTTACATATAAAAATAATAAAAATGATTTTGGCAGAGTAATAAAAAGTTTTTTTATAGCCTGAATTAATGCTCTAAAAGGGTTAGTTTCAGTGTATACAACTTCAGGAATCCATAGCATTGCTATAAATGATAAAATTGTTGATAATGATGTTAAGATTAAATACCAACAATTTAGTACAATTAGTTCGTTATTTGACAAATCTTTTATTTCATTAATCAACTCATTTGTGGATATTAGTACATTTTCTGAATTGAATAGACCAATATCAATTGTTCCAATATATTTAGTTACAAAAATTGTTGTTAACAATACAACAATTCCGAATATAATTCCTGAAATAGAAATTATCCCAAGAAATGGTAAGAATAATTTGCCAATTCCTTTCGGCAATGACAAGATTAATTCCCGAAAAGCTTTAGCTCTGTCTTTGTCAAAAATAAATACGGTTTTAGCAAGTTTTAATGTTTTTTTTGTCATATAAAACCAGGCAGAAAAAAATCCGCTGCTCATTACAAGTGTAGTTACAACTGCCAGAATTAGTTTTGGAATATTGTCTATTGAATCCAGTGCATAATTTAAATACCACCCTAAGATGGAAAGAAAAATTATTAGTGGTGTTGCCAAAATTATACAGTCATTTGTTGTTTTAAAGTTGTTCTTTATCAGTTTTAACATTAAAACTCCTCATTAAATACTTTACTTTACAGCTTCTTCCTGTATATTATTTTTTTGTGACATTTTGCGTTTTCTTTTTCTTCTTCTCATTAAGTCAACAAAAGCTTCGATTCTTGTGATATATCCTGCTCTACCTGTCTGTTCATCAAGAATTAATGGTAAAATCGGGATTTCACAATCTTCTCTCATTGCTGGGAATATATTTTGAGACATGATTTCTGGCATACATGTGAAAGGACTAAGGTGAATGATTCCGTCAATTCCTCTTTCATTTGCGTATGCAACATCGGATACACATTCTAAGGCATCTCCGCCAATATCTCGCATTAGATATGGCTTAGCAAGTCTATCTGCCCTTTGTAAGTGTGTTTCACCTTTTCTGAAAATTTTTGGGATTATTGCATCTTTTAAAAAGCTGCTTACTGTTAAACTTCTTCTAACCTGAACCCCCATTTTTCCAAGTTCTTTTTCAATACTTTGATTAGAAAATTCATCATTAACAACGTAAATTTCCCCTGTTATATCAACATATAGAACTTCCTTGTTTTGGTTAAGTTCAACTTTTTTCATTTCTTCATCAGCTTGTTTTATTGCCCTTTTTAGTCCCAAAAGTGAGTCTTCGGCATCAATATATTTTAGTGCTTTTAAATAATGTTTTTCAGCGTCCCCAAAATTTATTTCTCTGGCTCTGCAATAAGATAGTCTGGATTCCAGTTTGTCAATAGTAAACACTTTTAATATTGCTATAAGAATAGCTTTGCTAAATAAGAACGGGTTATTTTTTCCACTTGCAGTTTTTAAGAAATTATACATTCCTTTTATTCCGTCATACAGTTGCAGGTCTAGATATTTTGCTTCATAACCAAGGTCATGCAGGGCATTTTCTATACATTTGCCATACTCACCCAGTCTGCAGCAGCCAGGGGACGTAATCATTGCAACATAATCTGTTCCTCCCTCAATAGCTTCTATAAAGTTACCAAGAATAAGTTTGTAAGGTAAACATATCGCTTCCGGTGCGTGTTTTGTGCCTAAAGATAATGTTTTCTTGCTTGTATATGGTTCGACATAGGGTTCACAACCTATAATTCTCAAAGCTGCAGCCCATGCATAACTAATAGTTCCCATATGAGGAAATGATATTTTTTTCTTCTTTTCTTCTTTTTTACTCATTTTTTATATTTCCTAATTGTTACTGTACTTTAAATTCGGATGACGAGCAGCCAAAACTTCATCAATCTTTTTCACCGGTGTATTATGAGGTGCTGATAAAATATTTTCAGGATTAGTTTCAGCTTCTTGTGCAATTTTTATCATAGTTTGTGCAAATTCATCCAGTTTATCTTTGTTTTCTGATTCTGTTGGTTCAATCATAATTGCCTCATGCACAATCAGTGGAAAATAAACTGTTGGAGGATGTGTGTTTTCATCCATCAATCTTTTTGCTAAATTTAGTGTTGAAATTCCGTTTTCCAATTTTTGTTTTTCGCCTGTTATTACAAATTCATGCATACAGGGTTCGTCATATGGCAAATTATAATATTTTTTTAATTTTTCTTTTAAATAATTTGCGTTTAGCACGGCATTCTTAGAGGCCTCTTTCAAATTTTTACCCATCATTAATATGTATGCGTAAGCTTTAACAAGAACAGCGAAATTTCCATAGAAATTTTTTACATTTCCTATAGAATGTTTTAAATCATAGTTTTTATAATACTTTCTTCCATCAAAAGCTACTATTGGGACAGGCAAAAAGTTTTTTAATCTTTCGGTTACAGCAACAGGTCCGGCACCTGGCCCTCCACCGCCATGCGGAGTTGAAAATGTTTTGTGAAGGTTAAGATGCACTACATCAAATCCCATCAGTTTAGGATTTGTGTGCCCCATAATCGCATTAAAATTTGCACCATCGTAATATAACAATGAACCATTTTTATGCATTATTTGGGATATTTCTTCTACATTTTCTTCAAAAATTCCTAATGTATTTGGATTAGTCATCATTATTGCTGCTACATCCGGTGTTAAAACCTGTTTTAGAGCTTCGATATCAACTTGGCCTTTTTCATTTGATTTTATTTCAATAATGTCAAATCCTGCCATTCTGGCACTTGCCGGATTTGTGCCGTGTGCAGAATCAGGAATAATAACTTTTGTTCTGTTTTCCCCTATGGTTTTAAAGTATTTTTGAATAACCATCATGCCTGTCATTTCGCCATGCGCACCAGCTGATGGTGTTAATGTAATAGCATCCATTCCTGTAATTTTAAGCAGTGCCTGCTGTAAGTCAAACATAAGTTTTAGAGAACCTTGAGCCAGGTTTTCATCAGTATTAGGGTGAATGTTAAAATCCTCAAGCCCGGCTAGAAATTCATTTACTTTAGGATTATATTTCATAGTGCAGGACCCAAGCGGATAGAACCCTTTTTCTATACAAAAGTTTAAATCAGACAGCTCTTTATAGTGTCTCATCACTTCTAATTCTCCGAGTTGCGGAAGTCCTACTTTATCTTTTCTGAGTACGTTTTCAGGTAAAAAGCAAAGATTTTCAATTTCGTCGGTAAGATTAATTCCATCATTACCGTTGCTTTTTTCAAAAATTGTTTTCATATTTTAAATAATCCCCTGTTTAGCCAAGTCTTTTTTTATTCTGTCGAGACCGGTTTGAATGATGCGAGAAATACGAGATTGTGAAATGTTAAATTCTTCGGCTATTTCACGCAGTTTTTTTTCTTTAAAAAATTTATATTCAATAAGTTCTCGTTCTCTAGGCGGTAATTTTTTCATAGCTTCTAAAATACCGTCTTTTAATTCTGAAAATTCGATAGATTCTTCAGGTGTTTTGTCTTGTGATTTAATTTGAGTAGGAATTTCGGCATCTTGTAATTCGTCAATTGAAAGTATGTTTTTGTATACTTCGGCTCTAATATCTGCATCTGCAGTTTCATCATCTTCTAATGTTGTTTGTTTGTTCTTTAATGTATACCATTTATATCTTCTTCTTACCTCATTGCGGATTGCCCATTTTATGGCTGTAGAAAGATACGTGTTGTTATACTTTTCCGGTGAATTTGATTTGAAAAGTATATATAAAGCGTGGGTACCGATATTGATTAATTCAGGTAATTCAATTAAATGTGAATTTGCAAACTTTTGATACTCTACCTTTGCAATGATTTCAATCAATTCTTTGTACTCTTTAAGTTTTACATTTTCTTCAGCTGACATTACTATAACTAATCCTAACAAAATAACTGTAATAACTTATAACTCTATCTTATCAGAAAAAAGTGTATATGACTAGCTAATGTAATTTTCCTTAACATATTTTATGTTATTGAAAAAGGAGAAGTTAATGAAAGTTTTATTTTGTACGGATGGGTCAAAAATCAGCTATCACGCAATTCATAATTTTGCTCACTGGTGTCAGAATATGGCTGTTGATGTGCTATGTGTAATTGATTGGAGCTTTTTGCCGGATACAACGGTTATTGAGGGAACTGAATTTGCTTATCAATGCACAAGTTCTGCAGATTCAATATTAGATTATGCAGAGAAATTTTTACAAGAAAATGGTATAAATATTGTAAATAAAATAAAAATGTGTGGTTCTACAATTGATTCAATTCTGGAGATTCTGGACGGTGAGGAATATGATTTTATTGTAATGGGTTCTCATGGTAAAAAAGGTATTCAAAAATGGCTTGGTTCTGTTTCTCAAGAAATTGCTTCCGTTGCAAAAATTTCTACGTTTATCTCTAAAGATAAAAATGAGCGAACTAAAGTCTTATTTACTGTTGATAATACGGAGCTTAGCAACAAAATTATAGCAAAAAGTATTGAAACCCTAAATCTTAAGGATAAAGAGATTCATCTTGCAACAGTTTATGAAATACCTGATTATTTGTTTTTGGAGGGAAGTTTTGATTCTAACTGGATGCTTGAAATTGAAAGAAAGCAAGACAAAGCCTCGTTATTATTACTTTCAAAGTTTGAGAAAATGTTTGCAGAAAGCGGATTAACTGTTTCATCAAAAGCTGTCTTAAACGGTGTTCCTGCGCAAGAACTTATAAAATATGCGAATAAGGCAAATATTGATCTTGTGGTAAGTGGAACAAGAGATAAAAAGTACCTGTCAAAGTTTATTCTGGGCTCAGTAAGTAAAAGAGTATTAGAAAATGTTAAATCTGATGTTCTAATTATTCGTTGTTGATTGTTATTACTCCGCTATTTTCTATTACAGCTTCAGCGCCAAACGGGATGGTAGCCTTAATTTCTGTATGTGAAATAGGATAACCCGAAAATATTGGAATACTGGTTTGTGATGCAATTTCTGTAATAATCTCATCCAACCATTGCTTATTATCAGTTTCGGTAAAGTCGCCTAATATAAGTGCGGTTATGTTATCTTTAAATTCATTAATACTAAATAGCTGGGTAAAATATTTATCAATTTTATAAGCTGGCTCGTTTACGTCTTCTGCAAAGAAAATAAATTTGTTATCAGGAATAAAATCTTGTCCACATAGAGAAGTTATAGTTGCAAGGTTTCCTCCAAACATAATTCCTGTTGCACTTCCTTTTTTATATGCTTTTCCTCCCTCTCGTGGTATTAGTTCAACAGGTGAAGAATTGGTTAAGGTATTCCAAAAATTTATTTCTGTAAATTTATTTATTTTTGACGCACCTGAAAAGTCACTTTGAGCCATTGGTCCCGAGTATGTGATAAGATTGCTTCTTTTTAGAATCATTGTAGATAATGCAGTTATATCAGAATATCCGCATAATATTTTCGGGTTATTTTTAATAAGGTCATAATCAATCCTATTTAGAAGTTTAAGAGTTCCAAATCCTCCTCTGGCACATATAATTGCGTTTGTTTCAGAATCAGCAAATGCGTTGTGTAAATCTTCAATCCTTTCATTATCTGAACCTGAGAAGTCTCGATAGTGTTTATTGATATTTGCCCCTAGTTTAACGTTGTATCCGCAATTTTTAAAATATTCTTCAGCTTTTCGTATAAGGTTAATATCAACGGCACCGGCAGGGGCAATGATTGATATTGTATCTCCTTTTTTTAATTTTTTTGGTTTAATTAAGTTCATAAACTACCCTTTTTAAAAGATTATTTGTTATAATTACTTTATCATGAATAAAAATTATATACCTTTGTACAGAAAATACAGACCGCAATCAATAGAACAAATAGTTGGTCAGGAACATATTAAAAAAGCTTTGGCAAACGCTATTAAAATGGATAGAATTTCGCATGCATATTTATTTACTGGGCCGAGAGGAACCGGTAAAACTTCTACTGCCAGAATTTTTGCAAAATCTTTGAATTGTGAAAATGGCCCGACTATTACACCTTGTAATGAGTGTGAGAATTGTAAAAATATCACAAATTCAATACCAATTGACGTTATAGAAATAGATGCTGCAAGTAATCGTTCAGTTAATGATGCGGATGAAATTATCCAAAAAGTTGCATTAGCACCTGTGCAAAGTCGTTATAAGATTTATATAATTGATGAAGTTCATATGCTTACAAATCAGGCTTTTAATGCTCTTTTAAAAACCCTGGAAGAACCTCCTAAAAATGTTATCTTCATTCTTGCGACGACTGAAGTTCACAAAGTTTTAGATACCATAAAAAGTCGTTGTCAAAGGTTTGATTTTAAACGTATAACTACTGATGATATATCAAAACATCTGCGTTATATTTCGGATAGTGAAGGAATTAATATTACTGATGATGCACTTGCTTATATTGCGCAAAATTCTGCTGGAGGAATGAGAGACAGTATTGCACTTTTAGATCAGTTGAGTGTATTGAATTCCACAGATGATGCTATTAAAGTAGATGATATAAACAGGCTGCTTGGCAGATTATCCTTTAGTTCGTTGACGTCACTGTTTTCTGCTATTGTGCAGTCAAATCAAAATGAAGCTTTGCAGGTTCTTAATAATATTTATAATCAAGGTAATGAGCCGGCTCAAATTTTGTCTAATCTGTTAGAATATTTGAGGAATACTTTAATTTTAAAATCTATAGGCAATTCGGCTGTTACCGGTGTTATTCAGTTAAATGAAGAACAAATTAATGTGGTCGCAGAGAAAATTTCGACAATTGAAGTTCATCAGCTTGTATCTTTGATTGATAAATGCGCGGCGTATATCAAAGAATTAAAATTGACAGCAAATCCTAAATTATGGCTGGATGTTGCTATTTTGGATATGTCTAATTTGGCTGAAAATACGAAGCTGGAAGATTTGCAAAAAAGAATTTTGGCTTTGGAATCGGGGAATACAACCAGACTTGTAAATGTTTCTTCATACAACACGCCTCCGGCACCTGTGTTAAAGTCAGAAATTAAAAAGCCAGAGTCTGTTAAACTGAAAATTGATAATGTTGAACAATCTGTCTCACGGTCTGTGAAATCGGTTGCAAGTACTTCTGAAGAGGATGTTTTAAACCAACCAGTTCCAATGTCAAAACCTGCATCCTCAAATAATTTAAAAACAATATGGGCAAAATTGCTTGAAAATATTTCCAGTTTCCCATCAAGAGCTATTCTGAAACAGCAGGCTTTGCCAATAAAAATTGCACAGGATGAAGTAATTATATCTATTAAGAATCCAAGCTGGTTAAAACAGTTTGGACCGGATGGAGCCAAGCATAATTATATTGTGGAAGCTGTAAATTCCTTGTTTGTTGGTTCGTCTCCAAAAGTTATTGTCAGACCACCTGCTCCTGGTGATGATGCGATTCGTGCCGGTCAGTCAAATTCTGCAGGTGATGGTGATGATGATAAACCTGCCCCTGCTCCGGTAAAATCATCGATAAATATCCAAGAAAGCTCTTCCAATATTAAAAAAAGTGATGTTGACAACGTTCAATTAAATAAAAAGCAAACAGGTGGCGAAGTTGCAACTGTAGAGTCGAGGATTGCTGATGTACAGGAAGAAAAACCTAAAATTTCTACAAATCCAGATTCATCCTATCATTCAGATAATGTTAATATGGTGTTGGATTTGTTTGACGGGAAATTGATTGATTAATTTTTATGTGTTCCAGGTAAAGTTTAATCTTGCAACCAATTTAATAAGTCGGAGTGATATAATAAATTTTAGTTATTTTTATCCGAACTCAATAAATCTCTAAACAATCTGGCATGAATATAAGTACTATAAAAAAGGAAGCTTTTACACATAGCTTCCTTTTTTATTTATTTTACGTTTTAATTATAAACTTTTTTTGTTAAATCAGCTTTGCGCAGGCGAACATTTTCAGGTGTAATTTCTACTAATTCATCGTCACTAATGTACTCCAAAGCTTCTTCCAGTGAAAGAATTTTAGGAGCCTGAAGAGTAACCATAACATCTGCGGTTGAACTTCTCATATTTGTTAATTTTTTTGTTTTACAGATGTTCACCTGTATATCCTGAGGCCTGTTACATTCTCCAATAATCATGCCTCTGTATACTTTTGTTTTTGGTGTGACAAAGAATACACCACGGTCTTCAAATTGAGCTAAAGCATATGGTATAGCTTCCCCTTGTTCAAATGCAATAATCGAACCGCATCTTTGACGGGGAATATCACCTGCAAAAGGTCTGTAATGTAAGAATGTGTGGTACATTATACCTTCGCCTCTTGTCATTCTTATAAATTCGCTTCTGAATCCAATCAAACCTCTTGCCGGAATATGGAATGTTAAATTCGTTCTTCCTTTTGAAGTTTGCATGTCTTTCATTTCTGCTTTTCTGTTTGACAGTCTTTCAATTGCGCTTCCTGCATATTCTTCAGGTACATCAATAATTAGATTTTCATATGGTTCACAAAGTTCATCATTTATTCTTTTAAAAATAACTTCCGGTTTTGATACTGAAAACTCAAATCCTTCACGTCGCATTGTTTCTATTAAAATACTAAGGTGTAATTCCCCTCTTCCTGAAACTTTAAAACAATCTGTAGACTCAGTATCTTCAACGCGTAAACTTACATTTTTTTCTAATTCATTGTACAAACGCTTTCTTAATTGGCGGGAAGTTACAAACTTACCTTCCTGACCGGCAAATGGACTATCATTTACTGAAAAATTCATTTGAAGTGTTGGTTCATCAACTTTTATTAGAGGTAACGCCTTAGGATTTGTTGGATCGCAAATGGTTTCTCCTATTTGGATATCTGAGAAACCTGCAATTCCTACAATATCTCCAGCTTTAGCTGATTCTATTTCAACTCGTCCTAGATCTTTAAATCCAAATAATTTTGCGACCTTGCCTCGTTCTTGAGAGCCGTCAGCGTGTATTACACAAACTTGATCTTGAGAATTTATTTTTCCGTGTGCAATACGTCCAACAACAATTCTTCCGACGTATTCGTTATAATCTAATGTTGTTGCTCTGAATTGGAATGGTTCGTTCTCATCACCTTCAGGAGGTTGAATGTTTTTAATAATACTTTCTAATAAAGGAACCATGTCTTTTCTTTCATCTTCAAGATCATTTATTGCAAAACCATTTAAACTACTTGTGAAGATAAACGGGAAGTCGATTAAATCTTCTCTGTCAGTCAATTCTGTAAATAAATCGAAGACCTTATCCAATGCTGTTAATGGTTCTGCAGCTGGTTTATCAATTTTGTTAATAACAACAACAATTTTCAAACCTAATTCCAAAGCTTTAGACAATACAAATCTTGTTTGCGGCATTGGGCCTTCAGCTGCATCAACAATAAGTAATGCCCCATCAACCATACCAAGCACACGTTCGACTTCTCCGCCGAAGTCAGCGTGTCCCGGGGTGTCAATAACGTTAATTTTTGTTCCATTATAATTTATTGAGATATTTTTAGAAAGAATAGTAATTCCTCTTTCTCTTTCCAAATCGTTATTATCAAGTACACGTTCTTCAACATGCTGATTTTCACGAAAAGCACCGGCCTGTTTTAACAAACAGTCAACAAGAGTTGTTTTGCCGTGGTCAACGTGAGCTATAATTGCTATATTTCTAATATTTTCATTACAAGTCATACATACCCGCCATTCATTATTTGTTTAGTGTAAATTTTACACTTATATAATAAACTACTCAATATAAATTTTCAACAAAAAATAA
>CAJMAX010000022.1 GCA_905211505.1 uncultured bacterium | reverse complement strand
TAAAAATTTTATCCGTCTGGCTAATTGTAAATATTGAATTATTCAAATATCATTTTTAAGATTCTGTTTTATATGAATTAATTTGTATATAGTATAGCCAGGTTTTGTGTATGAAAAAGTCTTATAGTATTTTTGATAAATGTATAATTAATGTCCCAATTTTAATACTTTTCTTTGGTTTATCCATATTTATTTCCTATTCGGTAAATATGAATACTACGAATAATTTAATTAAAAGTATTACTTTGCTGAAATATGAAAATAGTAAAGTGAAATCAGGGAATTCTATTACCGTTCAAACACCTGAAAATTATCAAAATTTTATGACAAATTATTATGAAACACAGGCAAACTGGTTAATTTTCTGGTTAACGTTGCTAACTTGTTTAACTGCAATTGTCGGTATTGGGCTACCTTTTGCTTTAGGGCAGTCCTATAGAGAAAAAATTAAAGAAATGGAGTGCGAATTTGAAAAAAAATTAAAGGATATGGAATTTTATAAAAAGAGTTCAGCAGCTACGTTAACAACTTTGAAAAAGGATGTAAAAGATATTAAAAATCAGGCGGAGCAATCAAAGCAAAATTTGCAAAAAACTCTGGCACGAGAACTTTCAAAGTTCCGTGTAGATATGAAGTTGGCAGTTAGTGAGGTTAAAAAATCTTCTATTTTGAATGAACTGGGAGATTTATCTAAGCTTAGAAAGAAATACTATGACTGCCTTGATTATGATAATGAATTTCAGACTATTAACAGTATCATTACACTGGCTCAAGAATCTTTAAATCATTACAAAGATGATGGAAATTTCACTCGAAAACTTGAATATATTTTAAATGACGGGTATTATTCCAGAGGTTTGGTTTACATGTATCGAGAAGCCCAATATGAACAAGCTATAAGTGATTTTATAAAAGCTCAAGAGTTTAATAAAATTTGTTATGGAAAAAATGATCCTACAATAAATAAGTGTTTATTAAAATGTTACATAAAAACTAAAAAATATAAAGATGCCTTAAATATACTAAGTGAAATAGATGATATATCTCCGCGTGATTTTAGTGAAACTTATCTTTCATTACTAAAAAAAGATGGCTCGCAAATTGCCTTGGATTTATACAATAAAATTGATGCTGTTATGGTAAAGATGTAATTTTATTACGCAATTGCTATTTTTATACAGTTATCTTTTTTTGATTCAAAATGTTCATATGCCTGTATAATATTTTCAAGAGAATACTTGTGCGTAATAAGAATATCTGTGTTGATTTTCTTTTGTGCTATAAGTTCAACCAGTTTTTGACAATGAACAGCATCTACCCCACCGGTTTTAAATGTTAAATTTTTTCCATACATATGAGGTAAAGGTAGAATTTGATTTTCTTCATACATTGCAACAATTCCAACAATGGCATTGGGTCTGGCAATTTTCCAGGCCATTTCAAAGGTATTTGAACCTCCAGCGGCTTCAATTATTCCATCAGCCCCGCGATTTTCTGTTAAAGATTTAATTGTGCTTTCTATATCTGTTTTTGTTGGGTTTAGGCAATAATCAGCCAGATTATTGCGGCTTACAGTTTCAAGTCTTGTCTCATCTATATCTATTGCAATAATTTTTTCTGCTCCCATATATTTTGCACACATCATTGCGCATATACCTACAGGGCCGCAGCCGATAACCGCAATTGTATCTCCTGATTGAATCTCACACATTTCAGCTCCAAAGTATCCACTGGATAAAATGTCACCTACAAATAATGCGTTTTCATCAGTAACATTATCAGGTAATTTTGTCAGTCCGTTATCTGCATATGGAATTCGTACATATTCTGCCTGACAGCCATCTATGGTACAGCCAAGTTGCCAACCTCCATTTTGACAATTATTTATGTATCCGTTTTGACAAAAATAGCATTCTCCGCAGAAAGTTTCACAGTTTGCACTTACCCGGTCTCCAATTGAGAAGCTTTTTACATTATTTCCTACTTCTACGATTTTTCCAACGAATTCGTGACCAAGAACTGTACCAGGTTTTGCTTTTGGTACAAATCCATTTTTTATATGTAAATCACTTGTGCATATTGTTGATAGAGTTACTTTAACTATCGCATCGTTTGCGTTTTGAATTTGTGGCTTTTCTTTTTCAATGAGTTCAATTTCTCCGTTTTTATGCCATACAAGTGCTTTCATTTTTACCTCTATTTATTTAATTCTGAATGTTACATTTGCAACAGATGTAATTTTCTTTTCAATAGTTGTTGTGTCATTTATTCCCATATCTGAAACATTTGTTGAATCTACAGGTGTTATTTGAAATACTCCCATTCTTACAGATTGAATTTTTCCAACTTTATTGTGTGTTGCTTTTAGCATTGCAGATGCTCGTTGTTTTGCATCTTTGGTCGCTTCTTCAAGCATTTTTACTTTTACATCTGATAGTTTTGAATAAAAATAAGAAGGTTCATCTACATTAATATCAATTCCTTTTGATGTAAGATTTGTGATATCAGTTGCTACTTTTTTTATTTTTTGAACATCTTTTGATTTGACGGAAATTCTTTGAGAGGCATCAAATGCTGCGATTTGGTTTGTTGTCATGCCATTAGGCATTATTTTGTAAATATCATATCCTCTTGAGGTTTTAATATCTATTTCTTCTTTTGAAAATCCCTGTTCTTCCAGATATTTAATTACAACAGGTCTTTGTTTGTTAATTTCAGCGTATGCTTCAGATTTTGTTGTTTTTCTTGATTTGATTTCAAATTCAAAAATTCCACTGTCAGATATTACTTGTTGTGAATATGAACCGGTAACAGAAATTACGTCTTTTGACAGTGCTCCTGTAAGAATGCTGGATGCAATAATCCCGCCTATAGCAATTACAACTGCCAATAAAAGAATTTGAAATTTTTCTATTTTTTCTAACATATTCACCCCTAAAACTTAATTTTGTACAAAATTTATACTAACCCGTTTTTGTATAAAATGCAATCCTATGATTAAATATCTGGCAACAAAACATAACATTTGAATGTAAAATTTCGGATTTTGTTATAGAATGTTTAAATAAAAAGGAGGTTAGATATGAAGAAGGTTTTATTATCTTTATTTGTTTCAGTTGTAATCGCAATTCCTGTTTCTGCAGCTACTTACAATGCAGCTGGCAGGGTTCCTGTTGTAGGGCAAAATTTGCTTACTAAAAATGGAATTTCAGCAACTAATGTTAAATTCAATGTTGTTTCCGGTGCTGTAGATAATTCGAATTTCGCAACTAAACGTGTGGTAAACGTTTCAAAAGCAGAATTGTCTTATGCTGGAAATGATAATGAGGTTGCAGCTGTTGTAGCAAATGAATTGGGACATATAATAAGTGGTCATGCCTCAAAAGGTAAAATTGTTTCATTGCTAACTGCAGATACAACTATCGGAGTTGAAAATACTGCGACATCAACATTAGCCTCTAATTATGCAGCATCAAAAGAAAATAAAGAAGCAGATGTAATTGCTGCAAATTTGATGGTTGCAGCTAATTATAATCCGCTTGCAACAATTGTGGTTTTAACTAAAATGACTGGGACTTATTGGGAAGTTTTGCAAGGAAAACCTGCAAATGCAGATAGAGCGATGAATTTATTCAATTATATCAGCTATGCTTATCCAGCTAAAGTAAAAGCCGGTTATGGCTGTAATGAATATAGAAACTTTTTAGCTTATGCAAATCCTATTGTTACAGAAAGAAATACAAACAAAAAAATGTTAAAAAAATACAACAAGGATAACGCTAAAGCTCAGAAAAAAAGCCAGTCTCAATTGACTAAATTTAGAACTAGAGGCGGTTTAAGCGGTTGGGACGCAGCTTATGAACTTTTAAACGGTCCAAGCTATTAATTTTTAAATTCTAAATAATTGTAATTATAAGAAATGGCGAAATTATCATATAATGATTATTTCGCCATTTCGGTACATTAAAAGTTTTTTAGTCTGTTTTATTAATTATCCTTTTCAAAATTTAATTGGTCATTTTGCAGGTCAATTTTTATTTTATCTCCTTTTAGAAAATTTTGAGCAAGTATCATTTTTGACAGTGGATTTTCTACCATTTGTCTAATTACACGTTTCAATGGTCTGGCTCCATATATTGGGTTAAACCCTTGAGTTGCAAGATATTCTTTTGCCTCGTCAGTAATAACAAATTCAAGTTCCTGATCTTTCAATAGATTTCTCAAATAATCCATTTGAATATCTACAATTTTACTTAATTGTTGTAAATTTAAGGCTTTGAAGAATATTGTCTCATCTATTCTGTTCAAAAATTCCGGTTTGAAATGTTGTCTTAATACGGCAAGAACCTGTTCTTTTGTATTGCTGTATTCTTCCGGAGATAACATTGAGTTCAATGTGTTTTCCAGAATAATATCGCTGCCGATGTTACTTGTCATGATTATAAGCGTATTTTTAAAGTCAACAGTTCTACCTTTTGAATCTGTAAGACGTCCATCATCAAAAATTTGGAGCATTATATTGAACACATCAGGGTGTGCTTTTTCAATTTCATCAAATAATACGACAGAATAAGGTTTTCTACGTACAGCTTCTGTTAATTGACCGCCTTCCTCGTACCCGACGTATCCGGGAGGAGCTCCAACAAGTCTTGCTACATTATGTTTTTCCATATATTCTGACATATCAATACGGATAAGCGCATCCTCGTCATTGAACATAAATTCAGCAAGAGATTTTGCAAGTTCTGTTTTACCAACTCCTGTAGGACCTAAGAATAAAAATGTACCTATTGGGCGTTTGGGGTCTTTTAAACCTGAGCGTGCGCGGCGAATTGCATCGGATACTGTTGTAACCGCTTCATCTTGTCCTACAAGACGTTTATGCAGAATATCTTCCATTTGAAGTAATTTTTGCATTTCAGATTCGACAAGCTTGGTCACTGGTATGCCTGTCCATTTTGAAACAACTTCATCAATGTCGGTTGAGGTTACTTCTTCTTTTAATAAGCTATTATCAGCTTTTTCTTTGTTTTGACAAGCTTTTAGTTGTTTTTCGAGTTCTAAGAGTTTACCGTATTTTAGTTCTGCGGCCCTTTGGAGGTCAGTATTCCTTTCAGCTTCTTCTATTTGGGTTTTTATTTTATTTATTTCATCTTTTATGTCAGTTTCAGATGTTATTGATGCTTTTTCTTTTTCCCATTGTGCTTTCATTACATTGATTTTATCTTCTAAAACTTTTACTTGACGTGTAATATCTTCAACTTTAGCTTTTGCTTCTTCAGAGTCTTCTTTTTTCAAAGCTTCCCGTTCAATTTCAAGTTGAATTTTTTGTCTCATCATAGAGTCAATTTCTTCAGGCATTGAATCTATTTCAATACGAAGTGAACTAGCTGCTTCATCTATCAGGTCAATTGCTTTATCCGGTAAAAACCTGTCTGTTATGTATCTATCTGATAATTTAGCTGCTTCTATAATTGCACTATCCAAAATTCTGATACCATGGTGAACTTCATATTTTTCTTTCAGTCCTCTTAATATGCTTATAGTATCTTCAACTGATGGTTCTTCAACTAGGACTTGTTGAAAACGTCTTTCTAATGCCGGATCTTTTTCGATATATTTTCTATATTCATTAATAGTTGTAGCTCCGATAGTTCTCAAAACTCCACGAGCCAGCATTGGTTTTAATAAGTTTCCAGCATCCATAGAACCCTCAGTAGAACCGGCTCCCACAACTGTATGAAGTTCATCAATAAACATTACAATTTCACCATTTGATGATTCAACTTCTTTTAATACAGCTTTTAAACGTTCTTCAAATTCTCCTCTGAATTTTGCACCGGCAACCAGAGCTCCTAAGTCAAGCGAAATGAGTTTTGCATTTTTAAGACTTTCTGGAACATCTCCTCTTATAATTCTTTGTGCCAAACCCTCTACAATCGCAGTTTTACCTACGCCCGGTTCACCTATCAATACGGGGTTGTTTTTTGTACGTCTGTTTAGAACCTGAATAATTCTTCTTACTTCTTCATCTCGGCCTATAACTGGGTCAAGTTTTCCTTTTCTTGCTAGGTCTGTCAAGTCTGTTGAATATTTTTCAAGAGCTTTCATATTTTCTTCTGCATTTTTTGTATTCACTTTATTATTACCTCTTATATTTTTCATTGCTTTTAGTACGGAGTTTGTTGTAACTTTATATGATTCCAGTATGTTTTTTATTTCGCTGTTATCAAGTTTTGTCATTCCAAGCAAGATTGCTTCAATACTTACAAATTCATCTTTCAAGTTATTGCTTTCTTCTATTGATAGCTCCAATAGTCTCATTGTTTGCTGGCTTAAATATAATCCCTGACTATTTATCGGCCCTGACAATTTGGGGAAACTTTCAATTTTTGCAATGATTTTATTTATAAAATCCTGATTGAGCAAATTTAGGTCTGTTAAATAGTCTTTAATTATTCCTTTATCTTTTATCATTGCAAGCATAATATGCTCGGGTTCCATTTGAGTATTTTTGTAGGAACACATTAGAGCATTGGCGCTAGAGATTATTTCTTGAGAATAATTTGTAAATTTGTCAAAATCTAACATATATATCAACTCCATTCAATATAAATTTTCTATATTTTTATTTTAACGTTATTTTGAATGAAGTCATTTTAAATTAACTTTTATTTAATGTTTTAAAATTTTTAAGCACATTTCAGGAGGTATTAACCCTTTTTGCTTGATTATGTTATCAAAAATTTTTGTTTCAATTGTTGGTTTGCAAAACATTTTCGAATAACTTAGTTCGCCATTCTGATATTTTTTTAGATAATAGTACTCTCCTGAAAAGAAACTCATAACTAGAAATAGTAAAAATAATAAACTAATTACGGATATTGATTTATCCATTTTAGATTTTTGTTGTGCTGTGTTTTGATAAATTGTTAGAGGTAGCATTACACAAAGCGTTAGAATTGCCAGAATTCTATCCATTATAGAGATAAAGTACGTGTACGTTTCTCTTGCTGGCTGTGTCATAACAATATCAAGCTTATCTGATATTAAGGCTAAAAATGTTACTGCTGTCACAACAAAAAGTGCAATAATGAAAAAGATTGCTCCACTGATATATGTTTTTGATTCAGAATTAACGTTTATCTTTTCTAGAATTTTCATAGGCTGATTATACTGCAAAAACTAAAACTTTGTCCATTGATTAATTTTAAAATTAATATAAAACTTATCAAATATACTGTATAAAATTTTGCTCAAGATTTTATTGCCGTGTTATAATTTCTATATGAAATCCTTGAGAAAAGTTTTAGGTTATTTATGTTTAATATTGATTGCATTTAGTATGTTATATCCTTTTTTTGCAATGTTGAATCTTTCTTTTGTGCCAAATGGAGAAATATTTAATCAGGGTGGTAAGTTATTATATTCTCCATTGACATTAGAAAATTATTCAAATGTTTTTCATAAAATTCCTATGTTCAAATATTTTATAAACAGTTTATTTGTAGCGCTGGTTACTACTCTTGGACAGGTTGTGATATCTGCATTTGCAGGTTATGCCTTTGCAAGGCTAAAGTTTAAGTGGCGAGATGGCTTGTTTTTACTTATTTTAATTACAATGCTTGTTCCGCCGCAGGTTAATATTATTCCTTTGTTTTTTCTTATGCGGCAGCTCCACTGGATAAATACCTATCAAGCATTAATTATTCCCGGATTATTTGGAGGCTTTGGTATTTTTATGATGAGGCAATATTTTCTTGGCTTGCCAAAAGACTTAGAAGAAGCTGCAAAAATTGACGGGTGTAATATTTTTACAACTTTTTGTAAGATAGTTTTACCACTGGCTCTACCAGTTATAGCTACTTTATCAATTTTTACGTTTGTAACAAGCTGGAACAGTTTTATGTGGCCTCTTATTGTTACAAATACCGAATCTATGCGTACTTTGCCGGTTGGGCTTGCAATTTTTAAAGGTAGTTTCAGGGAAATTACTCTATGGGGTGATTTACTGGCATGTTCTGTTATTTGTACTGTTCCTGTTGTGGGAGTTTTTCTTCTTGGTAAAAAATATTTTATCAATGATATTTTACAAGGCGGAGTAAAAGAATAGGTGCTACGCACGTAACTTTGCTACCAATTATTTAGCTGAAACTTCAACTGTTCAGCTCCGCAAGGGTGCTACGCACATAATTTTGTTACTGACATTATCAGAGTGCTCACCAATCATCCAGCTCCGCAAGGTGCTACGCACGTAATTTTTCGATATCGAGGATTTTGAGGTAATTTACAGGTTTTGGGCTGAAAAATTGTGCATTTGCGGATTAAGTTAATAATTTGTCAAACTTTTCTTCAAATTCCGGAAATGAAATATTTACCCATTCAAACCCATTAATAAGGATTTCTTTTTGACATACAAGTCCAGCTACATATAAACTCATTGCAAGTCTGTGGTCATGGTATGTTTCAACTATATTATTTCCCATCAACGTTTTTTTACCGTTTATAATCATTCCGTCCGGTTTTTCTTCTATATCTGCGCCTAATTTCTTTAATTCTGATACAAGTGCTGAAATTCTGTCAGACTCTTTGTTTTTTAAATCCTGAGCATCAGAAATAATTGTTTCTCCCTCGGCTTGAGTTGCTAAAACTGCAATTATTGGAATTTCGTCAATCAATCTTGGAATCATTTCTCCTTGGATTGTACAGCCTTTTAATTCTGAATATTCAACACTGATATCTCCAGTAATTTCTCCGCAAACTTCTTTTTTGTTAAGAATTTTGATATTACCTCCCATTTGTTTTGCAACTTCAATAATTCCTATTCTTGTCGGGTTTAAACCAACATTTCTTAAAATTATTTTAGAATTCGGGATAATTAGACCTGCTGCAATAAAGTACGCCGCAGATGATATATCGCCGCAGATTTCCATTTCAATCGGTTCAAGTTTTGACTTTTGAATTGATACTCTAGTTCCGTCAACCGTAATATTTGCCCCCATATGTTTCAGCATAATTTCGGTATGATTTCTGGATATATAAGGCTCAGTAAATGTTGTGGTTCCATTTGCGAATAATCCGGCAAGAAGTATGCATGATTTTACCTGAGCAGATGCAAGCGCAGAATTATAAGATATTCCGGTTAAAGGTTGTCCTTGAATTTTTAGCGGAGCTTTGAAATCTTTAGAATCAATATTTGCCCCCATAAGTTCTAGAGGTGTAATAATTCTTTTCATTGGTCGTTTTGAAAGACTTTTATCACCAGTTAGAACTGATGTAAAATTTTGACCGGCAAGAATTCCTGAAACAAGTCGTATTGTTGTACCTGAATTACCGCAATCCAAAATGTTTGCCGGTTGTTTTAGTTTGCCGTTTGATTCTATAATTACTGTTGAACCGGTCTGGTATTTAATGTTTACTCCTAAAGCTTTAAAGATGTTTATTGTTGAATGCGGATCCTGTCCTGTTGCAAAATTTTTGATAATTGATTTTCCGTTTGCAAGGCAAGGCAAAATAATTGACCTGTGAGATATTGATTTATCTGCAGGAATTGTTATTTCTCCTATAATTTTTTTTAGATTTGGTTTAACTGCCTTTTGCACAGATTTATTTTAGCATAAAAGCATATTGATTTTATATAACCCTTTTTGAAATCTTGCTTTGTAAAAAATCTAAGTCTAAAATATTTTGCTTGCTTTTTTTATGATAAATTTGTATACTTTAGGTTATGAGAATTATTTTTTGTATTCTAGCTTTATTAGTTCCGGGGGTTAGACGCCGGAGAGACCCTATGTTATCCTATGTTATATCAATAGCTATTCTTGGTGTTATAGGCCTGTTTTATGCTTTAGACTTTTGGATGAGTCATCCTATTGCTGTTCCTGTTGTACTTTTTATATTAATATTTATAGGAATGTTGGTTGGTAGATTTTTAATTGAAAGCGAGTTTAAACATAGTATATCTATGGTAAGTAAACAGTTTGTTGTTGGTGATAATACTATTGCAAATAATCATTGTACAGTAAAATTTTTTCCGAATGATAAATTGATTGTTATGGAAAATATTCCTGATATCCAAAATAAAAAAAGTATGTTTACAATTACCTCTAAGGAAAAATATAAAATAAATAAATGCTGGAGTAATGTTTGTAGTGCTTTTGATTTTGATAGTAATGTGACAACCTTGGCTTTTTTATTGGATGTTCCCAAAAATAAAGTTATTCGTATTGAATCCACTGTAAAACAAGATACTTTGCCAGAATCAAAACAGATAAATATTGATAATTCAAAAGTGGGGCCAAAATTTGATGGTGTAAACAACTTGTCTGCAGGAGGGCTTGTTAATTCTATAGTTTTACCGCCAGCAAATGTTGTTAAAAATCAAGATTTGGCTGCGCCTGTTCATAGTGTTGATGTGAATAGTGCAACAGTTGATGAAATTGCGGCTTTGCCAGGTATTAATATTATTCAGGCTAAAAAGATTGTTGAATCTAGGGATAAGTACGGATTATTTGCCTCAGAAGAAGACTTTTTTAAACGTGCAAATATTAAAGATTTCTTTGCTGAGAAACTTAGACCCGTGATAACTATTAAGAAAAGTGAGCAGCATCCTGAAAATAATGACGGAGAAGAGCAAAGCAGAATTGTAGATTTTTAATTTTTTATTTAAAATCATACGTTTATATCATTACCGGATTTATAATTGTGGTATTCTGTAGTTGTATGAAAAAAGGTTTATTCAAATTTATAATAACATTTATTTGCGGTTATATTGTGTTGTTTTTTATTTCGAAGTTACTGGCTAATTTTGTGTTAGTAATATTTCTGCTTGCTCTGCCATTTATTTTGTTTTTTAGAAATTTGGCTTTGGATGCAGCATATAAAAACAGTATTACAAAAGTTCCCAAAAAATATGTGTTTAATCAGTATACTATTTACAATGACCACTGTACCGTAAAATATACCCCTGATGAAAAGATTGTAGTTATAGAAAATGTTTTGACAAATAAAAAAGATATAAGAACTTTTACGATTTTAAAATCAAATAAAGTTAATATTAACAAGTGTTGGAATCAGGTTTGTAAAGTTTTTGACGGATTTATATGTATTGATTCTCTGGTTTCATTTTTTAGTTATGAGACAGAGGTTACGATAGAACTTGTACCAAGAGCTGTGTCCAGTAAAAATTCTGAAAGTGACAATATTAAAACAGATTCTCCTTGTGATAATAGCTCAAAATTTGTAGATATTAATAATATTCGTCCTGATAGCTATGCTGATGGTACTAATAAGCAAAGAGAATATGCTGATGATTTTGTTGATATTGAACATATAAAGATTGCAGAAAGAACAAAAGAACGTGAAATTAAACCTCAGGAATTTCAAGAGATGGGTGATATTTTATATTCTGTGTCTGGAAAAATTAATGTAAATAAGGCTGTGGCAAGTGAATTATCATTACTCCCTGGTATAGATATAGTAATCGCCAAAAAGCTTGTTGAGTACAGAGACTTAAACGGTTTATTTGCAACGGAAGATGATTTTATAAATACAGCTTCTGTTAGCGAGCAATTTGTACAAAAAATAAAAGCAATGATTACTACTGTATCTGATGACTCATCACAAAGCGGTTATGATGATTATGAAGATAAGGCTATAGATTTCTAATGCTTAATATTTATAAAATTCTATCCAAGACTTCTGTAGAAGGCCCGGGAATCAGGTTTTGCATTTGGGTTCAGGGATGTAAAAAACATTGTCCAGATTGCTGGGCTAAGGATACATGGCCTTTTGGTGCAGGTCAAAATTATAGTGTGGATAGTCTTTTTAAATTAATACTTAAAGAAAAGGATAAAATAGAGGGGGTAACTTTTTTAGGCGGAGAACCTTTTGAACAGGCTGAAGATTTAGCGTCTCTTGCTAAGATGGTAAAATCTGAAGGTTTATCTATAATTTGCTTTTCGGGTTATACATTGGAAGAGTTGCGGGCTAAAAATGATAAAAATATAAATTCCCTGCTAAAATATACTGATTTATTGATTGATGGCGGATTTGAAATCGAAAATTATGATTTGTCGCGACCGTGGGTTGGTTCATCTAACCAGAGATATATCTTTTTATCAGATAGATATAATGAGACAATTATAAAAGAGTATAAAAATAAGATTGAAGTTAGGATTTCGAAAGACGGCAGGTTGGAAATCAATGGAATGGGGGATTTTGACCGTATAAATCAAAGTTTTAGTTTACAACTCGGGAAAAATAAAGTAAAATAATAAGCAGAATGAGGTAAATCAGATGGATAATAAAATTATTACGCAGCTATCAAGGCTTTTTAGGGCTCGATTCCCCTATATTTATATAACTACCTGGGAAGAAGAGCGTGCTGTAAGTTTAGTAAAGAAAATTGCAAGTTCTGAAAAGTTGATAAAAGTTCCGCGAGATGTTTATGTCTGGACTCAAACAAACGGTTTTGTCTTGAATGGACAAAAAATTGATGGTACAAATAGCCCTGATAAAGCTATCGATTTTATTAAAGAATGTAATAAAAATGCGGTGTTTGTAATGTGTGACTTTCATGTATATTTTGGAGTCAAAGGCAGGCAGGTTGATTATAATGTAGTGAGACGACTCAGAGATAATATTGGGAATCTTAAAACAAGTAAATATCGCAAAAATGTAATTTTCATAGCCTCAGAATTGTTGATTCCTGAAACTATGCAAAAAGAAATTACTATTGTTGATATGCCGCTTCCATCGCTAGAAGAAATAAAATCGAAATTTGATAAAATGATTACTCAAAATAAGCAAATAGATACCTCAAAACTTGATGAAAACGGCAAAGAAAGAATATGTAAAGCTGCCCTGGGGTTGACTTTGCAGGAGGCAGAAAATGCTTTTGCTCTTGCAATGGTTAATGATGGAAGAATAGATGGTGAAGATTTAAGTACAATTTTGAGTGAAAAAATGCAGGTTATTAAAAAGACAGGCATTCTTGAGTTTATCAATACAGATATTAAAATTGCTGATGTAGGTGGTCTGGAAAATCTAAAAAACTGGCTCCGTAAAAGAAATAATTCTTGGTCAGAATCTGCTAAAAAATATTGCTTGCCGGCGCCAAAAGGGGTACTCATTACCGGGGTTCCTGGTTGCGGAAAGAGTTTGACTGCTAAAGCTATGAGTGCTGCTTGGCAGTTACCGCTGTTAAAGTTGGATTTTGGTAAGATTTTTTCAGGCATCGTCGGAAGTTCCGAAGAAAATATGCGAAAAGCAATTAAAACAGCAGAAGCCGTTGCTCCATCTATTTTATGGGTAGATGAAATTGAAAAAAGTTTAAGTGGTTTAAATTCAAATGGAGACAGTGGTACATCTTCAAGGATTTTTGGAACCTTTTTAACCTGGATGCAGGAAAAATCAGCTCCTGTATTTGTTATTGCAACTGCCAATAATATTAGTAGTCTTCCTGCAGAGTTACTTAGAAAAGGTCGTTTTGATGAGATATTCTTTGTTGATTTACCAACTCAAAGAGAGCGTCAAGAAATTTTCAAATTGCATTTGTCCAAAAGGCTTAAAGATAAAGATGTCGCAAGTAAATTAGAAGTCAATGATGATTTGTATAAACAATTGGCTCAAATGACTGAAGGTTTTGTAGGTGCAGAAATCGAACAAGTTGTTATTACTGCATTGTATGAAGCATTTTTTAACAATAGACCTCTTGAATTTTCTGATTTGACAAATACTATAAAAAATGTTGTACCTTTATCTGTAACTCAAAAAGAACAAATATTATCATTGCGTCAGTGGGCAAATATCAGGGCTGTAGCTGCAACTAAAAAAGATGATATGGTTGAATATGCGAAGTCTGAGAATGAGGATGATGATGTTAACTCCTCTCGAGGCGGCAGGGCATTGGATGTATAAAGAAAGGAAGGTTGATTAATTGTGTCAATTACTTTAATGGCTTATCCAATGGCTTTTTTAATTAGTCCAGAAGAAGCCAAGAATGAAAAATTGAGACGTGCATCTGACGATACAGTTGTAAATGCCGCAATTGCTAATAAAAATTTACGCTCGATTGCTGTATTGACAAATCTAGAGTATTCTGAGATGAAAGGTTTTATGGCTCAAACTTCAGGTAGAGAATTAAAACCGGATATTTTTGAATTTGAGAACGGTTTGAATGTTTGTTGGCAGACTAAGGGGAAATATTGCGTTGCAAATTTGTTCGGGAACACAGATTCACAAACTTTGCAATCTGCAGGGGAAGACCTTTTTCAAACTTTAGACGGGCTTGCGCAGCGAAATGTTCGTTTACTGAATTCAAATGAGTATTTCTATTTTAATTACGAAACATCTTATACAAGTCTTAAAGATATTTATGTACAATTAAAAAAAGAAAATGCCAAACATATCTATTCGACCTCTGATTCTGAAATTGTTGCAGAGGTAGAGGGTCAGAATGTAAGATATTATAAACCTGTTAATGAAACGGATTTTTTACTGGAAGTAGAACAAAAGGTTACAATTTTAAATATAGGTATGACTGGTGATTATCAAGGAACAAATGTGACTTACGGTCAACTGAAAAATTTAAAAATTCGAACAAATATCCAGCCTAAAGAGTTGAAACAACTTTTAAGAAAAGCTAATTATCTGTATTATGAGGGTAATTCTCAAACTCCATTAAAAAATAGTGATGCTACATTGAATTGGGTATTGAAAGATGGTTTTTATACAGCTGAATTTTCAGGTCAAAATAATGCGGCTATAAATAAAGAAGCAGAAATAATTTTTAGAAAATTAAATATTGCTGCTGCAAGAGATTTAAGATTGATAAACGATCAATCTACAATCGTGTATACTTATAATACAAATTATACAGATAAAGGTATGTTATTAAATACATTACTTGAACACGGAGCTGAAGAACTTGTAGAATCAAATGATGAAATTACATGTAAATTATTTGGTATGGAGATGATATACCATAAAAAAGATGGTACAGGTGCATATACCCTGGATATTACACAGGTGTCAAACAAAGGCGAATGTGAAGATATTATAAATGATCTTAATGAAGAATACGGATTGAATATTCAGGAAATGACTTATAATAAAATAAAAGAGCGCCTTGAGGATGAAAATTTGCGTCTGGAAAGTGAATCTGTATTGGAAGATAATTCGATTGTTTTGACAATTGATGTGTAGGAGTGCAGGATGGGAAAAATGAAAATAAGATTGTTTCCTGACGGAACAATACAAATGGAGACAGAAGGAATCAAAGGTAAAAGATGTACAGATTATGCTAAAGTTCTTGCCAAATTAGCAGATGCAAAAATCTATAATATAGAGCGAACTGAAGAATTTTATCAGCAAGAAATATTAGAACTTGACGAAATGCAGCGTTTAAAAGATAATTAGAGTATAAACATACAAAGTTATCTTTGGAGAGGTGTCCGAGAGGCTTAAGGTGCAGACTTGGAAAGTCTGTGTGGGAGCAATTTCACCGCGGGTTCGAATCCCGCCTTCTCCGTTTTTATTTTATTTAGTATTGCAAATTTTTCGTATGTCATTCATGTATTTGAATGTCCAGTTTGCAAAGAAGATTTTAATTGTCGGTTAGGCATACATGCCTAACAATGCTAAGTTTACAATGGTAGGAAGTAGTAAGATACTGTGAATTTTAAATCATACGATTTTTGTGCACTTAAAGCAGAAATTAAAGTATGTCTTTGTCTTTCAAAGCACCTACAGGAAGAGGGGCTGTGATTCCAATTTGGGGTGGAATTATACCCTGCACATGTCTATTATAAATATTTTTCAAGTTTTGTTTGTAATATTGCTCCACAAACTTTTGAAACTCACGTGCTTTAGTTTCAACAACTTGTGCCTTGTATGCAGCATGCTGAGCTTTATCTGTCGCAGAACCTTTTATATAATTTGAAATTTCGTTTTTATAAATCTGGGCAGCTTCTTTTCTTGCTCCGCTTAAAAGTCCCTGTTCAAGCAATTCCATTTCTCTAAATTGCCAAGCATGGGTAAGTTCATGGGCAATCTCACTAGCAAATTGTTTTCTTTGATTTACAGCAGGCACGTCCACATTTAAAGAAACTGTTTTACTTTTATGCTCATATCTTGCATAAGTATTTATCCTACCTGGGGTATAGCCTATATGTGCAGGTTTTACAGTTATACCATAGTCCTTTAATCCCATTTCCGATTTCAACGCTTTTATAATTTCAGACTTAAAACTTATATCGTCATATGTCGCAGTATTGTAAAACAAATCAGATATGATTTTTGCTTTTTCGCCATTAGTTTTATGAACAACTGTTTTTTTTGAAATAATATTCCCGTCCTGAGTTCTTTCTATATTGCTTATTACGCCTACAGGTTTTTGCCCATTTGAGAATCTTAGTATAGAGCTTTTTTCAAATCTGTTTCCGTTTGCTTCTTGTTGAATAAAACTTGATTTTGTCTTTGGTACATCAATCTTGCTGCCATTTTGAGCAGTTGCTATAATCTCTGTTGTTCTTTCTTTAACACTTAGACCGTTTGTAGTATTAGTTGTAACAATTTTATAAGGAACAGTTTCTCCGTTTTTAAATTTATATGTCTTATAAGTATAATGTCTTACTTTCTCTACACCTGTTGTTTCATTTTTAAGAAGTTTTTTCATAGGTATGTTTCGTTCGTCTCTGAATATTGTGAAAACATTCTGTTCACCTTTTTTATTTACAAATCTGTAAATATCTTCTGTTAAAGGACTTAAACCGCGTTTTTGACCTATTGTTTTTGACAGAAGCACTGCTTTTTGACTAATATGTCCAATTCCCATAAATGTATCCCCAAAAAATAATTTTATATTTATATAAAGTATTTT